>NZ_JAKMSR010000011.1:0-44786 GCF_025772765.1 Campylobacter sp. CNRCH_2015_0814 | reverse complement strand
TGAGCTAACGAGACAATCAAAAAACGAAATTATGCCAAAAGAATATTCTTTTGTCAAGATATAATATAAAATTTTGAGCATATTTTTTTATATACTCAAAATTTAGGCTAAGTCTAAAGATACTTTTCCGTTTTTGATTTCTGCAACTTTAACTTTAATTTCATTACCTACTTCTAACTTTTCTTTAATCTTAGAATTATGCAATAAACCATCCACGCCTTCTTTAAGTTCTACAAAAACTCCAAATTCTACAACCTTTTGAACTCGTCCTAGAAATTCTTCACCGATATCAAATTTAGGCATTTCCTTTTTGTCACGCTTTTTGTTAGAACCTTTAGAGTGAAGTAAATTTAATATATACTCTTTACTTTGAGAAATCAAATCATGATCAATTCCTGCTATTTTAACCTCACCTTTATCTCTATCTAAATCAATATTAACTTCAAATTTTTCAATAATTTCTTTAATGGTTTTACCACCTTGACCTATAATATCAGGAATTTTATTTGGATCTACATTAAAAATTTCAATCTTTGGCAAAATAGCTTCATTAACAACTATGTTTTGATTAGCCTCTTCCATTAATTGCAAAATATGCTCCCTAGCTTCTTTTGCTTGATATAAAGCCTCTTTTAAAACCTGTTGCTCTATACCACCAAGTTTTATATCCATCTGCAAAGCAGTGATTCCATCATAGCTTCCTGCTACTTTAAAATCCATATCTCCATCATGATCTTCAAGCCCCATGATATCGGTTAAAATAGCATATTTTTCATCTTCAAAAACAAGCCCCATCGCCACACCTGCTACTAGTTTTTCACTTTTTACCCCTGCAGCTCTTAAAGCCAATGCACCACCACAAACAGTAGCCATAGAACTAGAACCATTGCTTTCTAAAATTTCAGAAACCAAACGAATTGTATGAACATAATCTGTATCAACACTAGGATACAAAGCTCTTTTTGCTAAATTTCCATGGCCTAGCTCTCTTCTGCCAGGAGCTTTTATAGGGCTAGCTTCGCCCACCGAAAAACCTGGAAAATTATAATTAACCATAAATTTTTCACAAATTGGGTTTTTTTCTGTAAGCATATCTGACATTTGCGCATCATTATCATTTCCCAAGGTGGCCACAACTAAGGCTTGGGTTTGCCCTCTAGTAAAAAGACAAGATCCATGTGCACTTGGTAAAATATTTGTTTCTATGTCTATTTTTCTAACATCCTTTAAACCTCTACCATCTGCTCTTTTATTTTCATTAATAATTTGGTTTCTAATAAGTTCTCTTTTGCATGCATGTAAAGCTTTTTCAATATCTTCAAATTTCCATTCGTTTTCAATAGCTATAGATTCACTTTCAATCTCTTTTGCTATTTGTAAAATTTCACTTGCCCTTTCACTTTTTGCCATTTGATTAATAGCAATTTTGAGTTTTGTTATATAAGTATTTTTTATATAGTCAATAATTTGAATATTATCTGACTCTATTTTAAACTCAAGTTTAGAATTTTTTCTATAAGCAGCAAATGCTTTTTCATATTCATTGGAACCACGCAAGATTGCACTACTTGCAAAATCTAAAGCCTTTAAAGTATCATCTTCGCTAAGTTCATTCATACGGTGTTTATCATCTTGCTTGTTTGCCAAAGCTCTCATTTCTATCATTAAAAGCTCATCTTTAACGCCTGCTACATAAAGATCTAAAGTGCTATTTTTTAACTCACTATTGCTTGGATTTAAAACAAATTCATTATTTATACGACCTATTCTTACGCCACAAACAGGTGCTTTAATAGGGATATCACTTAAATACAAAGCAACGCTTGCAGCGTTTAAACTCATCACTTGTAAATCTACTTCAGGATCAGCAGAAAGAACCATTACAACAATTTGGGTTGGATATGCATATCCTTTTGGAAAAAGAGGTCTTAAACTTCTATCTATAATCCTAGCGCTTAATGTTTCATTGTCGCCTGGCTTAGTTTCTCTTTTTACATAACCTCCTGGAATTTTACCTGCTGCGTAAGCTTTTTCTATATATTGAACTGTAAGAGGCAAAAAATCTTCTTCTACCATTTTTTCTTCTCTTGCCACAGTTGCTAAAACTACTGCATTTTTTTCTTGCATTAAAACTGCACCTGCTGCTTGTTTTGCCACTTTATCGGTATCAAATATTTCAAGATGATTATTGATATTTATTTCATGTCGCATGATTTTCCTTTAAATTTTTATCATAGGCAAAACCAAATAAGCTTTTTAAATTTTAAAAACTAAAACTTAAAAAGCCTGTTTTTATTTTGCCTATAAATTTATATCTAAACAACTTATTGCTCAGATATAAATTTATTTTTTTAAAGGTAAATAATACCTACTTTCTTCTAAAATATCTAAAATTTCGTGAGCTTGCAAAATCGTTTTATTTTTAAAATAAAACTCAATATCTACAAAATGATCAATTTTTTGCACGCAATAAACCTCATCTGCAAAAACACTAATATAATCATATACATCACTTGGCATCAAAGCGGTGGCATAAATAATACTACTAACCTCTTCTTTTAACAAACTTTTTATACATGAAGAAGCAGTAATCCCACTCTCACACCCCTCATGCAACATTAAAATATTTTTTCCTTTTAAATCTTTTAAAAGATTACCTTTTCTATAACGATATACATTCTTTAAAATTTTTTCTTCATAAGTTCTATTTGCCTCACCATAAATATAATCTAAGCTTATATCAAAAGCCTTAACTAAGGCTTCATTGTAAACTAATTCTTTTGTTTCGCTAATCATAGCTATTTGACATTCATCATTATTAGGAGCTTTGATTTGCTCTGTAAATAAAAAATCATAGGGTATTTCTAATTTTTTTGCCAATGCATCAACAAAAACTATAGATTTTAAAGAAGGAGTAATAATGATATAATCTTTTAATTTATTTAATGGAAGTAAATCATATAATCTTTCAAGCGCATCTTTTTCATCTTCAAAAAACATTATATAGACCTTTCATTTTCTTCCAGAGAAAAATCATAAGATACACCACCCAAAGGATAAAAATTAAACATAAAATATACACCACTTTGATCTTTAGCGCTAATCCCACCACTAGTAAGTTTAGGTGAAATATCCTTACGATACATCAAAGAATAATTCCAACACTTTCTTTGATAAGTATAACCTATCTCCCATTTTTCAGGATCTTTATTCAAATCAAACCACAAACCCCCAAATATTTGATAGTTGGTATTTATATCATACTGAGCTTTAGTTCCTAAAAAATTATATTTTTCTTTTTCATATATTCTATAGGCATGATTTAAACTAACTTTCCACTCACCATAATCAAATAAGACCTCACTAAATACTTTATCAAAGCGATTATCTACCCCTGAATATTCTGCCTCATTTCTTAAACTTATATAATCATTATAAAAATATTCCACAACATTATCAAAACCACCAAAACTACCTTCTTTGGTAAAATACTTAGTCTTTAAACTATGATATAGCTTTTTTTTGCCTAAAGCACTATAAAAATACTGATACATCGAAAAATTAAACTGCTCAGGATCATCTTTTAATTCTATAAAATCTTCGGTAATTTTACCTGATTTGGCTCCAGGTATAAAATAATTAGCACCTAAATACAAGGTATGATAAAAATTTTCATAAGGTTTAGAAAGATCTGTATATAAAGAAAAATTATGTGAATTTCTAAACAAATGCTCTTGATTTTTAATATCTGTATTAGAATAATCTACAAAATTTGCATAAACTCTTTCTGTAAAGGCAAAATTTAAAAAATCATCCAAAAAACTTGTATGATAAATTAAAGGTAAATCAAAATCTAAAGTTTTAGCATAAATACCCGTATGTCTATAATATCTATGAAAAGAAGCATCTAAGCTATACTGTATATAGTTATCAAAAAAACCATTTAAATATCTATGATATTGAAAAGAAGGGTATTCTTGCATGGTATCTTTGTTGCTAATTTTAGAAGTGTCTATATAATACTTTGCATAAGCACCATAATAATTATCATCATCAGATAAGAAATAATTTATTTTTGAGGTAACCAAAGAAGCTTCAGTTTTTGCACTAGAGCTTAAGTTCATATAATCTACATCATTTAAATAAGTAGCATCAATCCATAAACCTTCTTGAAATTCATCGCTCAAAAGGCTCTTGAGTAAAGCTTCACTTGAATATTTAATCTCTAAACCATAATGTTCTTTGTTTTTTAAATTTTCTTCTTTTTTATAGCTTGATTTTTCTCCAAAAATACCACCACTAATTTCACCTTGAGAATAAGGACTATCAATAAATCTTAAAGTTGAGTATAATCCATAGCCTCTTTTTGTCCTAATTTGAGGTTCAAATTGAATATCTGCATTATCATCAATAACATAATAGATTGGTTGGTTATAATATAACCCCTCGCTTTGTTTTAAAACCACCTGAGGAATTAACAAACCACTTTTCCTTTTAGTGTCTACACTAAAGCCAAAATA
This sequence comes from Campylobacter sp. CNRCH_2015_0814, assembly GCF_025772765.1. NCBI lineage: Bacteria > Pseudomonadati > Campylobacterota > Epsilonproteobacteria > Campylobacterales > Campylobacteraceae > Campylobacter > Campylobacter sp. CNRCH_2015_0814. Next base: position 40,266 of record NZ_JAKMSR010000011.1, on the reverse strand, counting down.
CGGCAAATACATCACAGGAGTATTTTTTACATACAATCTTGCATTATAAAGATGTAAAAAATTACTCTCTTTATTTAATTTTCCTTCATCAAAACGAATTTCCCAATCAGGATTTTCAACATTACAACTAGAAACAACCGACTTTTTAGTTACAACAAACTTATCATTTAAATCTGCTTGATGACATTGCAACCAAACCTCTAAATCGTTATTTGAAAAAAATAAATTTTTAAAAGCTGTTGTGTTATCTTTAAGATTAATTTTAGTATAAGTAGAATTGGTTCTTTCTTTTTGTCCTCGTAAGATATTCACATCACCAAACAATTCTAAATCTTTAGTTGTTTCATTAAATTTAGCCTCGCTTGCGGTTATTAAATATAAATCAGAAACTACAACCACATTGTTTTTTGCTTCTATGATATCATTTATTTTTACAACATCTAAAGCATAAATGTCTACCTTAGAAGCATACAAACTCCCTACACAAGCTAAAGAAAGCAATATTTTACGCAAGATCTATCACCACTGTTTTGGCTGCATAATCATGCCAAGTTTTCAAAACAATATTACTCAAAGCCCAAGCAAATCCTAAACCATACAACATATCACTAATTTGTCTTACACCTGCTCTTAGAGCGCTTTGAGTAAAATTTGGTTTATCTAGCAATTCTTGATCAATCACCATGATCTTCAAAAGCATTTTTCCTAAAGTTGCGCCATATAAATAAGTAAATAAACTATGGTATGCAAACTGTAAAATCAAAATCCCACCAGCAAAACGCATTAAAAGATTATGAATTTCTTCATAAGTTTGCATAGAATTAATTTTATCGAGCAAAATAATACTTACGATGCCCAAAATTACAAAACTATCGACAACATAAGCTAAAAATCTTTTTTTAAAACTTGCTATTTTTATTTCTTCTTTTTCTAGCTTATCAAATAATTCTTGATTGGTGCTCATTTAAGAACCTGAAAGGCAATATCTTTTCTGTATTGTTTTCCTTTAAAATGGACATTTTCACAAAGTATATAAGCGTTTTTTTGAGCTTCTTCAATGCTTTTGCCAGTTCCCACACAAACCAACACGCGACCACCGCTGGCATATAATTTATCATCTTCTAAACTCACACCAGCATAAGAAATATGAGAATTTTGTGGAATATCGCCTATCTCAATCAAAGCTTTTGGTGAGTCCTTGTAAGGATAATTTTTACTTGCACAAACCACACCCACAGCAAATTCATTTTTAATTTTTATATGAGTATTGGCAAGATTTTTATTCACACATGCTAAAAATAAATCCAAAGGATTTTCTATTAAAGGCATCAAAACCTCACATTCAGGATCACCAAAACGCACATTATACTCTAAAACATAAGGTTTATTATTTACAACCATCAAGCCTATAAACAACACTCCAACAAATTCAGCACCTTCTTCTTTCATGCCTTTAAGAGTTGGCGCCACTATATCTTTCTTCACTTGCTCTAACAAATTTTCACTTGCTAAAGTACTTGGAGCATAAGCCCCCATGCCACCCGTATTAGGCCCTTTATCATTATCTAATAATCTTTTATGATCTTGCGCTGCAGGCAACAATATAAAATCATTTCCATCGCAAACTGCAAATACGCTTAATTCAAAACCATCAAGATATTCTTCAATCACAACAATTTTTCCAGCTTCCCCAAAGCTTTCTCCACTTAGCATATTTTTAGTAGCTTCTAAAGCTTCTTCATGGCTTTGCGCAATAATCACCCCTTTACCTGCACATAAGCCATCTGCTTTTACAACAATAGGAGGTGTTAAAGACGTGATAAATTTCTTAGCTTTTTCATAATCGGTTGTGTTTAAAAATTTAGCTGTTTTGATTTTATATTTTTTTAAAAAACTCTTCATAAAAGATTTTGAAGCTTCCAACATAGCAGCAGCTTTAGTAGGCCCAAAAATAGCAATATTGTTTTCTTTAAAAAGATCTACTATACCCTCTGCTAAAAAATTCTCACTCCCAACTATGCAAAGATCAATCTCAGATGCTTTTGCATAAGCTGTTATAACTTTAGGATCTTTCATATTAAGATTTGTTCCTATTTTAGCAGTAGCACCATTTCCTGGAGCAAAATAAAATTCTAAATTATCATTTGTTTTTTGAAGAGCCAAAGCGATAGAATACTCCCTAGCACCGCTTCCTAGTATTAAAATTTTCATTATTTTCCTTAAAAATATTACAAAAACCCAAATGGCCGGAGTATAAGTGTCTGACCCTCAAAAAGTCAAAGTATGCCATTAGGTGATTTTTAAAGGCTGCAGCTTCTCGCTTTTTTCAAAACTCAAACGAAGTCACAGAACACGGTAAATCACACATCACAGCTTATAATTAATGTGTTGGATCCTCTTTAATACCATATCGAACCATTTAGGCAGTATAATTATAGCTAACAAAACTTAAAAATAGCGTTTAAAAGGTTTTTATAAAATCTTAAATTTTGTCTTAGAATCTTTCTTTAAAAAATATTTTCCTTCCAAAATAACATCAGCAACAGGCGCCCATATAGTCTTTTCATCGACATAAACTATATCAAATTCAGTATTTTTCATTAACCCTTGGTAATTTACTTTCTTAGGTGCATGCTTAACTACATAATAAGGATTCATTGCAAAAATTTGAATCTTCATATTAACATATAAATCAGGGTTAGAAGTTACAACTAGGAAATTCTTTTCACATTCTTTTTTTACTTTCTTTACATATGAAAATAACAATTGATCATTTGGGTTTAAAGCATGTTTGTTTAGTCTGTTTAAATAAAGCTCAGCAAAAGAAAGCGTACAAAAAGAAATTTCACTTGCTGTTTTAAAATAAGAGTTTTTAATGCTTGTTGATTTTAAAGATTTTTTCCAAATTTCTATATCTAGTTTTGTTGCACATATATTTAAACCCTGCTTAATCTTTTCAAAAAGCTTTTCTCTTGCCATATTAAAACTATTACTAAAAATTGTAAAATTTTTTTCATAAAAAGATTTTTTTATCAACTCTAGTCTTTCTACGCTTTTAGTAAAATAATCAGCTTCGTTTTTTAATTCTATTAGTTTTTGTTTTTTACCTTGTATCATTTCTTCTAGTTCATGGTGTTTTTTTCCACCTTCTGCTTCTAATCTTGCTTGTTTTGATTTTATATCTGTTATTAAAGTGCTCATTTGACGATCAAGCGCTAATTTTCTATTTTTTCTATTATCAATTGAAGCCAAAAGTGCTTGATAATGACACTGATGAGATAAAAAAACCTCTTCATATAAGCGTTCCATATTGATATGCTTTTGCTTGTCTTTCATATCTTTATATGACATTTCAAGGTGCACTATGATATTTTTCATTGCAGAAAAATCAGCTTGATTGATAGTATTATCCGAAAATAATAAAGTATCTAAAGCCTTATATAAAAAACGCTTCATAGCAAAAAAATCAATAATATATGGCACCTCATCTGTGTTAATGTCTTTTACTGCATTAATTGACAAGGTTTCATTATAAAAATATCTTTGAATGGCTTGTGGGATAGTTAAATTTAATGTGATTTTATCAAGATTATCATAATCTGTTTCTCTATAAAGTTCTTGAACATAAGCATCGCGTCTTGTCAGTCTTAAATCTTCTAATTCATCATCACTATCTGTTTTCCAGAAATCTCTTTCTTTGATAAAATCACCATCTGTAAATTCTTGAAATTTAGAAGGACGTAAATCGGTAATATGCTTTCCATCGGATCTAAATTCAACAAACATACCAACCGTTGGCATACTTCTTTTATCATGCCATGCGTGTTTATTAAATTCAAAAAATGTTTTTGCTAGATTGATTACTGTTCCTCTTCCAGTAGCATCCACATAAACCATTATTTTTCCGTGCATATCCAAATCCTTGATTTAAAGAAAAATTCAATTCTTATTTTAACTTTGTTTTCATAAATTTACAATTATATTTTAAAATTTCACAAAATAAACGTCTTTAGGTATTTTATTTATGTTTTTATATCAATATTTTAAAAACCCAAAACAAACAGGTGCGTTTTGCGCAAGCTCTAAAAAATTAAGTAAACTCATAACTTCTCATGTCCAACATGCAAAAAATATCGTTGAAATAGGGCCTGGTACAGGAAGTTTTACAAAGTATATCCTCAAACAAAAAAGCCATAATGCAAGTTTTTTTGCCGTAGAAATCAATCCTCAAATGGCAAAAAAATTAAAGCAAAAGATAAAAAATATAGATATAGAAGTCAACTCAGCAGAATTTTTACCAAATATGTTAGAAAAAAGAGCGATCAATAGTGTAGATTTAATTATCTCAGGAATTCCTTGGGCTTTATTAAATTCCAAAGAACAAGATTTATTGCTAAAATCCATTCATGATGCTTTAGAGGAAAATGGTTGTTTTGCAACATTTGCTTATATACTCCCAACACCAAAAGGGAGAGCTTTTAAGAAAAAACTTTTTGCCACTTTTAGCAAGGTAGAAATTTCACCTATCATTTGGCAAAATCTTCCCCCTGCTTTTGTTTATTTTTGCACTAAATGATCATTCCCATTCAATCGTTGCTGGTGGCTTGCTAGAAATATCATACACTACGCGATTGATTCCTTCTACTTCATTAATAATACGACGTGAAATATTTTCTAATAATTCATAAGGTAAATGAGAAAAAGTTGCAGTCATACCATCGCTTGCATTAACAACACGCACGCAAACTGCATTATCATAGGTTCTATTATCACCCATTACACCAACACTTTGCACGTTTAAAAGCACACAAAAAGCTTGCCATGTCTTATCATACCAGCCACTGCTTTTTAATTCTTCAATCAAAACAACATCTGCTTTTCTTAAAAGATCCAAACTAGGCTCATTTACCTCACCCATTATACGTATAGCAAGGCCTGGCCCTGGGAAAGGGTGACGATAAACTACATCTTTACTTAAGCCAAGCTCCATTCCCAAAGCTCTTACCTCATCTTTAAAAATTTCCTTTAATGGCTCGATGAGTTTTAAATTCATCTTTTCAGGTAAACCACCCACATTATGATGAGATTTTATAGTCTTACTAGCTCCTACAACCGAACTTTCAATAATATCAGTATACAAAGTCCCTTGTGCTAGATATTTTACATCTTTATGTTTTTTAGCTTCTTCTTCAAAAACTTCTATGAAAGTATTTCCTATGATTTTTCTCTTTTGTTCAGGATCTCTTACCCCTGCTAAACGACTTAAGAAAATCTCTCTAGCATCAATACTGATTAAATCAATGCCCAAGGTGTGTCTAAACATATACTCAACTTGTTCTTTTTCACCACTTCTTAAAAGACCATTATCAACAAAAACAACTACTACTTGATCTTTTATCGCACTTGCTAACAATGCAGCCACCACGCTACTATCAACTCCGCCACTTACTGCACAAAGTACTTTATCATTTCCTACTTCTTCTTTGATTTTTTGTGCTTGAGTTTTTGCAAAAGATCCCATATTCCATACACTATCACAATTACATGCATACTTAGCAAAATTTTTCAAGATGCTTTTTCCAAATTCACTATGTTGCACTTCAGGGTGAAATTGTAAAGCAAAAAATTTACGCTTCTCATCTCCAAATACACAAAATGGACTATTTTCGCTAGTCGCTAAAACCTCAAAACCTTGTGGCAAATTCTCAACCTTATCAGAATGGCTCATCCATACCGTTTGCTTTTTAGGTAAATTTTTAAACAAATCACTATCATTTTGAATATCTATAGTTGCTTTACCATATTCTTTATGGCCTGCTGGGGCAACATTTGCTCCAAAATGATGTGCCATAAGTTGCATACCATAGCATATTCCTAAAACTGGTATATTTAAATTAAAAACACCCTTATCACAAAAATAAGCATCATTTGCATATACACTAGCTGGCCCACCACTTAAAATAATACCCTTAGGCTCTTTAGCTTTGATCTCATCTAAACTTACGTTAAAAGGTAAAATTTCTGCATACACACCTTGCTCTCTTAATCTTCTAGCAATGAGTTGTGTATATTGTGAACCAAAGTCCAAAACTAAAATATCTGCTTTTTTCATCTAACTCCTTTATAAATTTAACAATTGAAATTGTACATACCAAACTATAATAGATATTATATAACCAACCAAAATCGTCCATGCATATTTTAAATGAGCGTTAAAAGTATAAATTCCCTTCATTTTGCCCATCACTCCTACTCCAGCAGCTGAACCAAAGCTGATCAAAGACCCCCCTATTCCTGCTGTAAGAGTTACTAAAAGCCATTGAGTATCATCCATGCTTGGATTTGCCTTTAATACCGCACTCATAACCGGAACATTATCTACAATAGCAGATAAAAATCCTACTCCTATATTAATACTAGTAGCTCCAAATTTTGCATAAAGATCAGAAGCATAAGCAAGCCAACCAACAAAATGCAAGGCGCCCACAGCAGATAAAATACCAAAGAAAAATAATAAAGTGTCCATCTCAATACGCGTCATATAATGAAAAATATTTAAATCTTTTTTACCTTGTTTTCTGTTGAAAAAATACATATACAAACTAAGCAATGAAAGGCCAAAAATCATACCCCACATTGCAGGTAAATCACAAATACTATGAATAAATACCGCCAAAGCTATAGTTAAAAAACCAAGCACAATAAAAACTTTACCACCTGGTTTAATCTCGACTTTTTCTAAATTATCCTTATGGAAATTTGGCTTAATATTAGGCACATAACGTGACAATAAATAAGCAGTAAGCAACCAGCCAATAAAAGAGGCAGGAAAAAGAGCAAAAAATTCAAAAAACGTGGCTTTTTTTGCTGTCCAAACCATTAAAGTAGTAATATCACCAAAAGGCGACCAAGCTCCACCAGCATTAGCTGCTACTACAATATTTATAGCACCTGGGATTAAAAATTCTTTATTATCTTTATCTATGGTTAAAAGCACAGTGGATAAAATCAAAGCTGTTGTAAGATTGTCCGCAATTGGGGAAATAAAAAAAGCTAAAATACCTGTTAGCCAAAATAACTTTCTATAAGTATAACCCTTGCTTACAAGTTTGTATTTTAAAGTTTCAAAAACCGATCTTTCTATCAAGGCTTCTATAAAAGTCATAGCAGCTATTAAGAAAAACACAATTTGCGCAATTTCTAAAATAAGATGATTTACACTTTCTTCAAGTATTTGTGTGTCTAAATCATTCATTACCATATATATACCAATGATAATAAAAGAAAAAGTTCCTATAAATAAAGCAGGCTTAGTTTTATTGATATGATATTTCTCTTCTGCTGCGATAAAATAATAACCTAATATAAAAATTATTAAAATACCTATACCTAAAGCACTAAAAGCTAAATTTAGCTCATGTGTTTGACTAGCTAACAAAAAACTAACACCAAAACAAAGTAAAAAAAGTATTTTATTCATATTTCACTCTCCAAAGATTGGAATTTTTTTATTTCCTTTACACTGCCATTATTATCTTTTATCTCATAAAATGGAGCATCCTTATAACCACATGCATTTAGAAATATTAATAAAAAAAATGTTAAAATAATTAAATGAAAATTAAAACGAGTCATTACATCATCAACGAGCTTGCTGATTTTAAACATTATAAACCTTTAAAAATATTTTTTCAATATAAAGAGTTTTTAAATTTATTTAATCACAATCACCAACAAATGATTACTAAACTCTTTATAAAAAATAATACTTTGATTATTTTAGTTAAGCACCACATTGCATATATGGAATTAAATCACGATAATACCAAAAAAATGATTAAAAGTCTCATAAAAAACTATACTTTAGCTAGGCCAATGAGTAATTTTGCAAAGGTAGAAAACATAAAAATACTCAGTGATCAAAACTTTATTTCTAAAAACAAAACTTTTAATGAGCATAAAAAAGCTCACTTAGAGCTTTCTAATGGAAATTTTAAAAATCATTTTGAAAATCCTATTTTACATAACAAATTTGAAGAACTGCGAAAGCTTATAAAAAATGCTTGAAAATGAACTCAAAACCTTACCAAATTTACCTGGTGTATATCAATACTTTGATATTCAAGGTAAACTTTTATATGTAGGTAAAGCCAAGAATTTAAAAAACCGCATTAGAAGTTATTTTAACTTCACTCCAAATCTTTGCCCAAATCCTAACAATAGCTTGAGAATTCAAAAAATGATTAGCCAAACACATCATTTAGAATTTATCACTACAAAAAGTGAGGCTGATGCTTTAATATTGGAAAATTCTTTCATAAAACAACTTCATCCAAAATATAATATATTATTAAGAGATGACAAAACCTACCCTTATATTTATATAGATTTAAATGAAGATTTTCCAAGATTTGAAATTACAAGAAAAATTATCAAAAAAAACAAAATAAAATATTTTGGTCCATTTTTTAAAGGAGCAAAAGAGCTTTTAAATGCTTTGTATTTATCATTTGAACTAAGACAAAAAAAATCTTGTAAGGAGCTTTGCCTTTTTTATCAAATCAAGCGTTGCAAAGGCCCATGTGAGCAAAAAATTTCTAAACAAGAATATGAAAAAATTATCCAAAAGGCAACTCAAGCTCTTTTAAACCCCTTATCTTTGACAAAAAATTTAGAAAATAAAATGTTTGAATATGCAAAAAATGAAAACTATGAAGAAGCAGCTACTATAAGAGATCAAATCAAAACAATAGAAGATTTAAGTGTAAAAATACAAATAGACCTTGCAAAATTAGAAGATTTTGATGTTTTTGCCATACACAATGAAGCAAATATACTCTCTATGGTGCGTTTTGTTATAAATAATGGCAGGATAATCAGCTCAAACCATAAAGTACTAACTCTAAATCATCAAGATGAATTTGACCTAAATGCAATATATAAACAATACATATTAGAAAATTATACCCAAGATAGTCCAGTAAATTCAACCCGAATCTATACGCATGAAGAATTTGAAGACATGAACCTTTTGCAAAATTTACTTAGTGAAAGGTTTTCTAAAAAATTTCATCTTAAAACTCCAAAACTTGGCGAAAAAAAAGCCTTATGTGAACTTGCACTAGAAAATGCAAAAATAAACATACAAAAGCACTTAAAAAGCGATAATTATTTATTTTTAAAAGAATTAAAAGATTTTTTTAACCTACAAAATTATCCTAATTATATAGAAATTTTTGATAATTCTCATATGCAAGGTGAAGCGAATGTCGGTGCTTTGGTGGCTTATAAAGATGGACAATTTGACAAAAGTTCTTATAGACACTACCATTTATCCTATAAAAATGATTATGATCAAATGCTTCAAACTCTTAGCAAAAGAGCTTTGTCATTTGATAAAAATCCCCCACCTGATTTATGGTTAATTGATGGAGGAGATGCTTTATTAAAGCTAGCCAATGATATCATAAAAAGCTCTGGGGCAAATGTAGATATTTTAGCAATTTCCAAAGAGAAAATAGATGCGAAAGCTTACAGGGCAAAAGGAAGTGCGAAAGATAAAATTTATACTCAAGAAGGCAAAATTCAACTTTCTACTGATGATAAAAAATTACAATTTTTGCAAAAATTACGTGATGAGGCACATCGCTTTGCAATTAGTTTTCATCAAAAAACAAAAAGAAAGCAAGATTTGCAAAGTTCTAGATTAATACAACTTGGAATTTCTCAAGGATATATTAAAAAATTTTTAGATTATTATGGTAGTTTTAATGAGATTAGCAAAGCTAGTTTTGACGAATTAAAATCACTTTCCAATGCAAAAATAGCTAAATTAATCAAGGAAAATTTATGATATTATTTATTAGTGTTTTGACTTTAATTTTATGTTTTTTAAATTATTATTTTTTATATCCTATGGATCAAAAATTATTCTTCATTTATACTTTTATAAGCATTTTGATTTTTATTATTGCCTGTATTTATATAATCTCAAAAAATCATAAAATCAAAAAAGACAAGACCTTGATTCAAGAGATAGAAAAATATTTTTCCTTACCAAAATCAAACTCTTTAGAAGAATTAAAAGAAAATTTAAAATTATCGTTTGATTTAATGGGTAAAAAACTGCATGAGCAAAAAAAGGAAAACCTACATCTAGAACAAAATTATCAATATCTTGCCCACGGCTTGAGCTATCTATATCTAGATAATTCTGCTTATATATTAAAACCTTTTATCAATGATTATAAACCTAACTTAGAACATAGACACTTTAAAAACATACATGCAGGTATTATCAATAATAACAAAAATGAGAATTTTCTATTGCAGTCTATTTTGCTTAAAATGGGTATTAGTAGTGAAATTTTATACAAACATAACCAAAAAGATGATAAAAATTATTCTTTTATCATTTCAAAGGAAAAAATAGATGATGTTTTAAATTTCACTTTTGAAGAAATTCATATTGAGGAGATTGTTGATTTTTTAAATACTCATTTTACACAAGAGTGTTACATTACAAGAGATTGTTATAATGTTTTAATTTTTAAATCTTCTTACTTTGAAAATGATCTTATTTTAAACATAACTAATCAATTTTGTTCACATAATCAAACTATAGATAATTTAAGTGACTTTAAAAAGGCATTACAATTTAGATTTAAATTAATTTTAGTAGACTATGAGGTTATAAAATTTGATCTAATGCATATTAGTCAAATTTTACAAGAGTACAAGATAAAAAATCCACAAATTGTAATTTTGCTTTTTTCTAAAAACAGAGTTAAAGATTGTAATTTTGCAAATTTAATCTTAAATGATATTAATAAAAGTGAATGGCTAGCATTGTTAAAACAATATATCAATCAAGTTTAGTTCTATGATTTATAGCTTTATGCAAAGATATAAAATCAACATTTTCTAAGCTAACACCACTTGGAATACCTTGAGCTATTTGAGAAAAACTCAAATTTAAATCTTTTAATTTTTCTTCTATAAAAAAAACAATGGCATCAGAATTTAAGCCTTGTGTGAAAGCAAAAAATATTTCTGTGGTTTTGCTATGCTCAATCATGCTTCTTAATTTTATAATATTTTCTTCACTTGTATCATCAAGTACAAAATAAAGCCCATCATAACTTCCACTATCTTCTAAAACCAAGACATCTTTAGAATCTTGAACTATACAAATAATGCTATGATTTCTTTCTATATTAGAACAAACTTCGCATAATTCATTTTCACTTAAAGCACCACATTGTGTGCATTTTTTTATCATTCTAATTGATTCTTCAATATGATAAGCAAGCTTAGAGCCTAATAAAGGATCTTTTATGCAAACATGATATGCAAGCCTTAAAGCAGACTTTTTCCCTATAGTAGGCAAAGCGGAAAAGGCAGATACTAGCTCGTTAAATTTTTCCAAACCTTTCAAATTATTTTAACCTTGAAAAAACAATTTTAAAAGTATGATAGCCATCTTCATAGCTGTAGGTTAAATTATAACCGTGAAGATTGCAAATATTATTAATAATATAAAGTCCTAGTCCCATTCCCTCTACTTGGGTATTTTGTTCTCTCACAAAAGGTTTTAAATAATAATCAAAAGTTTTTTTAAGCTGCATCCCTTTATTTCTAACAATTATATAATCCCCAGAGCATATAATCTCACACGCTTTATCATCTGAATACTTAATAGCATTATCAATTAAATTTTTAAGCATTAAAGAAAAGAGCTCTAGATCAGCAATTATCATAGTATCTTCTTTATAGGATATTTTTACTTTTTGATAAAAATCATCCCTCATTAAATAATCTTCAGCTTGCTCTAAAATCAAACTCAAATGATAGGTTTGCAAATTAAGTTGACAATTTCTTGATAAGACTTTTTCGATTTTCCCAAATTCATCAATCAACAATTCAAGTCTTTCAAAAATCGCTACTAGACGATCTTTTTGCTTTTGGTTATCTAACATTTCACAAACTATTCTACCTTTGCCAATAGGTGTTTTAAGCTCATGCATAATCATTCTTAAAAAAAACTGTCTTGATTTTACAAGCTCTTGAATTTTATTGATAGCATGATCAAATTCAAAAGATATTTCTGAAATTTCATCATTAATCTGAGAGTATTCAGATAAAGGTTCAATTTTACCTGCACTAATATTTTTAATTTTCTTTTTTAGAATTTTTAAAGGCATTAAAGATCTTAATACTGAAAAATATAAAAATATAATCAAAATCAAACTAAAAAAGAAACTTAATAAAAATAAATATTCTAAACGCGTAGAAGCATTTAATTCATAAAGATGTTTTGCATTCAATCTTTCTACATAGAAAAAAATTTGATTATGATAAATAATAGAAGAAAAACTTCCATACAAAGAATTAATCCTAAATACCTTTTCACCTTTTGCAATGATATGTTTTGCACTGCGATCATTTTCAACTAATTTAAAAGATTTAGAAAGAAGATACTCATGTATTGAAAAATCTTCTTTTCTTTCTAGGTTGTATATTATTTTTTCTACAATTTCTTTTTGCCTTCCTTGTTCGTTAGTTAAATAAGAATCAATCTGAACCTTTCCTAAAAGCACAAACAAGGCACAAACAAATAAAAAAGCTGTTGCAAAAAGAACGGTGATTTTAAGATTAATAGTTACTTTCATCCTATTAATTTATATCCTATTCCTCTAACTGAAAAAATATGTTTTGGCGCTTTTGAGCTATCACCAATTTTAGTTCTAAGTCTACCAATAATAACATCTAAGCTTTTAGAGTCTTTATCTTTTAAGCTTTTACAGTGATACACAAGTTGTTCTCTGCTAACCGAAAAACCATGTTGTCTTATCATATAGCTTAAAATTTCATACTCAGCAGGAGTTAAAACCAAAACCTCATCATTGTAACTTATCTCATGTCTTTTTTCATCAATTTTAAATGCCGAATTGATTATTTTCTCGGGAGTTTCATTGGTTCGTTTAGAACGACGAATCAAACTCATAATTCTTGCGTGCATTTCTTTTGGATCATATGGTTTTGGCAGGTAGTCATCTGCACCTATTTGAAGTCCTACAATTTTATCACTCAAATCACTTCTAGCTGAAGAAATAATAATAGGAATACTATATTTTTCTCTTATTTCACGACAAACTTCAAGACCATCAAGTCCAGGTAAAGTTAAATCAAGAATTAAACAATCATAGTTTTTTATACCAGCACTCATTCCCAAATATGGATCTTCATAATTAGTAACTTTTATATTAAACTGGGCCAAATATTCTGCCAAAAACTCTGCAAAATCTGGATCATCTTCGATCATTAAAACATTAATCATCTCTACCCCTTTAGTGAAAATATGTTACGAACTTAACATTATAACACATAATTTAACTATTCATTTATTTTTTTGCTAAAATTACAATATTAATTTTTCAAGAGAGGAAAAAAGTGGAACTTAATTATTATGAAATACTAGAAATTTCCCAAACTTCAGATAAAGAAACCATAAAAAAAGCATACAGAAAGATGGCTTTAAAATATCATCCTGATAGAAATCAAGGAGACAAAGAAGCAGAAGAGAAATTTAAGCTTGTAAATGAAGCTTATGAGGTGCTTAGCAATGATGAAAAAAGAAGTATATATGATAGATACGGAAAAGAAGGGCTTAAAGGTCAAGCCGGTGGTTTTGGTGGTTTTGGAGATGTTGATTTAGGGGATATATTTTCAAGCTTTTTTGGAGATGGATTTGGTTTTGGCAGCTCAACACGTAAAAAAGAAAAAGGAAATAAATATCCTCAAGATTTAAAAATAACGACAAAAATTAGCTTTAAAGAAGCTGTTTTTGGCTGTAAAAAAAAGATCGATTTTACCTATAAAAGTTTTTGTAAATCATGTAAAGGAAGTGGTTCAGAAAATGGAAAATTAGATACTTGTCCTCATTGCGGAGGAAAAGGGCAAGTTGGTGTTAGACAAGGCTTTATGACCTTTGTGCAAAGCTGTGATCATTGTAAAGGTAGTGGTCAGATTATAAAAGATAAATGTAAAACATGTCATGGTAATGGCTATGAAGAAATAAAAGATCATATAGAACTTGATATACCAGAAGGTATAGACAGCGGTATGAGTCTTAGAGTACAAAATAAAGCAAATGAGCTTCCAAATTCTTCTCAAAGAGGTGATTTATATATCAAAATCATCGTAGAAGATGATGATAAATTTATCAGACATGATGATGATATCTATACCATAGTACCTGTATTTTTTACCCAAGCTGCTCTTGGAAAAACTATTAAAGTATCCACTATAAGAGGAGAGGCTGATCTTAAACTTCCAGTCGGTGCAAAAGATAAACAAAAATTCGAATTAACCAACGAAGGTGTTAAAAATATTCACAATGGAAAATTAGGCTCACATATTGTACAAATTGAAATAAAATTTCCAAAAACGCTTACCGATGAACAAAAAAATCTACTATTGCAGCTTGAGAAAAGTTTTGGCTTAGCAGATGAAGAAGGCTTTATAGAACAAGAAAGTTTGTTTGATAAAATCAAATCTTGGTTTAGCCACTAAGGAAGTTTTAAAGCCATTTTCATGGCTTTAAAAATTTCTTCTGTTTTTTGACATTCTAAAAATAACTCAAGAGCAAAAACACCTTGCCATAAAAGCATTTGTGTACCATCTTTTATTTTTAAGCCATTTTCTCTTGCTAATTTTAAAAAAGGTGTATTTTTACCGTATATCACATCAAAAGCATATTTGGCATGTTGAAAAATACTTTTTAAAATCTCTTCTTGGCAAGGTAATTTCTCATCATTTAAACCTGCACTAGTTGTATTGATAATCAAATCAAATTTTTTACTTAAATCAAGTTGATTATATAAAAAACATGGATAGCTAGCTAAATTTTCAAATCTAGCACTAGAACGATTTGCTACTGTAACTTCAATATATATAGATTTTAAAGCATATGCTAAAGCTTTAGCCGTACCCCCAGCACCCAAAATCAAAGCATTTTTGATAAGAGAAAAATCTTCAATCGCTTTTAAAAATCCTAGATAATCTGTATTACAAGCATAAATTTTGTTATTTTTATTTAACAAAGTATTAGCAGAGCCTATATGTATAACACTTTCATCTTTAAAATCAGCTATTTTACAAGCTGCTTCTTTAAAAGGTATGGTGATATTAGCACCATCTAACTTTTGAATAATCTCTTTTAGTTTTGCTTTATCTTTTAGATGATATCTTGTATAAACTGCGTCTTCTTTGAGTGTTTGCAAGGCATTATTATGCATTCTTGGAGATTTAGAATGCATAATAGGGTCACCTATAACTGCAAAAGTTTTCATTTTACTCTAAATGTAAAAGCACCTTTTGCAATTTTAGAACGTACTTTTTCTAATTCGGTCTTTAATTCACTCTCTTTATAAGGTCCAACTAAAACTTTCGTTAGCTCTTTGCCATTTACTGTTGTTTTATAAATTTTATAATCATATCCATTTTCTTTAAGTATATTTAATTCTTTTGATTTAGGATCTAAACTATTTAAAGAAAAAACTTGAATATAAGCACCTGAAGGAAGTTGTGTTTGAACATTTGGTGTTTTGATACTTTCAAATAATTCATTTGTATTGCTTTGCTCTGGAGCTTTTGGTTTTTCAACTATATTATTTTTTGGTTTTTCAGAAGGTTTTTGAGTTGGTTTTTCTATAGATTTTTCCATAGGTTTAATCTCTTCTTGTTTTTCTTCCACCTTAGCTGGCTCTTCTTTTGGCTCTATTGTAGTAATTTGATCTAAAACACTATTACTTGGAAATTCTTGCTTTTCTTCTATGGTAGTATTTGTATCATTCAAAGAACTCTCTTCTTTTAATTTTCTAGCTAAAGCTTCAAATTCATCCTCTTCTTTAGCACTATCTGTAATAGGCAAAGAATTAAAATTATTTTCATAAGCAGCTTGCTCTTGTGGTTCTGATGGCATTTGTAATGTTTTTTCTTCACCTGGGTCATTAATTAGCTTCATTACTATCATAACAACTAAAAATACAATGATTAAAATAATCGATCTAAGTAAAATTTTTTTAAGTTTTTCGCTTTTATTGCTTTTTTGCAAAATTATATCATCAAATTCGTTTTTATTGTTTTCTTCCATTTTTCATCCTTTCAAAATTACATATGTTTAGACCAAGAAGCACCACGTTCTTTTTGATAAACTTCATAAGGCAAGGTTAATATATTAAATTCTCTAGGTATATCCATACTAGGAAAAACCTTCCACTCTACTGGCATCTTTTGAGAAAAAAGTAAAGATAGTTTTGAGCCCAAAGAACAAGCCTCGTTAAAAGTTGTATGTCCTTTATGAATATACAAATGTAAATGATTATTAGTTCTTGTTCTATAAGCAGTAAAATTAATAAAACCTTCTTCTCTTAAAACAAGCTGTGCTCTATGCCAAAAACGCTCCGCGTTAAAACCGTTATAATCAAATACAATATTTTCAACCTTATCAAAACTATTGATCAAAGAATGCGCCACAATTATCTTTTTTTCCATATGCTCTTGTATAACACTAGCGGTTAATGGGGCATTAACTTTTTCAAATTTATCAAAGAAAATTCTACCCTTGTATTCGTATTTATTTACTATAGTATCACGCTTTATATAATAATGGCTTGTAACCATTTTAATTAAAGCTAAATCCATTGTTGTAATCAAAATAAAGCCCTTTCATAAATAATAAAATTACTTGCTAAATCCTTCAGTTTAACCTTAATTTCCTCTTGTAATTTTGTATTTTGTATATCATCTAAAATATCAGCTATATAATTTGCAACAATAGAAATTTGCTCTTCTTTAAAACCTCTTGCTGTTAAAGCTGCTGTTCCAAGTCTTAAACCACTCGTTACAAAAGGACTTCTAGTTTCACCTGGAACAGTATTTTTATTAGCTGTAATACCTGCTCTTTCTAGCGCTAAATCTGCATCTTTACCACTAAATTCTTTATTTAAAAAGCTTAATAAAATCAAATGATTATCAGTACCACCGCTGACTAAATCATATTTTCTATCTATTAAAGCTTGTGCCAAAGTAGCAGTATTTTTGATGATTTGCTTAGCATAAATTTTCCACTCATCACTTAAATTATATTTAAATCCAACAGCCTTAGCAGCAATTACATGCATTAATGGACCACCTTGAATGCCTGGAAAAATTGCAGAATTTATTTTTTTAGCAATTTCTTCATCATTACACATGATAATCCCGCCCCTTGGACCTCTTAAAGTTTTATGTGTAGTAGAACTTACAACATGAGCATAAGGAAATGGACTAGGATGCTCACCCGCTACAACCAAACCTGCAATATGTGCAATATCAGCAAACAAGTACGCGCCAACCTCATCTGCTATTTCTCTAAATTTGGCAAAATCAATCACTCTAGGATAAGCACTAGCACCACAAACAATAAGTTTTGGTTTAATCTCTTTTGCTATCTCTCTAACTTTATCATAATTAATTCTTCCATCAAGCTCAACTCCATAAAAAAAGCTTTCATAAACCTTTCCAGAAGAACTTACTTTAGAACCATGAGTTAGGTGTCCTCCATGGCTTAAATCCATACCCAAAATTCTATCACCTGGATTTAACAATGCCATATATACACCTTGATTTGCTTGTGAGCCTGAATTAGGTTGCACATTGGCAAAATTACAATTAAAAAGTTTTTTACATCTTTCTATAGCAATCGTTTCAATCTCATCAACAAATTCACATCCACCATAATATCTTTTACCAGGATAGCCTTCTGCATATTTATTTGTTAAAATACTTCCCATTACCTCCATAACTTCTGGTATGGTAAAATTTTCACTTGCTATCATTTCAAGACCATCACATTGTCTTGCTAACTCTTTTTGGGTTAAATCAAAAATTTCTTTATCAAATTTTTCCAACATTTACTCTCCTTTTGTCTCATTTTTAAGTGGCCTCATGGCTGGGAAAAGCACTACATCACGAATTGATTTTTTATTAATTAAAAGCATAACCAATCTATCTATTCCTATACCTTGTCCTGCAGTTGGTGCCATAGCATAACCTAATGCATTAACAAAATCCTCATCCATTTCGCATGCTTCTTCATCACCTGCATTTTTTGCTTCAATTTGCTTTAAAAATCTCTCATATTGATCTAGAGGATCATTAAGCTCATTAAATCCATTAGCAATTTCTCTACCTGCGATAAACAACTCAAATCTTTCAGCAATATCTGCATCTTTATCACTTCTTCTAGATAAAGGACTTATAGAAATAGGAAAATCTATCACAAAAGTAGGATCAATCAATTTATCTTCAACATAATTATCAAAAAGTTCAGCTTGTAAATGACCTAATTCCAATTTTTCATTGGCTTCAAATCCATCTTTTTTTAGCTTTTCCAAGATTAATTCTTTATTATTAATAAGCTCATCATCCAAACCGCCATATTTTTTTAATGCGTCTTTATAAGTAATTCTTTCAAATGACTTAGAAAAATCAATTATTTTTTCATCAAATTCAAGTTTTTTATCTAATTTTAATTTATCTAAAAGCATAGCAAAAAGCTCTTCTGTTAAATCCATTAAATCATGATAATTATGATAAGCCCAATAAAACTCGATTGTAGTAAATTCAGGATTATGCGTTAAATCCATCCCTTCATTTCTAAAACATCTATTAATCTCATAAACCGCCTCAAAACCACCTACAATCAAACGTTTTAGATATAACTCTGGAGCAATTCTTAAAAATCTTTCCACACCCAAAGCATTGTGATAAGTTACAAAAGGCTTTGCATTTGCTCCCCCTGCAATAGGATGCATCATTGGTGTTTCAACTTCCAAAAATCCTTTGTTATCAAAAAAAGATCTAATATAAGAAACTATTTTAGAACGCAAAATAAAATCTTTTCTCACCTCACTATTCATAATCATATCAAGATATCTTTTTCTATATCTTTGCTCAATATCTGTCAGCCCATGATATTTTTCCGGTAAAGGCACTATAGCTTTTGTAGCTATTTGAATTTGTTCTACATGAAGACTGAATTCTCCTGTTTTTGTCATAAAAGGAAAACCTTTAACCAAAACAATATCCCCTACTTCAAGATATTTTTTTAAAATAGCAAAGTATTCTTCCCCTAAAATGTTTTGATTGAAATAAATTTGTAAATTATCTTGTTCATCTTCTATATTAGCAAATACTGATTTACCAGCTATCCTAAGAAGCTTTAATCTTCCTGCTAATACTCCATGAGCATTTTCATCACGCTGATTTTCTATATCTTTAATATAGATGAATTTAGCCTTATATTCACTTATACTCATTTCTTTTTTTAAAAAGTGTGGATAAGGGTTGATTCCTAGTTCTTTTAACTCTTGCGCTTTTTGAATTTTTTGTTGCTCTAAAATATTATCAAACATTAAATATACCTTTATTTTTTACTACATTGTGGACATAGGCCATAAAGTTGCATTAAATGTCCTGTTAATTTAAAATTATATTCTTTTGCGATTAACATTTGTTGCTGTTCGATAATAGGATTTTCAAATTCTACAATCTCACCACAACTTTTACAAATCAAATGATCATGGTGAGGTTTATTTGCAAGTTCAAATTTCTTCCCTGAAGCACCAAAAGATATAGAAGTAGCCATACCAGATTCTTCTAATAAATTTAAAGTTCTATAAACTGTTGCAATACCTACATTTAATTCGGGATTTTTTTGCTTTATTTCTACGTATAGACTTTCTGGAGTATAATGCATATCGCTATTATATAAAGTTTTTAAAAGCACTTCTCTTTGTTTAGTATATTTTAGACCATTATCTTTAAGTGTTTTTTTAAAACGCTCAAGCAAAACATCATATTCAATATTTTCAATTTGCATTATTTACCTCCGAATTTAGACTTAAATTAGAATCTATAATTTGTTCTTGTATTTTATCTAAACCATTTTGAGTAAAATCAGTATTCATTATAAAATCACCTGTTTGTCTAAGTAAATCTAATGTATAGCTATTTTTAGCATATTTTTCTAAGCTTGCATTTAAAAATTCTATATTATTAATACAAGCCACTAAAATTGCAAAAATCAAAAATATTTTAGCACTACCAAATAAAAATCCACCTATACGATCTATAAAACCAAGACCACTCATACTAAAAATCTTTGATAATATATTTCCCAAAGCCATACAAGCTACCCAAATTACAATTAACAAAACCAAAAATCCCGCAAAAATCGCAAGATTTTCGTTTTCAATTGCATAAAAATTATTATTAATAATTTCTGCTACTTCTTTAGCATATCTTGAAGCAAGTAAAACCCCGCCAACTATGCCTAATAAACCAAAAATTTCCTTAAATAAGCCACTTACCAAACCTTTTAAACCTAAAATCGCAGTTAAACCTAAAACAAATACATCAAACCAAGAAAAATTTTCCATCTATATTAAACTCCAAATATTTTATTCAATTATCTTAGGGACTATAAAAAATCCATCCTGAGAATTTGGAGCATGCTTGCTAAGCATATCTATCACATCAGATTTTCTACTTTCATCTAGTCTAAATGGAGTTGCAGCATTTGTAGTGCTAGTCATAGCTTCAACATCATCAAGTTTTAGCTCATCTAATTTTTCTACAAAATTAACAATCTGACTTAATTGTTCTTCTAATTCTTGTCTTTTATCATCGGCAATTTTTAAAGCACTTAGCTTTTCAAGTTTGGTTAATAATTTATCATCAATTTGCATAATTTACCTTAATCTTAATTTTTAACTCAAGAAAACTCTTTTTAGGTTAAAAATTATAACATAAAATCATTTATTTTTTCATTTTTATATGTTACAATTATAGACTTAAAACAATAAATAATGTTTATTCTTGCTAAAAAAGGGAAAATATGGCTTTAAAAGAAAACCTAAAAGCGGTTCAAGCAGAATTAAGCTCTCAAGAGCAAATGATGGAAAATTTTATCAAATCTGAGCGCTTTATAAAAAAATACAAATACTATTTCATTGTAATCATTGTACTTTTAATCGCATATCTTAGCGGAAGTTATTTTTACAATCTAAAACAAGAAAGTAATATTCAAGAAAGTAATATAATTTTTAACAACTTATTGAAAAATCCTTCAGACCAAAAATTACTTGAAGAATTAAAACAAAAAAGTGCAAATCTATACACCATATTCATGATGAGTCAAAACAATCAAGATCTTAATCAAACTTTAAGTCTTAACATAGATCCTTTGTTAAAACAAATAGTGCTTGCTCAAAATAATCAAAAATCAGACTTTTTGAAAGATTATAATACCTTATTGGTAGGTTTTGATTTTCTAAAACAAAACGATTTTAAAAATGCAGATATAGAATTTAATAAAATACCTATAAATTCTCCCTTATGGCAGATTATTACAAGCTTAAAACATTATCAAGGAATAAAATGAAACACTTTTATTTATTTATCATTACTTTAATATTTTTTAGTGCTTGTGGCACAAAAAGGGAGTATTACCAACCAACGCAAGCAGAACAGCTTCCTTATAGCTCTCAAAGCATTAATGGTAAAATTATAAATTTCAATAACAATATAGCACAATTAAGCAATAATTCCTTTATAGATACTATGGGAAATATTATTAATTTTAAACTAGATAAAAATTATCATATTGTAAATATGCAACAAGAAGAGGTTCTTATTGGCGATGATAATGGAAATTTTAAGATTTTAAATTTACAAGGTGATGAATTATTTTCTCATAAATTTAATGAAAGTGTAGTGAGTGCAAGTATAGATGGAGATGATATAGCTTTAATTTTAGCTAGCAATACCTTAGTATATGCAAATAAAAATCTTGGTATTAAAATGCTTCAAAATCTTGGCACAGCCTATGCTCAAGATAGTCGTTATGCTAATCCTTATTTTTTAAATACCATTATTATATATCCTATGCTTAATGGAAAATTAGCCATACTTAATAAAAGCACACTAAAAGTGAGTAAAGAAATTTTAGTAAGTAGTGAGGAATTTTTTAACAATATCATCTATCTTCATGTTAAAAATGATACTATGGTTGCTGCAACTGCACAAAAAATCATCGTTGTTACTCCAAATAGAACCTTATATTTAAACGAAAATATTAAAGAAGTAAACACTAATGATAATGAAATTTTTGTACTAACAAAAGATGGAAGAGTTATTAAAAATGATTATAATCTTAGAAAAATCGATGAAGTAAAATTTCAGTTTGCTCTGTTTTCTAAAAGCACCTTGTACAATAACTCTTTGTATATTTTTGAAAAAACAGGTTATTTGATCAAGCTAGATACAAATTTGAAAGATTATACAGTATATAAACTAAGTGAAGCCGTTGATAAAAAAAGTTTTATGGCTAATGGTAAATTTTTCTTTCAAAATAAATTTTTACAATTAAACTAAAATGAATCAAGAGCTTAGTGATATTCTTATAAAATATGGGATTGTTTTAAAAAATACTAAATCCTTAGATATCCATGCTTTTAGTAAAAAGAAAAAATTAATTTGTATTTATGGAGAGAATACAAATAAACAGTGTTGTTTGATTTTATTTTCTTTTGCAAAAAGTAAAATTTTAACAAAAGAATGTCTAGAATTTGAAAGTATTTTTCAAAATATAAACCAAACTCTAAACTTAAATTTCAAAAATTATTTTATTTTTCATCAAGCTTTGATTTGCTCAAAAGCAAAAGAATATCTAGCTACCAAAGGGATTAAAAATTATGCTTTTATGTGATATTGGTAATACAACCGCTAGTTTTCTAAATGAGCAAAAATTTTATTCTATGAGTATTGAGCAGTTTTTACAATACGAACCTACACAAAAAGTATTTTATATCAATGTAAATCCAAATTTAGAGCAAAGATTAGAGCAAAATCCTTTATTTATCAATCTTGCTCCATATTTTAATTTTGATACTATTTATGAGAATTTAGGGGTTGATAGAATAGCAGCATGTTACACTATAGAAGATGGTGTTGTAGTTGATGCGGGTTCTGCAATAACTGTAGATATTGTTTCCAATTCAATCCATCTTGGGGGATTTATACTCCCAGGTATTGAAAGCTACAAAAAGTCTTTTTCCAATATTTCATCACGTTTAAGATACGAGCTAAACACACAGATTAATTTTGATGCTTTCCCTCAAAGAACCGTTGATGCTTTAAGTTATGGAGTTTTTAAAAGCATATATTTACTTATAAAAGATAGCGCATATGATAAAAAATTATATTTTACAGGCGGAGATGGGCAATTTCTTGCAAATTTTTTCGACTATGCAATTTATGATAAATTTTTAATTTTTAGAGGTATGAAAAAAGCTGTTTGTGAAAATTTTATACTTTAAAATTTATTTCTATACCCAAGCGCTTGAAATTATAAAATTTATTTACTCAAAACAACTATATTTTGATATTATTAGCAAAATCAAACACACAAAAGGAATTGATAACAATGGATCAAAAACATTTTGATACCGTGGTAATTGGCGGTGGGATTTCTGGTGCTGCAGTATTTTACGAGCTGGCTAGATACACAAATATTCAAAATATTGCTTTGTTAGAAAAATACAATAGCGCTGCAACTTTAAATAGCCATAGCACAAGCAATTCACAAACTATCCACTGTGGTGATATAGAGACAAATTACACTTTAGAAAAAGCAAAAAAAGTTAAAACAACAGCAGATATGATTGTAAAATATGGTCTTTTGCAAAATGCACAAAATAAGTTTATGCACTCACACCAAAAACTCGCACTTGCAGTTGGAGACAAAGAATGCGAGTATATGAAAAATAGATATGAAGAATTTAAAGAATTATATCCTTATATTAAATTTTATACTAAAGATGAAATTAAGCAAATAGAACCTAATGTTGTATTAGGCGAAGATGGCATAAATGATAGAACCGATGAAGTAGTAGCTATGGGTGTAGAAGCAGGAACAGTTTATACTACAGTAGATTTTGGCTTGATGAGTCAAAATCTTATAGAGCAAGCTTGCAAACAAGGAAAAAATACTCATGTTGCCTACAATCAAGAAGTTGTGTTTATAGAAAAAAAAGATGATATTTTTTATATTAAAACAAAAGATTTTAAAGAATATAGTGCGAAATCTATTATAGTAAATGCAGGAGCGCATTCTTTATTTTTGGCACATAAAATGGGTATAGGATTAGATAAATCTTGCTTTCCGGTTGCAGGAAGTTTTTATATGTCTAAAAGAAAAATTTTAAATGGTAAAGTTTACATGGTGCAAAATCCAAAACTACCATTTGCTGCGCTACATGGTGATCCTGATTTATTAGCTAATATGAATACACGCTTTGGCCCTACTGCCTTAGTTATCCCTATGTTAGAAAGATACCATGGTTTTAAATCACTACCTGAATTTTTCAAAACACTTAACTTAGACATGAATGTAGTCAAAATTTGCCTTAATCTTTTTAAAGATTCTACTATTAGAAATTATATTCTTTATAATTATTTATTTGAAATTCCTTACATTAACAAAAGACTTTTTGTAAAAGATGCAAGAAAAATAGTTCCTAGTTTGAAAACAGATGATATATACTATGCTAAAAATTTTGGCGGAGTACGTCCTCAAGTACTTGATAAAAAGGCAGGAGAATTAATGCTTGGTGAAGCAAGTATCACTGAAATTCCAGGTATAATTTTCAATATGACACCAAGTCCAGGTGCTACAAGCTGTCTTGGCAATGGTTATAGAGATGCAAAACTTATTTGTCAATACTTGGGTGCTAATTTTAATGAGGATTTATTTACTAGCGAACTACTATAAAAAGGATAAAAAATGCTAAAAAAAACAAAAATAGTTGCAACGATTGGACCAGCAAGTGAAAACGAAGCTACAATAAGACAAATGATTATTAATGGGGTGAATGTTTTTCGTTTAAATTTTTCACATGGAACCCATGAGTATCATAGTCAAAATCTAACTACTATTAGAAAAGTAGCAACTGAACTTAATGCAAGAATTGGAATTTTACAAGATATTAGTGGACCAAAAATTAGAACCTTAAAAATTCCAGAAGCTTTTGAATTAAAAAATGGAGATAGACTAGACTTTTACAAGGATACTTTTGAAGGAGAAAAACTTTCTAATGAACATTATAAAGTCTGTATTAATCATCCTGAAATTCTTTCAATGCTAAAGGTAGGAGAATACATCTATCTTTGTGATGGCTCCATCAAAACTAAAGTAGTGCAAGTTGAAAAAGATTTTATCCAAACCCAAGTAGAAAATAGCGGGGTGCTTAGTTCAAACAAGGGAATTAATTTTCCTAATACAAAAATTAATATCGATGTTATCACCCAAAAAGATAAAGATGATCTTGCATGGGGTATTAAAAATGATGTTGACTTTTTAGCCATCTCTTTTGTACAAAATGCTCATGATATTGATGAAGTTAAGAAAATACTTGATGAAAATAATGCCAAAATTGCTATTTTTGCAAAAATAGAAAAATTTGATGCTGTTGAAAATATCGATGAAATCATAAATTGCAGTGATGGTATAATGGTAGCAAGAGGGGATTTGGGTATTGAAGTGCCTTATTATAGAGTGCCAAATATACAAAAACTCATCATTAAAAAAGCCAATGAAGCTAATAAACCTGTCATCACTGCTACTCAAATGCTTTTTTCACTTGCAAAATCCAAAACTGCCACAAGAGCTGAAATTTCAGATGTTGCTAATGCTGTGCTTGATGGTACTGATGCAGTTATGCTTAGCGAAGAAAGTGCGGTAGGGATTGATCCGGCAAATGCAGTTGATATTATGACTCAAACCATTATAGAAACAGAAAAAAACTATCCTTATGAAAAATTTGAAACCTTTAAATGTTTCAATGAAACCGATATTATTGCTAAATCAAGCACACAACTAGCAACCGATTTAAATGCAAATGCAATTTTTACCATCACAAGTAGTGGTGCTTCTGCGGTTAAAACAGCAAGATATCGTCCAAAAATGGATATCATAGCTATTACTCATTCTAAAAAAGCTTTAAATTTTTTAAGTATAGTTTGGGGAGTTCAACCTGCTATATTAATAGAAAAACATGAAAATTTAACAGAGCTTTTAAGCAATTCTGTAAAACTTGGAGTCGAAAAAGGCCTTATGAAAAAAGATGGAGTTTATACTCTTACTGCAGGTTTTCCAATAGGTGTTGCAGGAAGTACAAATTTAATTAGAATTTTACAAAAAGATCAAATTGAATATTATTTAAGTTTGGGAAAATAACCCAAACTTAATATTCTTCTTCTATCAAATCACATAAACAATGTATAATTAAAATATGCATTTCTTGAATTCTAGCTGTATCATCGCTTGGAATGACTATATTATGCTCACATAGTCCATTCATCACTCCACCACCCTTTCCACTGAGTCCTATACACTTAGCACCAATTTCTCTAGCTTTTTCAAAAGCTTTAATCACATTTGGACTTTTTCCACTAGTAGAAATTCCAATCAACACATCATTATCACTAGCTAAAGCTTCAACTTGTCTTGAAAAAACAAATTCAAAACCATAATCATTTCCTATAGCACTTAAAGCAGAAGTATCAGTGCTTAGAGCAATAGCAGCTAAAGCCTTTCTTTCTTTTTTATATCTTCCGCTAAGTTCAGCTGCAAAATGCTGGCTATCTGCAGCGCTTCCACCATTTCCACAAATTAAAATTTTCCCACCACTTTTCAAGCACACTTTTAACTCTTGAGCAACCATAGCAATTTGCTCTTTTAAACTCAAACTTTGTTCTAAAGTTTTTTGATGTTGAATAAATTCCTTTTCGATTTTATTTATCATTTGCAATCCTATTAATTATATTGGTAGTGCTAAATCCATCTTCAAAGTCGATCAATTCTACTTTTTTTACTAAATTTGAACCCACTACCTCTTTGTCTTTATAATCAGCTCCCTTAACTAGCACATCAGGTTTTAAAAACTCTATCAATTCATAAGGAGTATCCTCATCAAAAATCACTACATAATCTACAAAATACATGCTCGCAAGCATACATGCACGTTGAAACTCTAAATTTATAGGTCTTGAATTTCCTTTTAGTCTTTTTACGCTTTCATCTGAATTTAAACCTACAACTAAGATATCTCCTAATTTTTTAGCTTTTTCAAGATATTTTATATGACCATAATGCATAATATCAAAACACCCGTTGGTAAAAACTACTTTTTGATCTTGTAGCAATTTTACAAGCTCTTCTTTGCTTTTAATTTTATCTTCAAAAGAAGCTTTTTTGAGGTTTTTTATCTCTTCTAAACTTACACTCACACTTCCTACTTTTGCTACCACAACAGCTGCTGCATCATTTGCTAGCTCGCACGCTTTTACAATATCAACTTTTAAAGCCAAAGCATAAGCAAGCATAGCTATAACACTATCTCCAGCTCCTGTTACATCATAAACCTCCAAGGCTTTTGCAGGAATAATATGTAATTTTTCATCAAAAAGTGCTATTCCTTCTTCAGATAAAGTTATAATAGAATAAGCTAAATTTAAATCATCTTTTAATTTTTTCAAAGCTTTTTCTAAATTATCAATTTTTTCTACACCCAAAGCTTGAATAGCTTCTTTTTTATTTGGAGTTAGCAAGGTTGCATTTTGATATTTGCTAAAATCACTTCCTTTTGGATCAATCAAAATAGGTAAATTTAAAGTATTTGCATGCTCTATCAAAGCTTTTGTTACTTTTGAAGTTAAAATCCCTTTGGCATAATCACTCAAAACAATCGCATCATAATCTTTTGCGATTTTTTTATACTCTTTGATAATTTCATCTTCTAATTTAGTATCAAAATCATTCTCATCATCAAGCCTTAAAACTTGCTGAGAATGTGATAAAACTCTACTCTTAAGAGGGGTTTTTCTATCTTTTTCTACTAATAATTTTGCATTTAAATTTTCTTTTAAAAATCTTCCACTCTCATCATCACCCACAAGCCCTAGAGCAAAAACCTCAGCACCAAGACTTTTTAAATTTGCATATACATTACCAGCTCCACCTAGTCTTTTATCTTCTTTTTGTGATTTCATCACCATTACAGGAGCTTCTGGAGAAATTCTAGTACAATCACACCATATATAATGATCCACCATAAAATCCCCAACAACTAAAATTTTTGGCTTTTTAGAACTTAAAAAATCAAGCATTTACTTCCTTTTCATAAAGCCTTTTAATCTCATCTAAATAATCTTTTATTCCCTCTTCAAGACCAAATTTAGCTTTATATGAAAAACTCTCATCTAATTTTGCTTGAGTATGAAATTGATAAGCATTTTTATAAGGATTAGGAATATACTCACAAGGATAATTAGTGTTTAATTCTTTTTGTAAAATATCAACTATATCTTGAAAAGTTCTTGCCTTACCTGTAGCTACATTATAAATTCCGCTTTTTGCTTCTAAAGCTTGCAAATTTGCACTCACAACATCTTTAATATATACAAAATCACGATAAATTTGATCACTTCCTTCAAATAAACGCGGACTTTTGCCCGCTAAAATTTGATGTCCAAATTGCAAAATCATAGAAGCAGTGCTATTTTTAAAAAATTCTCCCTTGCCATATACATTAAAATATCTAAGCCCGACTATATGCATTTTATCAAAGTATTTTTTTGCTAATTTATCCATCATTAATTTTGAAAATGCGTAAGGATTTTTAGGGGCTTCACTTAAATTTACAGTTTGTGGGCTTGGAGCATCTCCATAAACTGAAGCTGAACTCGCATAGATTAATTTTGCATTAAACTCCAAAGCAAGTTCTATAAAATCTTTAAAAGTGTTTAAATTAGTCTTTAAAACTTTGTTTTGATCATAAACAGTTGTATCTGAAATTGCAGCCTTATGAAAGATCGCATCGGGTTTAAAATCTTTTACAACCTTTAAAGTTTTTTCATCGTTAATATCACCTACATAAAGCTCACCTTCAAAATCTAAAATATTTTTAAAATGGCCAAAGCTTTCTAAATTTCCATTTTCAAAAGTAGCGCTTGAACGCATTTTATCTACAATCAAAACTTCATGTTTATCTTGAAGTTCTAAAGCAAGTGCAGAGCCTATAAAACCTGCTCCACCCGTTATCACTATTTTCATTTTCTATCCTTTAAATAATGCAAAAGTTCTTTTAAATTTTTAAAGACCTTATAGTTTTTATCATCATTATAATTTTCATTAATCAAAAATAGATTTTTTACACCAGCATTAATTCCAGCTTGCATATCGCTTAAATTATCCCCTATAAAAAAAGATTGTGAAAAATCTATATCAAATTCTTGTTGTGCTTTTAAAAGCATGCCGGGTTTTGGCTTACGACATTCACAATTTTCTAAATGCGGGCAGTGATAAATTTTTTCTATTCTAATGTTTCTTTTTAAAAACTCATCCAGCATATATGAACTTAAAATTTCAAAATCTTTTTCACTATAATAAGCTCTTGCAATGCCTGATTGATTAGTAGCTACAAAAATTAAAAAATTTTGCTTTTGGAAAAATTCGCAAAGTTCAAAAATACCATCACAAAATTCAAAATCACTGATCTTATGAATGTATTTTTTATCTATATTAATAATCCCATCTCTATCTAAAAATAACGCCCTTGTTTTCATAAAAAAATTATAATGTATTTTTATTAAGATTTTTATAATTTATCAAGTAAAAAAGTTTTTTAAGCGACTTTAAATAAAAAAAGCTTATAATTCAAAACATTTTATTTTCAATTTATATAGGAGTGATACAATGAAAAAGCTACTTGTTTTATCAGCTTTAGCATGTCTTGGTGTTTCAGCTTTTGCTGCAGATGGTGCTACACTTTACAAAAAATGTGCAGTATGTCATGGTGCTAAAGCAGATAAAGTTTATCTTAACAAAGTTCCTGCTTTAAATTCTTTAACTGCAGCTGAAAGATTGCAATACATGAAAGACTATGCAGCAGGTAAAAGAAATGCTTATGGTCAAGGTGCTATCATGAAAATCAACCTTAAAGGTTTAACAGAAGCAGATTTCAAAGCAATTGAAGAATATATCGAAAGCTTAAAAAAATAATTTAACAGCCTTTATGGCTGTTTTTTGTTCTTTTCTAAAGCTTCTTTTTTTCTTTTTTCTAAAATCACCGCATCATTTAAAGCTTCTTCGCTATCATTTAAAGTAGTAAATTTATAATCATCATCAAATTGTTTATTCTTTATACCCCAAAGCAAAGCGCAAATCGCCAAAAACAAAGCAACCAAAGAAACGCCTATCATCATCATTAAAACACCGTTCATTTTTTAATCCTTAAAGCATTTAAAATCACTATTATACTACTAAAAGACATTGATAAAGCCGCGATTAAGGGATTAATCAAACCAAAAAAAGCTAAAGGCATGCTCAAGGCATTATAAAATAAAGAAAAAGCCAAATTTTGTTTAATAATTTGATAAGTTTTTTTAGCTATTTGTATGGCTTTTTGTAAGCTTTTTAGGTCATTTTTTAACAATATAATATCACTATTTTCCATAGCAAGTTCAGAACCTTCTTTTAAAGAAACCCCAACACCTGCATAAGAAAGCGCTAAAGCATCATTTACTCCATCTCCTACCATTAAAACCTTACCTGTTTGATTTAAATTAGCTATTATTTGCATTTTATCTTCTGGCATACACGAGGCTTTGAAATTATTTATTTTTAATTTTTCAGCCACCTTACTCACAGCAGATAAATTATCACCACTTAACATATAAATTTGCATTTTACATTCTTTCATAAATCCAATCAACTCTTCAGAGCTTTCTCTCATGCTATCTTCTAACTCAAAAACTGCTAATATGATTTTATTTTTAGCAAATATAAAATGCGTGGTTTGAAATTCTTGTACTTGCATATGATTTTCTTTGAAAAATTTCTCATTTCCTCCCAAAAATTCATCTTTACCCAAAAAGGCTTTATAACCTCTTGCTTGAAAATTTTGAACTTTTTCAAATTCTATTCTGCCATCGATTTTTTCATCTAAAAATTTCAAAATGCTTTTAGCCACTGGGTGGTTAGTTAGGTGTAAGAAATTTAATAACTCATTTTTATCTAACCTCTCATCCAAAAAGCTTTTTTTAACTTCTAAACTAGCCTTTGTTAAAACCCCTGTTTTATCAAACACAGCCACATTACACTTGCTCAAATCCTCCACAACACCTGCTTCTTTGAATAAAATTTTTTCTTTCAAACCAGCACTAATTGCTACTAAAGAACTCACCGGAGTAGCCAAAGCTAAAGCACATGGGCAAGCTATAATTAACACAGAAACCATGCGTATCATAGCCTCTTCAAAACCCAAATTTAACACAAAAAAAGTAAAAGCAAAGCAAAGTAAAGCACAAGTTAAAATAATAGGTGAAAAATACTTACTTACTTGCTGTACCATTTTTTCTATTTTGGCTTTTTTTGAACTGGAGTTTTCAAGTAAATTAATAATCCTAGCTAATTTAGAATCCTTATAAAGTACATTTGCCCTATATAAAGTATTCCCGCTTAAAACCAAAGAAGCAGAATAAATCATATCATCTTTTTGCACATCAAGCGGTAAACTCTCTCCACTTAAACTAGACATATCCAAGCTAATATTACCACTAACACACACTCCATCTATTAAAACTCTATCGCCTTCTTTTAATTCTATAATATCTCCTATTTGTACTTCTTCTACATCGATATTTTCTATTTTGTCATTTTTTAAAACCCTTACTTCACTGCTTAAAAACGATCGTAAATGATCAAGAGTATCAAGGGCTTTTTTCTTACTTAAAAGCTCTAAGTACTTTCCTATAAAAACAAAACAAACAATCATCGCCACAGAATCAAAATACACTTGCGAAGCTCTTGAAAACATTGCCCATATTGAATATATATAAGCTAAACTTGCCCCACTAATTACCAAAGTATCCATATTAACACTTTTAAATTTCAAAGCATAATAGGCATTTTTATAAAAGATTGAACCTGTATAAAAAAGCACGGGAGTACAAAGTAAAAACTCAGCAAAATGCAAAATATCCTTAGTATCAGCTTCCATGCCACTAAAAAACCCAGCATACTTAGCTACAGATATCCACATGATATTCATCACACAGGCTATGGCAACTATTAATTTTGCATAAAAATCTCTTTTAGTTTGAGTTGCTCTTTGTTCATTCTTTGTAGGCAAATACACACTAGCTTTATAACCAATACTTTCTATGCTTTGGATAATTTTTGCTAAATTTATACTTTTTTCATCAAAAACAATTCTTGCTTTATGAGTAATAGAATTAATATCAACTTCTATCACCCCTTCACTTTTAATGAGAATTTTTTCATTAAGCCAAACACAGGCAGCACAATGAATTTCTTCTATAAGTAAAAAAATCTCACTAAAACCTTCTTTGGTTTGTTGTATGTATTTTTCATAATCTTTAACATTATGTTCTATTATGGCAGGAGTTAGGGTTTTATTGCCAAGTTTTTCATAAAATTCTTCCAAGTTATTTTCTTGTAAAATCTCATAAACACTTTCACAGCCTTTACAACAAAAATAATTTCCATTTTTTTCTATCATTTGATCTTGTCTGAAACTTAATTGGCAGTGTTTACATTTCATCTTATACTTTCTTCAATAATTTTTTACAATATTTTATCATTTTTTAAAATCACTATTTTAAAAATTATTTACAAAGCTATATTATAATTTTAAAAAATTTGACAAAGAAGCATTTTTTTGAATAAAATCTCTTATTCATTATTAAATACTACATTTTCTACATTTTAGAGGATATATGGAAAATACAAAAGAAAAAAAACAACATCAAAGAACACACATTCCAGTGGAAGGTTATAAGATAGAAGATTTAAAGTTGCTTGATCTAGAAAGCTTAGTTAAAATTGCTAATGAAGCAGAAATAGAAAACCCAAGAGAATTTAGAAGACAAGATCTTATTTTTGAAATTCTAAAAGCACAAACCAAAAAAGGTGGCTTTATACTCTTTACAGGAATTTTAGAAATTTCACCTGAAGGCTATGGCTTTTTGCGTGGAATGGATTCAAATTTAAGCGACAGTGTAAATGATGCTTATGTATCAAACTCACAAATTCGCAAATTTGCTCTACGTGTTGGGGATATAGTTACCGGTCAAGTTAGAGAACCAAAAGACCAAGAAAAATACTATGCTTTATTAAAAATTGAAGCGATTAATTATCTTCCATTAAAAGAAGCTAGAGAAAGACCTTTATTTGACAATCTTACTCCAATTTTTCCAACTGAAAAAATCAAATTAGAATACGATCCTTTAAAACTAACAGGTAGAATGCTTGACTTATTTGCACCTATAGGAAAAGGCCAAAGAAGCTTAATTGTGGCACCTCCAAGAACTGGTAAAACTGAGCTAATGAAAGAATTAGCTACTGCTATTGCTAAAAATCACCCAGAGGCTCATTTGATTGTACTTTTAGTAGATGAGCGCCCTGAAGAAGTTACAGATATGCAAAGATGTGTTAAAGGTGAGGTTTTTAGCTCTACTTTTGACTTACCTGCTTATAATCATGTTAGAGTAGCTGAGCTTGTTATAGAAAAAGCAAAAAGAATGGTAGAAACAGGCAAAGATGTCATTATATTACTTGATTCTATTACAAGATTAGCAAGAGCTTATAATACTGCTACGCCAAGTAGTGGTAAGGTTTTAAGTGGCGGGGTTGATGCAAATGCCTTACATAAACCAAAACGCTTTTTTGGTGCAGCTAGAAATATAGAGCATGGTGGCTCATTAACCATTATAGCAACTGCTTTGATAGAAACAGGCTCAAGAATGGATGAAGTGATTTTTGAAGAATTTAAAGGAACAGGAAATAGCGAAATCGTTCTTGATAGAAATATTTCAGATAGAAGAATTTACCCTGCAATTAACATCATAAAATCAGGAACTAGAAAAGAAGAATTACTCCAAGGTGTTGAAAAGCTTCAAAAAATTTGGGCAATTAGATCAGCTATTTCACAAATGGATGATATAGAAGCATTAAAATTTTTATACTCTAAAATGCTAAAAACCAAAAGCAATGAAGAGTTATTATCTATCATGAATGAGTAGCAATGCTTCAGGCTCTTGCTGTTAAATACAGACCAAAAAATTTCAATGAGCTTGTAGGGCAAAATACTGTTTCTACAAGCTTAAAATATGCTCTTGAAAATAACCGTTTAGCGCACGCTTACTTATTCTCAGGGTTACGCGGAAGCGGAAAGACTTCAAGTGCAAGAATTTTTTCAAGAGCTCTAGTATGCGAAAATGGACCAAGTGCTAACCCTTGTGGAGAATGTTCCCAATGTTTATCTTCACTCACTGGCTCTAATATAGACATTATAGAAATGGATGCTGCAAGCCATAGAAGCTTAGAAGATATACAAGAGCTTATCGAGCAAGTCAAATACGCTCCATCTTTAGCTAGGTTTAAAATTTTTATTATCGATGAAGTACATATGCTCACCCCACAAGCAGCAAATGCCTTGCTTAAAACCTTAGAAGAGCCACCAAGCTATGTAAAATTTATACTAGCAACAACCGATCCTTTAAAACTTCCTGCCACAGTTCTTTCAAGAACACAGCATTTTAGATTTAAGCAAATTTCTACCCATGATATCTTAAATCATCTTGAGTGGATTTTGGAAAAAGAAAATATCAACTATGAAAAAGAAGCTTTAAAACTCATT
The DNA here is from genome assembly GCF_025772765.1 of Campylobacter sp. CNRCH_2015_0814. Classification (NCBI taxonomy): domain Bacteria; kingdom Pseudomonadati; phylum Campylobacterota; class Epsilonproteobacteria; order Campylobacterales; family Campylobacteraceae; genus Campylobacter; species Campylobacter sp. CNRCH_2015_0814. The sequence goes on along the minus strand of NZ_JAKMSR010000011.1, from coordinate 5,437 downwards.
GCAAGAAGCGGAAACGGATCTTTAAGAGATACTCTAACTTTATTAGATCAAGCCATAGTATATTGTCAAAATGATATACAAACACAAAAAATCACCGCTATGCTAGGCTTTTTAGATCCAGCTAAAATTGAAGAATTTTATCAAGCCATTTTAGCTAATGATAAGGATAAAGTTCTTGAGTTTTTAAAAGAATTTGAAGATTATGAAGCAAGTAATGTCATTGATGAGATGATATTTTTTCTAAAAGAAGCATTTTTTGCCAAAAATAATCTTTTTTCTATGTTAATTTATGAAAGATTTTTTAGAATTCTTTCACGCGCTAAGACTATGTTAAATTCTAGCGATGATGATAGCTTTGTGCTTTGTGTTATGGCTTTCATGCTTATAGAAGCAACTTATCTAAAAAGCATTGATGAGGCTATTAAAAATTCAAAACAAGATAGCATGCCAAATCCAAAACAACAAGAAATTCCTTCTATTCAACAAACCCCTAAAGAAGAAAAACTTAGTCCTTATGAAAATCTCTTAAAAGCAATATATAAAAGAGATTATGACTTAGCTGAAGTTTTCAAAAAAACCACACAGTTTGTTTCTTTTGAAGATGACATTTTAAGCATTAGCTCGCATGCTAAAGATGATGATAGAATGGTTTTAAACAATGGTTTTAAATTAATCAAAACATTACTTCATGAGCTTTTTGGAGAAAAAGCACAAATTAAAATCCAAAAAATAGAAACCATAGATACTCAAAAGCTGCAAGATATATTCAAAACTCCCATAAAACAAGAAGTAAAAAGCACTCCAAATCTAAATGAGCATTTTGAAAATTTTAAAAAAGACGCTAAAAAATACGACCCTAAAGACGAAACCAAAGAAGCTCTTAACAAGCTCTTTGGTTCCCCAACTATACAAAATTAAAAACTACCGTTGATTGAAATATAAATTCTTCTTCCTTCTTCTATGCGATTATAAGTGTTTACCCAAGTATCTTCATCTTTGTTTTTATAAGAATCCCAAGCATTTGTAAAACTTTTATCAAAAAGATTATAAATTGCTGCATTGATGTTCCAATTTTTATTGATATCATAACGCACACCCATAGAAGCTAAAAAGACATCTTGATAGTATTCTCTATTAATATTTGTATCACCCATATAACGATCTATTTGCCACTCACCTTTTACCCATGGAGTAAATTTATTAAAGATATTATAACTTGCTTTTAGCATAATATTGTGTTTTAAACTATCAATCTCTGGCTTTCCTATCACAGCCTTATCTTGTGCATCTTTTACTTCACTATCAAGATAAGTGTAAGCTAAATCCAAATTTAAATGTTCTATAGGGATAATCCCCGCTCCAAGCTCTATGCCTTTGTATTCAACCTTGCCATGATTAATCGCTTGATAACAACTATCAGCTTCGCATTTTCCAACACCCGAAATCATACTGCCATTGCTAAATTTTTGACTAGAAATTTTATCTTTGAAATTGGTTAAAAAGCCGGTTGCTGAAATATAAAATAAATCATTATTATAAACAGCGGCTAATTCATAATTAAGCGATGTTTCTTCTTTTAAATTTGGATTTCCATACATAGGGTACTTACCCTGTCCACTATAATTATAAGCACCTGCTATCAATCTATTAGCATATGGAGTTCTAAAGCCCGTTGAAACACCACCCTTTAAAGTAAGTTCGCTAGTAGGATTATAAACCAAATAAGCCCTTGGAGAAATGTTATTTCCAAAAATTTCATGATGATTATATCTTGCGCCAAAAGTAAATCTCAAATCATCTCTTATGCTATATTCATCTTCTGCAAAAAACGCTAATAAATATTGATCAAAATTTGTAGGATTAGCGATTTTATCTTGCATTTTTTCAAGTCTATATTCACCACCCACGCTTAAAATATGACTTTGGCCTAAAGGAATAACTGATCTTGTATCTACGATAATATCTTCAGCAACTATATCTCTATTTTGTCCTAAAAATGGTTGTGTTTTTTGACCAACTACCTCACGACCATTATTACTTACACGGTTATACTGCAAGGTAGAAGTAATCGAAAAATCTTCATACACACCCTCATGACTTAAATAAGTTACCAACTTATCTACTTGCATAGTGTCTGTATAACCACCTGTTAAAGAGCCATCATTTTTATCTGTTGGTTTTGTTAATGTGCCTAGTTGACCTTTTTTGTTATCATAATGATTTCTTGAAAAATCAATATCAAATATCAAAGTATTATAATCATCTACTAAATAGTTTAACCTAGTTCCTAAATTAAAATTGTTAGCTTTTGTAGGACTTTGAGCTTGATCACCTTGCACTCTTTGTCCGCTACCATTACTAAATTCAACATTCGACTGTTCTCTGTAAAACTCTCTAAAACGTAAGGTTAATCCTAGGCGATCATTCATCAATGGACCACTTGAATATATACTTGTACCATAAGTATTGCCCCATTCTTTATGTGCATTAAAAATACTATCTAAACTGACCGATGTTTCCCATTTATCACTTACTTTTTTTGTGATGATATTCACAACACCACCCAAAGCTTCAGAACCATATAAAGTACTCATTGGTCCTTTGATTACTTCTATTCTTTCTATGCTAGAAATTGGCGGTAAGAATGAATTTGAAATTTCATTAAAACCATTAGGCCCTACTTCTCCGCCTATCCCTTGTCGCCGTCCATCAATTAAAATTAAAGTATATCCAGTAATACCTCTCATGGTAATGTTATAAGATCCGGTTTTTCCTTTGCTAGCAAATAAATCCACACCAGGAATATCAGCAATAGCTTCGGCAACATCTCTATAAGGCTTACTTTCTAAATCTTTTTTGCTAATCACATTTATAGTAGCAGGGGCTTCTTTAATATCTTGAGAAAAACCAGAAGCGCTTACTATGGAGCTATCTAATAAAACTTCTTGCGATAAAGCATTGCAGACCAAAAAACTAGCAACACAAAACGATAAACAATGTTTTTTCATTATTTCCTTTCTTATAAATATATTTTCAAAACTGGAATATTATGATAATAATTATTAATTTAAAATAAATTTATTGTATCAATTATGATAATTGTTATTAATAAATAATTTAATTTTCAGTAATATAATCACAAAAAATTTTTAAGATGAGGGTGTAATGGAATTTTTAAAAACTTATATTGACTTAATTATATTTATTGTTTTGGGGTTAATGGCATTTATTGCTATATGGTGCACTATAGAACGCATCTTATTTTTTAGAAAAATTAAGCTAAATGATTATCAATGTCAAGAAAAATTTGATGATGCAATTAGTGAAAATCTCACCATGCTTTATATCATTTACACCAATGCTCCTTATGTAGGACTTTTGGGAACTGTAGTGGGGATTATGATTACATTTTATGACATGGGCGCAAGTGGAAATATTGATGTTAAATCTATTGTTATTGGCTTATCGCTAGCTTTAAAAGCTACAGCATTAGGAATTTTAGTTGCCATCCCTTCTTTAATGGCTTACAATGGATTACTTAGAAAAATATCAACCTTGAGTAATGCATATCGTATTTTTAAGGATAAAAATGCTTAAATTACCAAAAAATGAGGGTTTGAACATCATTCCTTTTATAGACATAATGCTTGTTTTACTAGCTATTATTTTAAGTATATCCACTTTTATCGCGCATGGTGAAATCAAAATCAATCTACCTCAAAGTGAAAATTCAAATTCCATAAACGAAAATAAAGACAAAGTGAGTATTTTAATCAATAAAGAAAATGAATTTTATATCGATGGAAAAACAGCTTCCTTAGAAGAAATAAAAGCAAAATTTGACACTATAGATTCTAAAACATTAGTAGAGTTAAAAAGTGATAAAGAAGCAAAATTTGAAAGTTTTATAAAAATTATTGATATTTTAAAAAACAAAAATCATGAAAATTTTCAAATTTTAACAGAGCAAAAAAGATGAAAGCATTCATAAGCAATCATAAAAATCAATCCTTTTTTATTACTTTATTTCTCTTTTTGCCTTTATTTTTTGTTTTTATTTATACTAAGAATTTTTTACATATACAACATAGCACTTCAAAAGAAGAAAAATTTAATATAGCCATAAAACAATTTTTACAAGATTCCCCTAAAGTAAAAACGAAACAGCCTAAACAAGAAAAAATAAAAAAGCTAGAACAAACAAAAGAAAAAGCTATTATGAAACCTAAAAAAACAAATACTTTAACCAATACCAAGGCAATAAATCAATTAAATGAAAAAATAAAACCTCAAAAAACTATAACACAAGAAAAAAAAACTCCAATAACTTCTCAAGAAAGCATATCTTTAGCTAATAACAATGAACTTTTAAAAGAAGTCAAACAAGCTATAGATGAAGCTTTAATCTATCCTAGACAAGCCAAAAAAATGCGAATGAGTGGCGAAATTTTAGTAGAATTCACATGGACTAAAGATAAAAATCTATTAAACTTAAAAATATTAAAACCATCAAAATATAAATTATTGAACGATAGTGCCTTAGAAACTATACGTATAGCGTCTAAGAATTTTCCACAATATGAAAAAACTTTTCATATAAGAATACCATTAATATATAAAATAAACTAAGCAAAATTGCTTAGTTTGTCTTGACTAGATTATGTCCTTTATAGATCCCATAAATTTTATAGTCTCCATTTTTAAGCATCAAAACTATAGGATATTCTTCTTCATAGCCTTGCTCCATTCCAGGACTTCCCTGAGGCATACCAGGAGCAGAAATACCTATAACATCTTCAGGTTTATTTTTCAAAAGCCAAGCAACTGCATCTTCAGGCACATGCCCTTCTATAACATAACCATCAATTACGCCAGTATGGCAACTTTGATACATAGGCTGAATATTCATTTTTTCTTTTATTTTTAAAAAATCATCGCTTTTGTGTATTTGCACTTTATAACCTTTATCTTTCATATAATTAGCCCAAAGATCACAGCATCCACAAGTAGGACTTTCATAAATATTTAATAATTTCTCATTAGCCAATAAAGTTGCAAAACCCAGTGATAAAGTTAAAAATAATTTTTTCATATATCCTCCAAAAAAACAAAAAGATAAAATACATTATAAAAATTAATATTTTTTATAAAACTAATAATTTTTATTTTAAAATCTATAAAAATACAAAAATACACTCTTATTTCACTCGCAAATACTTATTCTTTACCTACAACAAAAACTCAACCCGTATACTAAATAAAAACATTCAATGAACAATTTCAAACAAAATTTATAAACTCTATTAAAAACTTAAACCAAAATTTGTTATAAACACTTCAAATTTAAATCAACCAAATCACCATCCCCCCCCCCCAACCCACCAAATAACAATTCAATAACCAACCACACAAATCTAAGCCATAAGAAACAACCCAT
>NZ_JAKMSR010000010.1:0-56632 GCF_025772765.1 Campylobacter sp. CNRCH_2015_0814 | reverse complement strand
GCTAGTTTGATGTAATGTGGTATTAGATAAATTAGTACTATGAAAGCCATTAACTACAAAAATATCTTCTTTAATACTTGGAGTGAGTATGTCTTGTTGTGATTCTTTTAAATTTAACCTAAAATAATCCTTATTTTTAGGATTATCATAAATCAAAGTAGTATCCGAAATATTTTTATTAGTAGAAAATTGTCCATAATAATTCGCACCGTTGATAAATTTATAAGTATCAAGATTATAATCATATACATCATTATTATTAAACTTGTGCTCTTTAATAACATAAGCATTAGAAGCTTTATCATAATTTGCCTGGGTGGCTGCTTGTAGGGAGCTTAAAGAGATGATAGTGATAAAATAGAGTTTTAATAAAGTGCTACTACCCCCCCCCATAAAACATTTTTTAGATAAATTTTTATTCATTAAAAAACCCTTTCATAAAATTGATATAAAAAATGGATATAGCTGTTTTATGTATATTTTGATAATGAGTATAATATTAATATTTTATTCATAAAATTATTCTTAATAATAATTTTATGAATAAAAATTATCTAAATTATAAATTTTTATTTTATAATTTTTATATTTAATATTGGAAAAATTATTCTATATAATTAAAAACTAATTCTTTGGAGCATTTTTTACACTTATAAGCTATATTTAAATATTTTATTTTAATATGCACTCCATAATCAAGTTTATGAATCATATCCTTACAAGCGCAAATATACTCAAATTTATCACTGCTCTCTTGCACCTGTTTTTGATTTAAATCTTTTTTATCTAAACTTTTTTTAAATTTACTAATTCTCATGTCATGTTCTACTATATGCTCTAAAAGCCATACTGAAACTATCTTATATAGCTTTTCTTTAAGATCATTTGTACTAGAACATTCACTAAGCAATACACTCATGTCTTTGATAATTTTCTTATGCATTGCTTTGTGTTCTGATAAATACGGATAATTTATAGAATACATATAATCTTCTTCATCTTTAAAATGGGTTCGCATATAATCAAAAAAATCACCCAATAATTCCTTGACTTCTGCTTTATAAATATGTCTATTTAAAAGATTAGCGGTTTTTTCTGCTAAAGCAAAAAGAGTTTGATGTTGCAAATCAATATCTGCATTTTCAATGCTGAATTTTTCATTCCATATTGGAAATGCTTCCATAAGACATCCTAAGCAATGCGAATATTTTTTTTACAAACTTTGCAGTTATATTTTACACCATTAAGAATTTGTAAATGAACACGATGAGGGATTTTATGCTTTTCATTTACACAACCACAAATATAAACAACATATTTTGGTGTTTCTTCAACAAAATGCTCTACAGTTAAATTTTCATCCTTATCAAAATCTACCTCATCGGTTTTTTGTTGTTTTTGTTTTTCATATCTATGATATTTCATATCTTCTTTTAATATATGTTCTACAAGCCATTTTTCTGTAATTACATTAAGTTTTTCTTTGAAATCATTTACAGTTTTAATGTTTTTCACTAAAGAGATTAATGAAGTTGTAATTTCTTGATGGATTTTTCTATGTTGCTCTAATCCAGGATAAGCAATATTTTGCATATGAGCCTCCTCATCTTTAAAATGAGTTTTAATATACTCAAAAAGCTCAATCAAAACACTTTTGATTTCACTAATACTTGCATGATTTTCTGCTATAAGATAAGCCTTTTTGGCTATATCAAATAAAACTTTATGCTGCTCATCAATGGTTTTATTATGCACGCTATATTCTTTCGACCATTTAATCATAAAAGCCCTTTTTTTAATAAAAAAATACAACCAAAAAATAAACATAAATAAGTATAACAAAATAACCAAATTATATAATAAATTATAAATGTTTGCAATAGTAGAAAAATTAATTTGTAAGATATTTATAATTATAAATATAATTTTTAAGCTAATATTTTTAACTTTTATATTGAAAATATTTTATTTAAAAGCTATGAATGTTTCAAAATTTACCCATTTAAAAACACTTTCAACTTTAGAAAATCCTGCTTTTTTAAGCATGGTTATGTTTTCATTTTGAGTATAAGGTATGAGAACATTTTCCAAAGCTTCTCGTTTGCTTGAAATTTCTAGCTTACTATAACCTTGCTCTAGTTTGTATTGCTCATAAATTTGTATCATTTTTTTAGCTATTTTGACATCTTCATAAAGAATTTTTTCGCTAAGCACAAACATACCATTTTCATTTAGGTTTTGATAGATTTTATCAACCAATTCTTGTCTTTTAGGTGGGCGGATAAACTGCAAAGTATAAGTAGCTATAAAAACATCATTTTTAAAAAACTCAAAGTCATCTAAATTTTTTTGATAAAAATCCACCCTAGCTCCAAAGGCTTGACATTTACTTTTAGCAATCTCTAGCATAGCATTAGCCTCATCAACCCCACTTAAAAGAAAATCTTTTCTTTTTTCATAAAGTGCAAGCAATAAACTAGCAGTAGAACAACCAAGATCGCAAATTCTCGCATTTTGCGGTGCAAAATGATCTATGAGTTCGACTATGAGTTTTAAATTTTGCGTATAAAAAGGCACGGATCTTGACACCATATCATCAAAAACACTTGCTACACTTTTATCAAATTCAAATTGTTTTTCTAAGGGTTTTTTAAAAATTTCATCTTTCATTTAATTTTCCTAAAATTTCTTTTGCTTTGTTGATATCTTTACTAATTTGTGCCTTTAATAAGACTAAGTCGTTAAATTTCTCATTAGCTCTTATATAGTCAATGAAACTTAACTCCACTGAAATTGCTTTTGTGTTTGTGAAATTTTCATCTAAAATATGCGTTTCTAAAGCAAAATTTTCATCAGTAGATCTTATACCTATAAAACTTACACTATGATAGCTTTTATTTTCAATCTTTGCCAAAGTCGCATATACACCATCTTTAGGCAAAAAGAAGTCTTTTGCGTATAAATTTAAAGTTGCAAAAAGCTCTTTAGCGCCTATGCCTTGCCCTTTGATGATATTTGCTTGTATAGTATAAAACCTACCTAGGAAATTTTTAGCTTCTTTAACTTTTGCTTCTTTAAGTAAGGTTTTAATCATACTTGTATGAACGCTTTTGTTTTGAATTTTAAACTCATCTACAATGATGGTGTTTATACCACAAAGGCTTTGTATGTCTTTGGCACTGCATTTTCTTTCTTTACCAAATTTAAAATCATAACCTACGATGATTTTTTCTAGTTTGGGAAATTCTTGCTTTAAAAGCTTTAAAAAATCCTCGCCTTTATAATTTTTGATTTTTTCAAAATCACAAAAAATCAAAGGAAAATCAACCAAATTTACTCTAAAATCCTTAGGCGTTAGAGCTTCTTTTTCCTCTTTAGTGATGATAAACAAGACTCCGTTTTCATCTAAATGCTTAAAAAGCTCATAATGCCCCAAATGCATACCATCAAAACGCCCTATGGCTAAGCTCGTGATTTTAGTTTTTTCTATAGGCGTAGAAAAACTCAACATTGCCTTCTTTTCCCTTTAAGTGCGACTCTTGACTTACTTGTAAAATCCAACCAAGCTTTGCACAGGCTTTTTCAAAGCTTTCTTTAGCAGTTTTAATAGCTTTTATATCTTTTACTACTCCATTTTTATCGCGTTTAGCGTTTTTACCCACTTCAAATTGAGGTTTAAAAAGTAAGATGATAAGATCTTTAGCAAGTTTATCTATATGAAAAATCAAATGTGTTAAAGATATAAAACTCACATCACAAGTGATAACATCATATAAAATTTCACTTTTAAACTCACGCAAATCAGTGTTTTCACAAATTTGGATATTTTCTAAATTTCTTAAGCTATCATGAAGTTGATTAGAACCTACATCCAAAGCTGTGATATGTTTAGCCTTGTTTTGATGTAAAATTTGCACAAAACCTCCAGTCGATGAGCCTATATCTAAACAAATTTTATCTTTGATAGTAAATGTATGCTCTTGTAAAAAACGCTTGAGTTTAAAAGCAGCTCTACTTACAAAAAGCTCTTCTAAAAGCGTTAGTTTTAAACTCTCATCTTCTAAGGGGCTTTGAGATGTGATTTTAAAAGAGGTTTTTCTAAATTCATCATTGAGTAAAATTTGCTTGTTTTCTATAAGCTCACAAGCTTTATTACGAGAAATGTTTAACTTTGCACTTACAAAGACATCAAACCTCATCATCACCGCCTAAAAGAGCATTAAACTCAGCCTCATTAATACATCTAACCCCTAAACTTTGAGCCTTTTCAAGCTTTGAGCCTGCTTCGCTTCCGTATAATACAAAGTCCGTTTTTTTAGACACACTTGAGCTTACCTTTGCTCCAAAGCTTTCGATTAATTCCTTAAAATGATCGCGTGATTTGCTTAAAGTTCCTGTGATAACAAAGGTTTTATTAGAAATATTTTCATTTATAATAAGCTCTTTTTTCTCATCCTCTAAATGCAAAATTTCATAAAAATGCTTAATGCGGTTTGCGTTAACATGAGTAAATTCTTCTAAGCTTTTAGCCATTTGCTCGCCAAAGCCTTCTAAATTTGCATAAGCTTCATAGCTTTGTATAAACCATTCAAAGCCAAAAGATTGCGCTAGCTTTTTAGCTGCCACTTCTCCGATATGCTCTATACCCAAAGCAGTGATAAACCTTGATAAAGAGCATTTTTTTGCATTTTCAATGGCGTTTAAAAGATTATTGATTTTTTTCTCTTTAAAGCCTTCTAAACCTTCAAAATCACTATATTTTAAGAAAAATATGCTTTCTATATTAGTGATTTTTCCTTCTTTAAATAAAAGTTCTACGATATTTTCTCCAAGGCCGTCTATATTTAAACACTTTTTGGATACAAAATGTATAATAGAATTTACAAGTCTTGCTTTGCAGTCTAGGTTTTGACATTTTAAAAAAGCACCCTCATCTAAAAGCTCACTAAAACACTCAGGACAAAGAGTTGGCTTGGTGATTTTACTTTCTAAACCATCGCGTCTTTGGGTAAAAACTTTAGTGATTTTAGGTATAACATCGCCACTTCTTATCACACTTACACTATCGCCTATCATCACTCCAAGTCTAGCTATCTCATCAAAATTATGCAAGGTTGCAGACTTTACGATAACCCCGTCTAAATTTACAGGCTCTAAAACCGCCACAGGAGTGATTACCCCACTTCTTCCAACTTGTAAATTAACCCCGAGTAAGGTTGTAGTTTTTTCCAAAGCAGGAAATTTAAACGCAGACATAAATTTTGGAAATTTCACGGTATAACCCAAAAGCTTACAATGAGCTAAATCATCTACCCTTACAACCATACCATCCATCATCATAGGCTTTTGATCTCTTTTTTCTAAAAGCTCATGGTATTTTTCTAAAACCTCATCTAAAGTCTTTACACAAAAAACAAAATCATCTTTTAAAAAGCCAAGATTTCTTACAAACTCCATCACTTCAGAGTGTTTCTTAAACTCTAAAGAATTCTCCCCCACTCCCCAAGGATAAAATTTTAAATTTCTTTCTTTTGTAATGCTTGTATCAAGCTGTCTTAAAGAGCCACTTGCTGCATTGCGTGGGTTTGCAAATAAACTCAAGCCATCTTTGGCTCTTTTTTCATTGATTTTTTCAAAATCTTCTTTTAAAATCACTACTTCGCCACGAATTTCTATCTTGTTTTTATAAGGAATTTTTTGAGGTATATTGGATATCTCTTTAACATTTAAAGTAATATCCTCGCCTACTTCCCCATCGCCCCTTGTAGCACCGCTGATTAAAATACCATTTTCATAAGTAAGATTTAAACTTGCTCCATCAAATTTAGGTTCTATGAAAAAATCAAACTCACATTTAGCTCTTTTTGCCCAAGCTCTAAGTTCAGCTTCATCAAAAACATCTTCCATAGACCACATTTTTGCACTATGTGCAAGTTTATGAAACTCACTTTGTATAATCGGGGCGATATTTTGCGTAGGAGAGTCTTTAGAAATCTTTTCTTGATGAAGCATTTCAAATGCTTTTAACTCTCTTATAAGTTTATCGTATTCTTCATCGCTTGCTAAAGGCTCATCATCTTCATAATAAGCCCTCATCCATTCTTTTGCTAATTTTACCTTTTCTAAATACTCTTGATAAGTCATCATTACTCCAAAGAAAGTTCATCCATAGCTTTTGCAAGTTCAAACATTTGTTTATGTTCATACACATCATGCACTCTTATAATGCTTGCACCATTTTTAAAAGCCTCTAAATGCAAATAAAGCGTGCCAGCTAGTCTTTGCTCAACACTTGAGCTAAAATAAGCATTTATCATACTTTTCCTACTAGCTCCGATTAAAAGTTCTTTTTCAAAGCGTAAAAAATGCTCTAAATGCTTGATTAACATCATATTATGCCAAGGACTTTTACCAAAACCAATGCCAACATCTAAAATCACATCTTCTAAACCAAGCTCACTTAGCCTCTCTAGCTTTTGCGCAAAAAAATCATCAAGCTCGGTTAATACATCTTCATAATGCGGGTTATCTTGCATATTTTGTGGGGTATTTTGTATATGCATGAGTGTGTAGGTAGCTTTGTATTTTAAAGCTAGTTTGGCTAAATTTTCATTTTTAAAACCGGTGATATCATTAATAAGCTTAAAGCCTTTATTTAAAGCATATTCTAAACAATACTCATCAAAACTATCTAAGCTAAAAATACATTTTTCATAAAGTTTTTCTTTATAGATTAAATCTAAGGTATTTTTTAAACGCTTAAACTCTTCTTCTTGCCCACAATACACACTACCAGGTCTTGAAGAAACCCCGCCTATATCTATATAATCAGCCCCTTGAGAAATCATGAGTTCGATTTTTTCTAAAACTTCATTTTCTTTAACCCTACTTTGAGCATTAAAACTATCTTCATTAATATTAATCACACCCATAATTTTTGCATATTTGGGTTTAGTGAAATTAGACTTTAAAAATAATGCCAAATTTTTAAGCTTAAAATCTTGTAATTTTTCTTTTTCTATAAGCTTTTTGGCTTGATCTTGCGTTACCATAAGTAAGGCATTGGTGTGTTCTTTACCTAATATAACTTCTTTATGTGTTACAAGCTCAGCTCCAACTCTTAATGCATCTTGCTTGAGTATATTTGCAGCAGGCGCTCTTAACTCTTTAATAAGAAAAAAATGAATTTGAGTTTTTTCACTCATAATTTTCTCGCCTGCTTTATGTGGCTTTATATATTTAGAAATTTTTTCAAAATCTGTATTAGGATTGATTTTAATGATTTTCATTTTTTCTCTCGTGTAAAATTAAAGCTATAGTGCTTAGTAAAATAATTGGCTTTGCATTTAATTTAGCTAATTCATAAGCTTTATAAAAAAATTCAATTTCTTCATCGTTTAATTTTATATCTTGTTTAAAACATTCATGGCTTAAAGCACTAATTAGCTCTAAACACTCATGCTTGTCTATATTTTCATATTGTTTTAATAATGAAGCAATTTGAGCTAGATCCATTTTTTTAAGATCCAAATTTAAAGACATCTTTTCTTTTTGAATTTTATGTTTTTCTATGATAAATCTTGAAAGTATAGTAGGTAAAAAAACATTTTTTGAAGGAGCTACGATGATAAAATATACATTTTTTGGTGGCTCTTCAAAAAGTTTTAACAAAAAATTTTGCGCTTCTTCACGAAAAGACTTAGCTAGTATAACAATGATTTTAGCTTGTGCTTCAGCTATATAACTTTCATTCATAATAGCTTTTGCGGTTGCTTGGCCGTTTTTGTCATAAGTTAAGTCATTTAGTCTTAATTCTAAGTCAGGATTTTTGGGTATGAAAAATCTTAGATTTTTTTGACCATATTCTTCTGTGAGCTTTTCTTGCATTAGCTCAAAATCATTATGGATAATGATTTTATTTCTTAGATTCAAATTTCTACCTTAGAAAAAAGCACAGCCTCTAAGCTTTGCTCAAATACTTTATATAAAGAAATGAGTTTATAGTCTAATTCCTTATCACGCGAAGAAAGGTAAAAGCTATTTTGCAACTGCTCATCAAAAAGCCAAAGCATACTTTCAGCTTTGGAATTAGCGATTTTAAATTTAAAACCTGTATTAGTTCCTATATAAAAAAAGGCATAGCCATTAGGAAAAGAAATACTTAAAAGATCATTTAGCAAATCTATATCTTCTTGGGTATTACAAGCTTTATTATAAATTCCTTTTAAAGACACAAAAGGCACCAAAGGTCTTGTGGAACTAGCGTTAATTTGACTTAAAAAATACTCTTCAAACCACGTTCTTTGATCATCAGTAATCACAATAAAAGTATAACCTTGCAAAAGCAAAGCTAACTTAGAAGCGATCAAAGGCGACCATTCAAGACGCCTTTCTTCCAACCAACTTGTATAAGTACCATTTTCTCGGATTTGCTCTAGGGTAAATTTTAAAAAACTATTGCTCATTTATATATCTAGTTTATAAACTTCATGCAATACTCTTACAGCTAATTCGCCATATTTTTCATGCACGATAACTGAAATTTTAATTTCACTTGTAGAAATCATTTGTATGTTAATATTTTCATTTGCTAATGCTTTAAAAGCTGCCGAAGCTACTCCAGAATGCGATTTCATACCCACACCCACAACTGAAACTTTTACCACAGCACTATCTGTTTCTATATTAGCATTAGCACCTAAAACTTTTTTCATAGCATTAGTTGCTAAATCAAGCTCATTTTCAGGCACAGTAAAACCTAAATTTGTAGCTCCATCTAAACCTACATTTTGGATAATCATATCTACATTGATATTTTCATTTGCTAAAGTCCCAAAAATTTCAGCAGCAATACCTGGTTTATCATCGATATTTCTTAAAGTAACCCTTGCTTGGTTTTTATCTAGTGCTATACCACTAACCAAAGCTTGTTCCATATTTTCCTCCTTAGTAATGATCGTCCCTTCATTTTCGTTAAAGCTACTTCTAGTAACTAATTTTACATTTAATTTTTTAGCAAGCTCTACAGAGCGATTTTGCAAAACTTTAGCTCCTAAACTTGCAAGCTCTAGCATTTCTTCATAAGAAATTTTATCTAGCTTTTTAGCCTTTGGCTCAATTCTAGGATCGGTAGTATATACCCCATCTACATCAGTATAAATTTCACATAAATCAGCATTTAAAGCTCCCGCTAGTGCTACCGCACTTAAGTCACTTCCACCACGACCCAAAGTAGTAACATTACCCATTTTGTCAATACCTTGAAAGCCAGCAACTACTACGATATATCCCTCATCTAAGGCTTTGTTAATATTTGTAGTATCAATGTGTTCTATTCTTGCTTTAGTATAAACATCATCTGTGATAATTCCTGCATTGCGTCCGGAAAATGCAGTAGCTTTCAAACCCATTTCATTTAATGCAATAGCAAGTAAAGATGAAGTTACGCGCTCACCACTACTTAAAAGCATATCCATCTCACGACCTGAAGGATTTTTACTAAAATGATGTGCAAAATCAATAAGTTCATTAGTAACCCCACTCATCGCTGAAACTACTACAACTAACTTATCACAAGTTTTTTTACTTTTTGCTACTCTTTTAGCAACTTCATCAATACGCTCAAGCGTTCCTACACTCGTTCCCCCATATTTTTGTACGACCAGCATTAAATATACCCCCTTTCTTTAAAATATTTTAAAACCTTAATATATATAGGTTTTTTAAAATGGTTAATCATATCATAAACATCTTCTAATGAAGCAAATTTATAAGCATCAAATTCAGGATTTTTAGTGTTTAGATTAATGATAGCTTTATTTTTTAATCTAACTAAAAAATATTTTTGGCTTTGACCATCATAAGGATACATTTTTTGTGCGACCTTAGTTGGAAAATCATAATTAATCCACTCAGGATATTCAGCTAAAATTTCAACCTCATCTGTGCCTATTTCTTCTTTTAACTCTCTAAATAATGCACTTTTAACTTCTTCTTCCTCATCTATACCACCTTGAGGAAATTGCCATATATCTTCCATATCATTGCGTTTAGCAAGTAAAATTTTACATTCAAAAGGATAAGCTGATGATAGTACAACAGCGGCTACATTTGGCCTATATTTTTTTTCTTTTTCCATGATTTTCTTATCCTTGACTTTTTAATAATATAATTCTAACAAAAAAATACGAATTTATAATCACATTTTAAAGAAGTTTTATGCATTTATACATACATATACCATTTTGTGAAAGCAAGTGTTTTTATTGTTCTTTTACTTCACTTAAGAAAAAGGATTTTGAAAAAGATTATTTAAATGCTTTAACGCAAGATATAAAATATCAACTAAATTTTTTCAAACTTGATAAAAATTCCATAAAGACTGTTTTTATAGGTGGTGGAACGCCTAGTTTAATGGATGCTAGTTTTTATGAAAAAATATTTATTTTTATACAAAGTTATTTACAAAAAGATAGTGAAATTAGTATAGAAGCAAACCCCAACTCGAGTAATTTTTCTTGGCTTAAAGAGATAAAAAATTTAGGTTTTAATCGTATTTCTTTTGGAGTGCAAAGTTTTCATGAAAAAAAATTACAATTTCTTGGGCGTATTCATGATCAAAAAAGTATTTTTACTAGTATAGAAAATGCAAAAAAAGCAGGATTTAATAATATCAATCTAGACTTAATTTACGATACAAAACTTGATGATAAAAAAATGCTTGATTATGAAATTTCCAAACTTACTCTGCTTGATATTAACCATGTGAGTGCTTATAATCTAACCATAGAAGAAAAGACAAGATTTGCTAAAAAATTTCATTTTAAAAAAAATGCACCGCGCCTTGCAAAGCATTTTATTAAAGCAATTGAAATCCTTGGCTATAAACAATATGAAATCAGCAATTTTGGACAAATTTGTAAACACAATCTTGCATACTGGCAAGGAAAAGACTATATAGGCTGTGGTTTAAGTGCGGTGGGATTTTTAAAAAATCAAAGATTTTATACTAAAAAAAGTTTAAAAGATTATATCAATGATCCTTGTTTTAGAGAGATTGAAAATTTAAATTCAAAAGATTTACGCTTAGAGCATATTTTCTTAGGACTTAGAAGTATTATAGGAGTGGATGAAACAAAGCTAGAACCTTTAGAAAAAGAAAAAGCGATGTTTCTTAGTAAAAAAGGAAAGCTAGTTTATAAAAATGGAATTTTTTATAATACCAACTACCTTTTAAGCGATGAATTAGCTTTGTATATTAGCACTTAAGCTTTACATTCACAAGAAAACCTTTTAAGCTCAGGAAGCTTTATGGAAAGTTCATTGATGTTTTTTAATATATCATTACAAAAATTATTTAAATTTTCTTTTACTCCATAATACGCCCAAACACCTTGTCTATCTACTTCTAAAAAATTAGCTTCTTTTAAAATTTTTAAATGTCTTGAAAGCCTTGATTGACTCATATTTAAAGAGCTTTGCAAATCACACACACAAAGCTTTCCGTATTTTTGTAAGAAAGCTAGGATCAAAATCCTGCTTTCATCATTAACCGCACTTGTTATTTTTAAAAACTCTTGCATAAAAATCCTTATATAAAAAACATTAAAAGACCAAAACTAATCGCAATAGCAACAATCATACTTGCAAATAAAATCAAAAAGCTTGTTTTGAAAATTCTTTTAAGCAAAATAAGCTCAGGCAAAGAACACCCTGCTCCTGCTATTAAAAAACTCATCATTATACCAAGTGGAATTCCACTGGTAGTTAAAGCTAGTGCTACAGGTATCATAGCTGTACAATTCATATAAAGTAAAACTCCTATAAAAGCTGCTATAAATACGCCCAAAACTCCATAATCTTTCATATAATTTTGGAAAAAATCTTGTGGAAAAGCACCATGTATAACAGCCCCTATAGCCATACCTATAACAATATAAGGTAAAATTTTTTTATACTCTTTAAAACTTTGTGAAAATAATATTTTGATTTTACTTTCTTTAGCTTTGTTTTTAAAATTTAAAATTTTACTTGTTTTAGAATTTTTAGCAAAAACCAAGCTAGGTTTTTGACAACATGAGCTTTGAAAAGTATTATTAGAACAACATGACTTTTGCTCTAAATCATTTTTTAAAAAGTCTTCATTAAAAAATCCTTGAGTGTTTATTTTAGAAACACAAAAAGCAATAAATAAAATCACACAAAATAAAAATCCCACATAAAATAAAGATATTTTTAAGCCAAAACTCACCATAAACATCACTACTATAATAGGATTAATTAAAGGCGAGGTGATTAAATAAGCTATGCATACCCCAAGTGGGACTTTAGCTTTTAAAAATGCGTTTAAAAGCGGTATGCTTGAACATGAGCAAAATGGGGTTAAACAGCCTAAAAGTATGGCTTTTATATAGCTTGTAAAAGAATCTTTCTTTAAATGCTCATTAAAAAATTTGGCATAGCGCTCATTTAAATAAGCAATAAGCATACTAACCAAAATAAACAAAACAGATATTTCTATAAATAAAATAAGAAAATCTTTTAAAATAAAAACTAATTTCTCCATGCTTTTCCTTTTTTATTTTTAATTCAATATAACAAAAATATATTAATATATCAAGATATATTAATATATTAATATAGTAAAAGTAATAATATTTTTAAGTATTTTTATGTAAAATGTAAATCATATATTCAAGTGAAAGAAGATAAAATAATGAGTTTTGGTGAAATTTTAGTTATTTTAGTTGTAGCTATTTTAGTGCTTGGGCCTGAAAAATTACCTTCAACTATAGTTGAAATTGCAAAAATTTTAAAAGCCATTAAAAGCAATATCGATGAAGCAAAAGCAAGTATTAATAAAGAACTAAAAATAGCAGAATTAAAAGATGAAGCACAAAAATACAAAGATGAATTTTCACAAACTAATGAAAATATCAGAAAAAAACTAAGTTTTGAAGAATTTGATCAACTCAAAGAAGATATTTTAAATAATACCAAAGAATTAAAAAGTGAAATTAATGATTTAGAAAAAGATATACAAGAACTTTCTAATCTTGAAGAAAAAATTCAAAAAGATGAAAAAAATACTCAGAAAATGGAAAGCTAAGAATGTTTGAAGAATTAAAACCGCATTTAGTAGAACTTAGAAAAAGATTATTTATAAGTGTTGCTTGTGTTGTTGTGATGTTTTTTGTATGTTTTAGTTTTAATAACTATATCATAGATATACTAAAAGCGCCTGTTGAAGCGGCCTTACCTGAAATTTCAAGACAAATGACCTTTGTTGAGTTACAAGAGCCTTTGTTTACTGCGATGAAGGTTTCGTTTTTTACAGCTTTTTTGATTTCTTTGCCAGTTATTTTTTGGCAGTTTTGGAAATTTGTAGCACCTGGACTTTATGATAATGAAAAAAGATTAGTAGTACCTTTTGTAAGCTTTGCTAGTATTATGTTTGCACTTGGTGCTTTATTTTGTTATTATATAGTTATACCTTTGGCTTTTAAATTTTTGATTGATTTTGGGGTACAAACCCAAGATTTTAAGCCTTTAATTAGTATAGGTTTATATGTAGGCTTTTTTACTAAATTAGTAATCGCTTTTGGTTTAGCTTTTGAAATGCCTGTAATAACCTTTTTCTTTGCTAAACTTGGACTGATTGATGATACTTTTTTGAAAAAACATTTTAGAGTTTCAGTTTTAGTGATTTTTGTTTTTTCAGCTATGATGACACCACCTGATGTTATATCGCAATTTTTAATGGCTGTTCCTTTATGCGGGCTTTATGGAATTTCTATTTATATAGCTAAAAAAGTTAATCCTAGTCAAAAAGAAGATGATGAAAATGATTGATAAAGATCTTTTGCTTTCTAGTTATGATTATGATTTACCCAATGAACTTATAGCAAATTTTCCTATTTTACCCAAAGAAAATGCCAAGCTTTTAGTATATGAAAGATGTAAAGATCAAATTTCACATTTACATTTTAAGGACTTAGCTAAAATTTTACCACCTTGTGAAATCATCTTTAATGATACCAAAGTCATCAAAGCAAGAATTTATGGAAACAAAGAAAGTGGTAGTAAAATAGAACTTTTTATCAACCATCCTTTAAAAAATAATGATTTTTTAGTGCAAATTCGGGGTAAGGTTAAAGAAGGGCAAATTTTATATTTTGAAAATTCTTTAAAAGCTAAAATCAAAAAATTACATGATGATGGCACAAGAGAAGTAGAGTTTTTTAATGATGAAAAAGAGCTTAGTCATCATGAAGTTTTTGAAATTTTAGAAAAAATAGGCCATGTGCCTTTACCACCTTATATAAAAAGAGCAGATGAGGCACAAGATAGTATTAACTATCAAAGCATTTTTGCTAAAAATCAAGGCGCAGTTGCCGCACCTACTGCAAGCTTACATTTTGATAAAGCAATGATTGATAAACTTAAAAAAAATCATAATATCTATACTATCACACTACACGTTGGCGCAGGAACTTTTAAAGGTGTAGAATGTGAAGATATACGTGATCATAAAATGCATTCAGAATTTTTTCATATTGATGATGAAACTTGTGCTTTGATTGATTCTTCTAAGAAAATACTAGGCGTTGGTACCACTGTTACTCGTTGTATAGAATATTATTATAGAAAAAAATTAAAAGAAGGTTTTTGTGATTTGTTTTTACACCCACAAAATACCCCGCAAAGACTTGATTATTTACTTACTAATTTTCACTTGCCAAAATCAACTTTAATTATGCTTGTAGCAGCATTTATAGGTAGAGAAAAAACCTTAGAGCTTTACCATGAAGCCATAGAAAATAACTATCGTTTTTACTCATATGGTGATGGAATGCTAATTATTTAGTCTTTTTCTTGATATATTTTTTATCAATATAGCCTAAATCTATAAGTTTTTGATAAATTTTAGCCAGTATAGGCCCTCCTGTACTACTACCGCTTTTTCCGTGTTCGATTAAAACCACTACTACATATTGTGGTTTTTCATAAGGTGCATAAGAAGTAATCCAAGCATGAGATCTTAAAAAATACTCTAAATCCTCTTCTTTAATACGCTTTTTTTCACTTTGAGAAATTCCAACTACTTGTGCTGTTCCTGTTTTGGCTGCTATGGTAATAGGTGAATTTCTTAAAAATCTTGCCGTAGTTCCACCGTCTTCATTAGCAACTTCATACATAGCACGCCTTAAAAGTGGAAGTTTTGATAGTTCAAAAGTCGTAAAAACACTTTCATTATTATCAAAATTTATCTTAGTAACATTATCATCAACGCTATGTAAAAAATGCGGTGTGATATTTTTAGCCGTAGCAATCATAGCTGTAAATTTAGCCACTTGCATAGGAGTAGCAAGAAAATCACCTTGTCCTATGCTTGTATTTAAAGTTTCACCTTGATACCATGGTTGGTTGTATTTTTCTTTTTTCCATATTCTATTAGGTACTGTTCCTATAAATTCATTAGGTAAATCCACTCCTGTTTTTACACCAAAACCTATTCTTTCAAAAACAGAACTAATAATGTCAATACCAACCTCTAAAGCACCTTTATAAAAATACACATCACAACTTTCCCTAATAGCATCTGTCATATCTACATAACCATGACCTATAGCCTTCCAACATCTAAATTTTCTACCGCCAAGCTCAAAGTTAGAATCACACAAATATTTATGATTTTCACTTACTTTTCCACTATCTAAAAAGGCCAAAGCTGTACCCATTTTTATAACTGAACCTGGAGGATAAAGACCGTTAATAAGTTTATTGGTAAAAGGATGATTTAAATCATTAGAAAGCTTATCCCATTCTTCTTGGCTAATACCCGTAACAAATGGATTAAGATTATACTCAGGAAAACTACCCGCTGCCAAAATAGCTCCGCTTTTTACATCCATTACTATAGCTGCACCTGCTAAATTTTCAAAAATACTGGCTAAGTATTCTTGCAAGTCAAGATCTATGCTTAAAGTGATATTGCTTGAAGTAGGTTTTTTATAAGAAAGTTCTTCTATTTCTTTATTTAATGCATTTACCTTGCTAACCTTTTCACCCTTTTGACCTTGTAAAATATCATTATAAGAACGCTCTATGCCACTACGCCCTACATAGCTAGTCAATCTTGCAATTTCATTTTCATTCATATCATTTAAATTTGCTTTTCCAACATAACCTATAACATGGCTAGCTAAAGCATCATAAGGATAAAATCTTTGAGTAGTAGATTTAACTTGCATGTTTTCGCGCAAATTAAGCTTAGTAAAATGCTTAATCATCGCATCATATTCTACAAATGGAACCACTTCTATATAATCTTGGTTATAATAAGAATCTGCTTTTATATAAGTTCTTTTGAGCTTAGTAGCATTTAAATCCGGAAAGGCTCCTACTATAGCTTGTAATTCTTGCTCTAAAAGAGCTCTATTTTTCTTTTTTATATGCAAATATGGCTTTATAGAGATCGAAAAACCTAATTTATTTACCGCTAAGGGTCTACCCTTTATATCTAAAATTTGTCCTCTAACAGGTGCTAAAAATTGCGTTTTAATGGCATTTTGTTTAGCTATTTCTTCATAATAAACATTAGATTTAATACTTATATAATACACCCTAGCAAGCAAAAGCAAGAAAAAACAAGCTATAAATCCCGTCACCAAACGCATGCGCATATTAGATTTTCCCTTTAAAAATAACAAAAGAAATCAAAGCCTCAACAGCAAAAAACCATAGATATTCAATACCAAATTTTAAAATTTCATTATTATCTAAATATGCTAAAAACACATCAAAAAGATAGATAAAAATATAAGCACACAAAGTAAATATAACGAGTAAATAATGACCTAGTTTTAACTTGCTTTTAAACCAATCGACAAAAAGATGATAAAAAACAAAAAAAGCTATCCATGAGCTAAAAAGATAAAATCCATGGATAATATCAACTAGCAAAAGATAAAATAAAGAAAAATACCATCTAAAATCAAGCTTATTAAGAGTTCTTTCTTTTTCTTTTAAAAGCACTATCATATAACAAAAAAACACCCCAAATAAAGGAGGCATCCAATAATACACAGAGCTTAGCACTTGATAAAAAATCAAAGATAAATAAAAAAATAAATAAGAAAAATCAAATCTATTTTTTACTAAATTTCTACTCCTCATTCAAACCCAAGCTCTCTAAAATGATTTTTTGTTCTAATTTATCAATACCGCTTTTTTTCAAATTTGACACTAAGATAGCATTTTTATTTGTATTTAAAATTTTTGCTTTTTGACTTTGATTGAGCTTGTCTGCTTTTGTAAAAACTGTTATTTTTTTTTGATCAGCTCTAATAAAAGAATCCAAATATAAATCCAAATTTGCATCAATATCTAAATTTTCATGTCTTGAATCTATTAGATGGATAAAAAGCTTAATAGAACTACGCTCTTTTAAAAACTCATCTAAATTTTTATTCCAAATAGCCTTAGTTTTTTTGCTCACTTTAGCATAACCAAAACCAGGTAAATCAATAAATATTAGTTTAAATTTATCCTCATCTTTTTTGCAATCAACTTCAAAAAAATTAATGAGTTGGGTTTTACCTGGAGTTGAAGAACTTTTTGCTAAATTTTTATTTTTGCATAGTGTATTAATCAAAGAACTTTTACCCACATTAGAACGTCCTAAAAAGGCGATTTCAGTATATATAGGTTGTGGCGCTTCGTCTATTTTAGAAGCAGAAATTAAAAATTTAGCATTCAATATCATTCTTTTACTTCAAATACAAATTTGGCAGGTTTTTTATCTTTACTCACTACTCTATAAGTCATATTTTTTCTATCTACTATGATTTTATCCCCTATGAGTTCTTTTTTTGTTTGCATTTCTGTAATTTTTGCATTGCCATTAATCTCATATGTATCCTTAGCTACATTATAAATAAATTCATCACCGCTTCCATGATAAGTTTTATCTTTCATCATGATTTTAAATTTAGCATCTTTAGTAGCTATATACTTGATGGGTTGTTTGTTTTTCATATAAATAACTAATTTTTGCGAATTTAAAACATCATTGCCTTTTTTAACTTCCACATCACCGGTTAATACACTTGTTTCATTTTTTTCATCTAAGTAAAAATCTTTAGCGTAAACTTCTATTTTTTGTGCACTAAATGCGAACAAATTTAACAAACACAGAAAAATTATTGCTCTAAAAACCATGCTTTTATTCCTTGAATTTTTAATTCTTTTTGATTTACATCATATAAAAAATTATCCCCAAAAACTTCATTTAAACCTATATATGCTTTAAAATTATCATTAGAAAATAAAATTTTATTTTTCATATCATAAGTTGCTTTTTGGGTAAAAATAGAAGTTTGGTTATGATCAAAATAACTTACATTGCCTTCTAAAATGGATTTTTCTTCATTTCTTACTAATAAATCTGAACTTAAATTATAATCAAGCGCTTGAACTTTAAAATCATCAAAAATATCTTTGTCTTGATATTTTACCCAACGACTTGCCTGATATGTAGCCTTAATTACACTAGCATTTAACTCATAATCAAGCACATCAAAAGCTTGCATATTTGCCACATCTACCTTTTGTGGTTTTATGGTAAATAAATAAGGATCTTGGGTGCTTAAAATCACCATAACAAAGGCAAATAAACTCATCAATATAGCAAAAATTTTTATCGCCAAAGTTTATCCCATTGAGCTTGCAAATTATTATGTTCAATTAAAATTTCAATCATCTCACTCACTGCTCCATTGCCACCTTTTCTATTTAAAACTTTATCAGTTTTCAAAGCCTTATGTGCATCTTTTGGCTTGAAGCTATATCCAACTGCTTCAAGCAAACTCATATCATTATAATAATCCCCAATAGCGGCACATTGAGAAAAATCTAAATTTAATTTTTCTAAAATTTCTTTAGCGCAAGCTAGTTTATCACTAATACCTTGATAGACTAAATCAATTTTTAAATCCCTAGCTCTAAAATACACACACTCGCTAGTCCTACCTGTAATGATAGCAACTTTTTTACCAAGCTTTTGCCAAGCTTCAATCGCCGCACCATCTTTTACATTAAATTCTTTAATCTCGCCATAATTTTGTGTGTAGATGATTTTACCATCTGTTAGACAACCATCTACATCTAAAAAAATAAGTTCTATCATAATCTTACTCTCTTACTATAAACGCACCTGGGAAAGATCCACTATCAACAAAATCTCTTGCTTCTTGCTCACTTCTAAAACCTTTTAAAAATACTCTATGCAAGCCATCTTTAGCACTTGTTTGTATTGTTGTAGTATAAGAATTATAATTTTTGTATCTACCTGCTATTAGCTCTGCGCCACTTTTATTTCTAAATGCTCCAATTTGCACCATAAAAGATCCACCTTGGAAAATATGACCACTATCAGCAATCTCTCCACTGCTGCCTAAATTAGAATTAGTATGAACTGAACCCGAACTTGCACTTGTTCCAAAGCCAATCACTTCAAGTCTTACAGGAGCTGTTCCAGATTGAATCATATCTATATCTCTTGCAGCCATATTAGATAAATCTATAATCCTACCTGCTACAAAAGGCCCTCTATCGTTAATCCTAACAGTAGTTTGACGATGATTTTTTAAATTAGTTACTTTTACTATGGTATTCATAGGTAAAGTTTTATGAGCTGCAGTATATGCGTGTTGATCATAAGTTTCACCATTGGAAGTTTTTTTACCATGGAAGCCCGGTCCATACCAACTAGCTATACCATCAGCAGTCTCACCTACTTCTACTACAGTTGGATAATAAGTTTTACCATTAATAGTATAGGGCTTCATGGTACCTTTTAAACTAGTGTTATTGTGCTTTACACTTTTAAAATCCCTCTCTGGATAATACACAGTAGGTGTGCTAATAGGTACCATACTACAAGCACTGAACAAAACCCCTACACAACTAACGACTAACGACTTTTGTATGAGAGTTTTTTGATATTTTTTGAGTTGTTTTAATTTTTGCATTATTATTCTCCTTAATTTTTAACACAAGTTTTTGATTGATATTGATTAAATTTCCTTTTATTTTATTATATTCTTTAATACTTTCAACGCTTATTCTATGTTTTCTTGCAATAGTATAAAGACTATCACCTTCTTTTACTATATAAATTTTTGTATGCGGAATGGTTGTATCCACCTTAGCTAATTTTACATTCTCCAATGCCTTTTCTACTGCCACACTTTTGCTTAAAGGAATGTATATATAATAATCTTTTTTATCAGGTGGAGTAAAGTCATAATTAAAATGTGGATTATAACGCTTAAATTCTTTATAAGACATTTTAGCTACTTTGGCAAGCTCTCTTAAAGAAACACTTGGTGGAACTGAGATTTTTTTAACTTCACTTGATAGGGCATAATTAAGCAAGGCACTATCTTGAGAAATTAAAAAATCATTATTATTAGCCAAAAATGCCATAGTAAGAATTTTTCTAATAAAAATCCTAGTTTCTAATGGCAAGTATTTTTTATCAGGATCAAGTAAGGTTCTTAAATCATCACTTTTTGCTTTTTTTATAGCTTGACGTAATTTACCATCACCGCAATTATAAGCTAAAATAGCCAAATACCATTTTCCAAATTGCTCTTTTAGTTGCTTTAAATAAGTAATAGCTGCATAAGTTGATTTTACTAAATCTTTTCTCTCATCTACATAAGGATCTATCCTTAAACCCAAAGTTTGTGCCGTTGGTTTCATAAATTGCCAAACACCTACTGCTTTAGTTCTTGAAATAGAATGAATTTTTAAACCAGATTCTACAATTGCTAAGTATAAAAATTCTTGAGGGATATTTTCTTTTTCTAGGATTTTGCGGATAATTGGAGTGATTTTGTAAAATTCCCTCATCGTATCTACTAAAGTTTTAGAATGCATATCCATGGAAGATTCTTTAAATTCTAAAAAAATCATATCACTAAGATAGCTTGCTTCTATATCTAAATTTCTTAAAATTTGTGCTTGTTGAGTATAGTGCTCTGGAGTAAATTGCAAGGCTTTAGCATTTAAACATAATAATACTAAAATAAAAAATAAAAAGCTTTTTTTCATCATAAACCTTGGAAAAACAAACGATTAGCGTTAGAATTAGTAAGTTTTATTATTTCATTTTTAGATAAATTTAAAAGCTCAGCCATTTTTTGAGCTACAAAATGGGTCAAAATAGGATCATTTACCTTGCCACGATATGGCTCTGGAGTTAAATAAGGTCCATCTGTTTCTAAGACTAGTTTATCTTTTGGAATTTTAGGTAAAACTTCTACTAGTTTTTTTGCATTTTTAAAAGTTAAAACCCCACCTATACCAAAATAAAAACCATCATCTGCTAGCTGAAGTAAAAGCTCACTAGCATTAAAACAATGCAAAACGCCACCTTGTAAATCTTTTGCATATGTTTTTAAAATATTAAAACTATCTTCATTAGCTTCACGCACATGAACAATCAAAGGCTTTTTATATTCGATAGCTAGCTGAATTTGAGCTATAAAAACTTCTTTTTGCTTTGCTTTTATTTCATCCTCATCAACCCTTAAACGATAATAATCAAGCCCACACTCACCCACTGCAATGCATTTTTTATCATTTATAAATTCTTTTAAAACATCCAAATCAAAATCATCTATATCATAAGGATGTACCCCACAAGAAAAATACACATTTTCATAATCATGTGCAATTTCTCTTGCTCTTGGCAAATCTTTTATATCTGCACCAGGTATGATGATTTTATCTACTCCACTAGCAAAGGCATGATTTAACATCTCATCCAAACATCCAAAATAAACTTGATTATCTAAATGACAATGCGTATCTATGATTTTTTCGCTAAAATCACAATCTAAAAACATACCTCTACCCTATTTTTACCATTAGCCTTAGCTAAATCTAGTGCCTTTTGAGTATTATTAAGCAAATCTTGTATTTGGCTTGTTTTACCTCCAAAAGTAACTCCTACAGAAACACTATAATCAACCTCATCTAAAGCTATTAAAACACTTTCTTTAGCAATATTTACTCTTATATTTGAAAAAGCTTTCAATGCTTCTTTATTATCTATATTTTTTAAAAGTACGTAAAATTTACCATCTTCAATTCTAGTTGCTAAATCTATACCGCGAATTTGATCTTTGATTTTTTTAGCTGTGTGTTTAATCACTCCATCACCACAATCATAACTTAGTTCATAGTTAATTGTTGCAAGATTGTCTATATCAATTAATGCTAAAGCTAATTCTTCACTTTCTTGCATATCTTCTAAATAATCTAAAAATCTTTTTTCAAAATTTGCATAATCATCAAGTCCTGTTAGCAAATCTTTGCCCAAACTATACTCATCGAGTAAAACACATTTTTGCATATAATCTAAGCAATTATTCACTCTACAATTAAGTGATTCTTTTTGGAAAGGTCTAATCACATAGTCATTTACGCCCTTTCTAAAAGCCCTTGCCTCTAGCGCATCATCTTTATCTCCAACCATGATCACACCAAGTTCTATCTTAGAATATTTTGAGCGAATTTCTACAAGCAAATCTTCCCCATTAATTACAGGCATAGTTGCATCACAAATTACTAATTTTGTATCAGGATTATCACTAAGATAACTTAGCGCTTCTTCTCCATGTGCTGCTGCTAAAACATTAAAAAGTTGATTATTAAGATTTTTTTTCATTTCTGCGCGTAAAGTTACATTAGCGATTGCTAAAATTATCTTAGTTTTATTGTTTTTTTGAAGCATTCTAATGGAACTTAGCATTTCATCAATACAGCTTTCGCTTTCTTTTTGAATATAACCTATAATATCTTTTTCCATAAATTTCTTACGCGTTTGCCCATCACTACTTCCTGTAAGTACTATAGCAGGAATATTTTTTTCTAAAACCACATCCACCACTTCTCCATTGGGAGCATCTGGCAAACAAAGATCTATAAAAGCCATAAAATAATCATTTTTCACTAATTCTTTAGCACTATTCATATCAAAAGCAACATCTACTTTTAAACCCAAAGTGTTTTCTACTTTTTTTGCTAAAAGCTTTGTAAGCATTTTGTTATCATCAATAATTAAAATTTTTTCTTCCATAGCCAACTCTCTTTATAATTTAAAAGTATAATTATAACATATAGAAATTTACTTTTTGTTTTTAAAGTAAAGTTCTAGTAAATTCTAAAGCCTCTTGTGTGATATTTTCCCCACTTACCATTCTAGCAAGTTCTCTTACTCTTTCTTCTTTTTCTATTTTTCTTACCCTACTTTCATTTCCTATTTTTTCTACTAAAAAATGATTGCTTGCTTTTGATGAAAGCTGTGGTAAATGTGAAATTGCAAAAATTTGATAAAACTTAGCAAGTTCTTTTAATACTTCAGCTATACTCATAGCTTCTTTGCCACTTAAATTTGCATCAATTTCATCTAAAAATATTATCCCACTAGCTTTATTAGTAACATTGCATTCTGTTGCAATAAAAGAAAGTCTTAGACGGTTTATCTCGCCTGAACTTAAATTTTTTAAACTAGCCTCATTGATATTTAAACTCACTTCATCTTTACCTAAAATACTTAAAGCACAATCTTTAAGTTCTAATTTAACTTCTTTCATATAAAGTTTTTCAAGATAAAAATTCAGTAATTTTTCAAGCTCTTTTAATCTTTTTTTACGCAAAGTACTTAATTTTTGACTTTTCTCATCTAAAAGTATTTTAGTACTTTGTACTTTTTCTTCTAATTCCTTTTTTTCAAAACTTAAATTTTCATAATGAGCTAATTCTGCCTTTTTCTTCTCTAAAGCTTCTAAAGCTTCTTCTATGCTTCCATATTTTGAAATCAAAGAAGAAAGTTTTTCTATCCTATCAAGCACTTCTTCTATATCAAAATCAAAATCATCAAAGCTTTGATTTTCCCACACTGCCCTTAGCTCATTTAAACACTCTGAAAAAAATGAACTATCAACATCACTAATTTGCAAAGCTTCAATCACTGCTGATTCTAACTCAAAAATTCTACTTGCCCTATTCCAAGCTGCATCGATTTTGTCTTTTTTTGAAAGCCTTTTTTTAAAACTCATTAATTCATCAAATTCGCCAATTTTTGGATTAATGCTTTGGATTTTTTGTATTTCAAAGCTCGTAAATTCTTTTAATTCTTCTACCTTTTTTTCTTCTTCTTGAATTTTTTCTAATTTAGTTTTATTTTCCATATATTCTTTATAAATATTTTTATATTCATTTAAAAAATCTTGAAATTTCTTATCCTCTTTTGATTGCATAAAATCAAGTAAGTTTAAAAACCTTTCATTTGAGAACTCATTATTTTCCTTAGCTGAAAGATATTTTACAAATTTCTTAGAAAGCAAGGCTAAATTCTTTTTTGAAATAAGTTGATTATTGATAAAATAACGCGAGCTTTTATCTTTTAAAAGTTTAAATACGTTTAATTCTTCATTTTCAATACCAAACTCATCTAATTCAAGCTCATCATTTAACAAAATTTCTACCATTTTAGCTTCACTCTCACTTAGAGCAAATGCTGCCAAAATAGCCTTAAAAAGTACAGACTTTCCAGCACCACTTAAACCAGTAAAGACAGTAAGTCCAGCTTCTAAGTCTAATTTTGCTTGTTTAAAACCTAAATTTTCTTTAATCAAAATACTTTCTATCATCACTTACCCCAATTTAACTTTTCTTTTAAAACTTGGAAATAATCTCTATCTTTTTTATGTATAAAACTAAGTTGTTTTTTACTAAGTCCTATAAGAATTTTATCATATTCTTTAGGATCAATCACTTCTTGTCCATCTAAATACAACAAACAATGCTCAACTTTCAATTCAAGCTCAAAGCCATAAGGTAAAACTATAGGCCTTTGAGTTAAAGAATGAGAACAAACTGGAGTTAAAACAAAAATTTCACTCCAAGGATGAACTATAGGCCCACCTGCACTAATATTATAAGCAGTTGAGCCACTTGAGCTAGCTATAATCAAACCATCTCCATAATAAGCATTAAAAAGTTTATTTTCAAAAAAAACTTCCACATTTGCCATTAAAGCATTATCACGAGAAAAAACTGCGTCATTAAAAGCAAATTTTTTAATGATTTTATTTTTTTTATACAAGGTAATTTGAAGCATTTTGGCTTTTTCTATTTTAAAATCACTTTTAAAAAAATCTTTAAAAAAACTTTCTACCTCATTAAAAGAAAGAGCTGTTAAAAAACCTAAATTTCCTGCATTTATCCCCAAAATAGGCTTTTTAGCCTGATAAGCTTGTCTACATAAAGACAAAAGCGTGCCATCCCCACCTAGAGAAATCAAAAAATCTAATTTTTGTAAATCTTTTAGATTAATTTTTTCTTGTTCTAATAATACAAGCTCTATATTTTTTTGCAAAAAAATTGTTTTTAAAAAAGCAATTTGCTCATTTAAATTTGTATTTAACCTACAAAATAAGCCTATTTTTTGAATTTTTTCTATATTTATACATTTTTTCATAAAAAAATTATAACAAAACTTAGCTAAGCAAAAGAATAAAATACTATAATAACAAAATTGAACAAAATTAAGCTAAGGAAAAATTTTGAGAACTCATTATAATACAGAGCTTAACATACAAAATGTTGGCGAGGAAGTAACATTATGTGGTTGGGTAAATTCTTACCGTGATCATGGAGGTGTAATTTTTATCGATCTTAGAGATCGTAGCGGACTTATACAGTTAGTATGTGATCCTGCAGATAATCAAGAAGCACATAATATAGCTTCATCAGTAAGAAATGAATATGTTTTAATAGCACAAGGTAAAATTCGCCCACGCGGTGAAGGACTTGTAAATCCAAAATTAAAAACTGGAGAAATAGAAGTTGTTATAAGCAAACTTACTATTGAAAATGAAAGCGCTGTAGTGCCTTTTGCTATAGGTGATGAAAGCGTAAATGAAGAATTAAGATTAAAATATAGATTTTTAGATTTAAGAAGTAAAAAGCTTTATGATAATTTTGCTCTAAGATCAACTGCTTGTATAGCAACAAGAAATTCTTTAGCAAAAATGGGATTTTTAGAAGTTGAAACCCCTATTTTAACTAAAGCCACTCCAGAAGGTGCAAGGGATTATTTAGTACCATCACGCGTACATCAAGGCGAATTTTATGCCTTACCTCAAAGTCCTCAACTTTTCAAACAACTTTTAATGTGTTCAGGATTTGATAGATATTTTCAAATTGCAAAATGTTTTAGAGATGAGGATTTAAGAGCAGATCGCCAACCTGAATTTACTCAAATAGATATAGAAATGAGTTTTTGTGAGCAAAAAGATATCATAGCTATGGCAGAAAATTTACTCAAAGATATTTTCAAAGCTTGCGGAAAAGAAATTAGCATACCTTTTAGACAAATGAGTTATAAAGAAGCTATGGAAAATTATGGCTCTGATAAGCCTGATTTAAGATTTGATATGAAATTTATTGATGTGATTGATATTTTTTCAAAATCAAATAACGAAATTTTTACAAATATCGCAAAAGATACGAAGAAAAATCGCATTAAAGCTTTAAGAGTTCCAAAAGGCGATACAATTTTTTCTAAACGCCAAATGCAAAGATTTGAAGAATTTGTACGCAAATTTGGAGCGGCAGGACTTGCATTTATACAAATGAAAGAAGATGGTCCTAAGGGTCCACTTTGCAAATTCTTTAATGGAGAGGATTTGAATGCTTTAATTCAAAGATGTGAATTAGAAGTTGGAGATGTAGTATTTTTTGGTGCAGGAGCTAAGAAAACCGTGCTTGATTATATGGGTAGATTTAGATTATTCCTTGCTGATGAAATGAAAATTATTGATGAGGATAAATTAGAATTCTTATGGGTTATTGATTTTCCTATGTTTGAACAAAATGATGATGGAAGCTATTCTGCAATGCACCATCCATTTACTATGCCAAAAAATATTGACGAGCAAGATTTAGAAGAAATTAATTCTATTGCGCATGATGTGGTGTTAAATGGTGTAGAATTAGGTGGTGGTAGTATAAGAATTCATAAAAGCCCTATCCAACAAAAAGTCTTTAAGCTTTTAAATATTGATGAAGAAGAGCAAAGAAAGAAATTTGGTTTCTTACTTGATGCATTAAGCTTTGGAGCACCGCCACATGGTGGTATAGCAATAGGCCTTGATAGACTTATCATGCTTTTAACAAAATCTTCAAGCATTAGAGAAGTCATAGCTTTTCCTAAAACACAAAGAGCACAATGTCTTATGACTCAAGCTCCAAGCGAAGTAAGCAATGAACAAATGAGAGAATTAGGTATAAGATTAAGGGAGAATACTAAATGAAACAATTATTTTTAATTATAGGTGCACCAGGTAGTGGTAAAACAACCGATGCAAGCATCATAGCTAAAGATGATGCAAATATTACTCATTATTCTACAGGTGATTTACTAAGAGCAGAAGTGGCTAGTGGAAGCGAACTTGGAAAGACTATTGATAGTTTTATTTCTAAAGGAAATTTGGTTCCTTTAGAAGTGGTAGTTAATACCATCATCACTGCTTTAAAAAATGCACCAACTAATACTATATTAATAGATGGTTATCCAAGAAGTGTTGAACAAATGCTTGAGTTTGATAAGGTATTAAAAAATCAAAGTGAAGTAAATTTAAAAGGTGTTATAGAAGTTAAAGTTAGCGAAGAAGTTGCTAGAGAAAGAGTTTTAGGACGTGCTAGAGGTGCTGATGATAACGAAGAAGTTTTCAATAATAGAATGAAAGTTTATTTAGAACCTTTAGAAGAAATAACAAATTTTTATACTAAAGAAAATATCCACCATGTAATCAATGGTGAAAGAAGTATTGAAGCTATCGTAGCTGATATGAAAAATTTAATCAATGATTTATTAAAATAAAGGATAAAAAATGGATATTAGCAAAATCAAAGTTGGAGAAGTGCCAAACAAACTTAATGCAGTTGTTGAAATTCCTTATGGATCAAACATTAAATACGAACTTGACAAAGAAAGCGGAGCCATCATGGTTGATCGTGTGATGTATTCAGCTATGTTTTATCCGGCAAACTATGGGTTTATACCAAATACTCTTGCAGATGATGGCGATCCTATTGATGTTTTAGTTTTAAATGAATACCCTATCCAGGCAGGAGCTGTGATTCCTTGTCGTTTAATAGGGGTATTATTAATGGAAGATGAAAGCGGTATGGATGAAAAATTACTTGCTGTTCCTGTAAGTAAAATTGATCCAAGATATGATAATATTAAAAGTTTAGATGATTTACCAAAAGCAAGCTTAGATAAAATCAAAAATTTCTTTGAAACATATAAAATGCTTGAGCCAAACAAATGGGTAAAAGTAAAAGAATTTGCAGGTATTGAAAAAGCAAGTGAAATTTTAGAAAATTCTATTAAAAATTATAAATAATCAAAGTCCTTTTAAGGACTTCACAAAGGATAAAAAATGAAAAGTATTATTGCTTTTAGTATAGCTTTTGTGGTGCTAATAGGCGCTAGTATTGGTTTTTATATGTGGTATTTTGAAGATGATTCAAATACTTATGTATATGATTATAAAAAAAGTAGTTCTTATCAAAGCTACACTCCACCAAGCACTCAATACAATCAAGAAAGAAATAATATAAGTAATAATACTTACTACCAACCACAGCAAACAAACCAAGAGCCTTTAAAAGAAGAAACTCTGGTACAAAATAATCCTATCATAGATGAAAATATAAGCACTCAAGAAGTTGCTCCGACAACTCAAACAAATATAGCTGAAGTTTCTAAAAATGAAACTATTACACCTAAAGCAACCCAAGAAGAACAAAAAGTTCTCATTGAAAACAACAAACAAACAAACGTAAAAAAAGAAAAAACAACAAAATATAAAAATACCATGCAAGAATACATTGCAAAAGGTAAAACTAGCAGATATGAGCCAAGATTGAGTGATGATTTTGTTAAAGTTTATGTGCTAGATGGAAAAAGCTTAAGTGATTATAGAATTGATATGCTAAAAGAAATGATTAATCCTATTAAAGTTAATTCCCAAGATTATAATTTAACTATTTTTATCGATATGCTATCAAATGATAATATGAAATTAAGCATTTATAATAAAGATATTGTTTTTGCTAAAAATAAGAAAAAATACAATTATGTAGATGTTAAAATTTCTGATTTGAAATTTTTATTTGAAAGAAATGGATATAGCGAATACAGCAATGAAAATTTACTTGAAAAAATCAATCAAAATCTAGCAAGAGAAGATATAATCAAAAGAATTAAATTTCAAGGTTATGCAGACGATAGAGGTAGCACTTTTGCAAACTACATGATAGGATTAAATAGAGCAATGAATGTGGCTAAACATTTCTTTAGCTTTACTGAGGTTATAGAAATAGAATCTTTAGGAAAAGACACCTATCCTATTAAAGATAAATCTGATTCTCAAAGACAAAATAATCGTAAAGTAGAAATTAGTTTTTTATAACTAATTTCTAAATTTCAAAACTTCTTTAACAATTTTAAGCTAACATAACAATTTATTTTCATTCTCAAGGTAGCAATTATGTATGATAAATCACTAGAAAAAGAATATTATAAAATTTGCGAAGAACGCGGATATTTTGAAATCAATGGCAATGAAAAAATTCAAGAAAAAAGCAAAAACTTTTGTATTATGATGCCTCCACCTAATGTAACAGGCGTTTTACACATAGGCCATGCTCTAACTTGTACTTTACAAGATATCACAACGCGTTATAAAAGAATGGATGGCTATAAGACTCTTTATCAACCAGGGCTTGATCATGCAGGCATTGCAACACAAAATGTTGTGGAAAAACAACTTTTAGCTCAAGGTATTAAAAAAGAAGAACTCGGTAGAGAAGAATTTATAAAAAAAGTATGGGAGTGGAAAGAACAAAGCGGTGGTACTATAGTTAAGCAAATGCGAATTTTAGGTATCACTCCTGCTTGGAGTCGCTTGCGCTTTACTATGGATGAAGGTTTAGTAAATGCGGTAAAAAAAGCCTTTGTAGATCTTTATGATAAAAAGCTTATTATGCGTGGAAATTACATGGTAAATTGGTGCACTCATGATGGAGCATTAAGCGATATAGAAGTTGAGCATAAAGAAAATAAAGGAAAATTATATTATTTAAAATATTTCTTAGAAAATTCTCAAGAATACATCGTAGTAGCCACTACAAGACCAGAAACTTATTTTGGTGATAGCGCTGTGATGGTTAATCCAAACGATGAAAGATTTAAACACTTAATAGGCAAAAATGTCATTTTACCTTTAATAAACAGAAAAATTCCTATTATTGCTGATGAACATGTAGATATGGAATTTGGCACAGGCTTTGTGAAAGTAACCCCAGCACATGATCATAATGACTATGAAGTAGGCTTAAGACATAAACTTGAATTTATTACCATCTTTGATGAAAAAGGTATTTTAAATGAACATTGCTTGCATTTTAAAGGCTTAGAAAGATTAGAAGCAAGAGATATTATTATAAAAGAATTACAAGAAAAAGGTTTTGTTGAAAAAATAAAAGATTACACTAATCAAGTGGGATATTGTTATCGTTGTAAAAATGTAGTAGAACCTTACATTTCTAAACAATGGTTTGTAAAAAATGAAATTGCAAAAGAAAGCATAGAAAAAGTTAATCTTGGTGGAAGCAAATTCTACCCTGCACATTGGATTAATAGTTTTAATGCTTGGATGAGGGATTTAAAAGATTGGTGTATTTCAAGACAACTTTGGTGGGGTCATCAAATTCCTGTGTATTACTGTGAATGCTCTCATGAATGGGCAAGCGAAGAAACTCCAAGTCAATGCCCAAAATGCCAAAGCACTAATTTCAAACAAGACCCTGATGTTTTAGATACTTGGTTTTCTTCAGGTCTTTGGGCTATGAGTACTTTAGGTTGGGGTAATAAAGACTGGGGTAAAAATACACTTTGGCATGAAGATGATTTAAAAGATTTTTATCCAAATTCTTTATTAATCACCGGCTTTGATATTTTATTTTTCTGGGTTGCAAGAATGATGTTTCAAAGTACTAATGCCTTAGGTGAGCTTCCTTTTAAAGATATATATTTGCATGCTTTGGTTAAAGATGAGCAAGGTAGAAAAATGAGTAAGTCTTTAGGTAATGTCATTGATCCTGTGCAAAGCGTGGATGAATACAGTGCTGATATCTTGCGTTTTACCCTTGCTCTTTTAGCTATCCAAGGTAGAGATATAAAATTAAGCAATGACAAACTCATACAAGTTAGAAATTTTACGAATAAGCTTTATAATGCAAGCAAATTTTTACTTTTAAATGAAGAAAAATTTGAAGATTTAGATAAAAGCAAAATTCAAACTAACTTGGCAAAATACATGCTGTCTCGTTTTGAAGTATGCGTAAAAGAAACAAGAGAAAATTTAGATAATTACCGCTTTAATGATGCAGCAAATACTTTGTATAGATTTTTCTGGGATGAATTTTGTGATTGGGGGATCGAGCTTAGTAAGGCTGAAAAATCAAGTATAAAAGAACTTGGAAGCATTTTTAAAGAAGCATTAAAGCTTTTAAATCCTTTTATGCCATTTATTAGTGAGTATTTATACCATGAGTTAAGTAAAACTTCTATCCAAACTCATGAGTCTATAATGATTTCAAGATATCCTAAATTTAATTCTAGAAATGAAAAAATAGAAAAATTATTTAATATCATTATAGAAAGCATAGTGAGTTTACGTCGTGCAAAAACCTTAGTAGAGCTTGCAAATGCAAAAATTCAAAAAGCTTGCATAAAATTAAACGATGAGAGTTTAATAGCTGAGTTAAAAAATTACACTAATTTTATCTCGACACTTGCAAAATGTGAAAACATCGAGTTTATTAGTACAAATTTAGAAAAATCCATTAGAGATGTAAGTGAGAATTTAGAAGTATTTATACCAACTCAAGATCTTGATTTAAGCGGTGTTTTAAATAGACTTAATAGTCAAAAAATAAAACTTGAAAAAGAATTTAACAAGTTAGATGCTATGATGAAAAACGAAAAATTTATCTCTAATGCACCTGCTGCGGTTGTTGAGCAAAATAAAACTCAACTTGAAAGCATTAAAACTCAACTTGAAAAAATCAATGATGAAATTTCTAATTTAGAAGGCTAATAAGTGATAAAAATACAAAATCTTAAAAAATATTATGGCAAAGAATTAGTTATAAATGATGTTTCTTTAGAAGTTAAAGAAGGAGAAATTTATGCTCTTGTTGGACACAGTGGGGCAGGAAAATCAACTTTGCTAAGATGTATTAATGGTTTGGAAAATTATCAAAGCGGTAGCGTGCAAGTTTTTGGTAAAGAAATAGCTACCTTAAAAGAAAAAGAGTTAAGAGTATTTAGAAAAGATATAGGGATGATTTTTCAACATTTTGCACTTATGAGTAGAAAAAATGTATTTGAAAATGTAGCTATGCCTTTAGAAATTCATAATTTTAACAAAAGCACAATTCAAAAAAGAGTTAATGAACTTTTAGATCTTGTGGGACTTTTAGCTAAAAGCAAAGCTTATCCAAATGAGCTAAGTGGTGGGCAAAAACAAAGAGTAGCCATAGCTAGAGCCCTTGCTTTAAATCCTAAAATTTTACTAAGCGATGAAGCTACTTCTGCACTTGATCCAAATACTACAAATAATATTTTAGAACTTATTGCTAAAATCAATCAAGAATTTAACATCAGCGTAGTATTAGTAACTCATGAAATGGAAGCAGTAAAACAAATAGCACAAAAGGCCGTATTGCTAGAGCATGGACAAATCATAGGTCAAGGAAAAATCGAAGATTTATTCTTAAAGCCAAGTGAAAAAATGCGTGAATTCCTAGGGGAAAGTGATTTTTTACCACAAAATGGAGTCAATGTGCGTTTATATTTTTGTAAAGAAAAAGCAAACCAAAGCATTATCACTCATATGGCTAGAAGTTTAAACATTGATTTTAATATAGTTTGGGGTAAGATAGAAAAACTAAACAACAATGCTTTAGGAAATTTGGTAATCAATATAGAAGCCAAAGATCAAGAAAGAGTTTTAAATTATTTACAAGAAAATGGCGTTATTTGGGAGCTTGTATAATGAACTTAGAAACAATTTTAAGAAATTTTGAAAATATACTTTATCCAGCATTATTGGAAACTCTTTATATGAGTTTTACAGCCACTTTTTTAGCCTTTTTAATTGCACTTATCCCTGCAATTGTACTTACTGTTACTGATAAAGGCGGCTTATGGGAAAATAAAAGTATTTACAGTGTGCTTGATTTTATTATCAATATTTTAAGATCTTTTCCATTTTTAGTGCTCATTGTAGTTTTAAGTCCTTTTACAAAATATCTTATTGGTATTAGTATAGGTACAACTGCTACGATAGTGCCACTTACCATAGGAATTGCACCTTATTTAGCTAAAATGATTGAAAGTGCTTTTAAAGAAATTGATCCTGCTATCATTGAAGCAGCAAGATCTTATGGAGCTAGCAAAGCACAAATCATCTTTAAAGTTATGTTTAGTGAGGCTTTGCCAAGTATTATTAATGGTATTACTTTAATTTTAATTATTGTTATTGGATTTTCTGCTATGGCAGGAACTGTTGGTGGTGGTGGCTTGGGTGATGTGGCTATTCGCTATGGATATGAACGTTTTAGAACTGATATTATGATTCAAACTGTTGTGATTTTAATTATACTAGTGCAAATTATACAATTTATAGGAAATATTCTTTATAAAATCACCAAAAGATAAACAATGAAACATAAACTTGGTATTTTGCTAGCAGCAACTAAAAATTCAAGCTTTACCATAGGAACCTTGCTCATTAATATCATGGATGTTATGGATGAAAAGGTAGATGTATTTTACATTTTACATGATGGCTTTAGCTTGAATGATCAAAATATCATGCAAAAAATTGTTAAAAACAAAACAATTAAATTTATTCCTTTTACTCAAGAAGATTTTTTAACTACTCTTGGTAAAAATCAAAATGATATTAATCATTTATTTTTCTTAAAAAGATGGACGCATATGGCTTTTGCAAGATTTGAAGCTTTTAAGTTTTTAGATGAATGCGAAAGTATTATTTATCTTGATTTTGATGTTTTACTTTTAAAAAGTATAGATGAACTTAGTAAATTAAGAGCTAGAAAATATCATTTTGGTGCAAGATTAGGTAAAACTTTGCTTCAAACAGCTCTGCCTTTAGAAAAAAATCATAACAATAAACGAGTATATCAAACAGGGATTTTAGTATTTAACGATCTTATACCAAATCCTTTACAGTGTTATCAATTTATCTATAACTATCTTTCACAAAATACTAAAAACTGGCAGGATCAAGGAATTTTTTCCTTAATGGTTTATGAAAATCACTTTAAAGTCAAAGATTTAAAAGACAAATACACAGGAAGTACTCATTATCTTACAAATCTTACACAAAATGCCTCTATAGTTCATGCTTGTGGAACTAATAGTCGTTTTTGGAATAGTAAATTTTGCAATCAAACATGGCCTAAATGGCAAGAATATTATGAAAAATGGCTAGAGCTTGGAGGAAGTAAATATACAGGATCTTTTTATAAAGATAATAAACAATCTATTCAACGTACAAGATATCATTTATCATACAAACTAGGTTACGCTTTTATAGAATGTACTAAAAATAAGAAAAAAATTCCTTTTTTACCTTTTACTCTACTAAAGATTTACTATAAACACACAAAACTTGCCAAGCAATATCAAAAAGATTTAAAAACAAAACCTTATCTTAAACTTCCACCTTTATCAAGCTATGATGATTATAAAAGCGAAGGTATTAAAAATCAAAATACTTATTCTTATAAAATCGGACAAGCTCTCATTAAGGCTCAAAAAAATTGGCACAAAGGTGGTTATATAAAATTTATAAAAGAACTTAAACATTTTACTAAAGAATACAAAAACAAACAAAAATAAAACTTTTCTTATCTTATTAATATTTTTACAATATAATCAAACATTTTAAAAACTATAAAAAGGAGTTAAAATGAAATTGTTAAAATTGCTCGCTGCAAGCACAATTTTAGGTGCAAGTTTATTTGCTAATGAAGTTATCACTGTAGGTGCAACACCTGTTCCTCATGCTGAAATTTTAGAACAAACTAAAGATTTGCTAAAAAAAGAAGGTTACACATTAGAAATTAAAGAATTTAACGACTATGTTTTACCAAATCTTAGTACAGATAGTAAAGAACTTGATGCAAATTTCTTCCAACATCAGCCTTATTTAGATGAGTTTAATGCCAATAAAGGCACAAAATTAATTAGCGTTGCAAAAATTCACATCGAACCAATGGCTGTTTATTCTAAAAAATATAAAAATATCCAAGATCTTCCACAAAATGCTACTATAGCTGTGCCAAACGATCCGACAAATGAAAGC
Source organism: Campylobacter sp. CNRCH_2015_0814 (assembly GCF_025772765.1). Classification (NCBI taxonomy): domain Bacteria; kingdom Pseudomonadati; phylum Campylobacterota; class Epsilonproteobacteria; order Campylobacterales; family Campylobacteraceae; genus Campylobacter; species Campylobacter sp. CNRCH_2015_0814. The sequence continues at coordinate 21,077 of NZ_JAKMSR010000010.1, read as the reverse complement.
AGAGCTTTGGATATTATCGCTAGCACCAAGCTCGTTAGTTTTGAAAATGCTGCATTAAAAACTCCACTTGATATTAAAGATAATCCAAAAAATATCAAATTTAAAGAGTTAAAAGCAGCACAACTTCCAAGAGCTTTAGACGATGTTGATTTTGCAGTAATTAATTCAAACTATGCTTTATCAGCAAATTTAAATCCTGTAAAAGATTCTATTTTAATAGAAAGCAAAGAAAGTCCTTACGCAAATATCTTAGTAACTACTCAAGATAATAAAGACAATCCTAAAATCAAAGCTTTAGTAAAGGCTTTGCAAAGTCAAAAAGTAAAAGACTTTATCAATGAAAAATACCAAGGTGCAGTAGTTCCTGCATTTTAAAACAAACCTTGAGTTTTAAAACTCAAGGTTATTTATTTTTAATAAGTTCTGTGGTAATTTTAGCTATTTCTAATTCTTCTTCTGTTGGAACAATTAAAATTTTAATTTTAGAGTCTTTTTTACTAATCTCACCATTTCTAAGCTGTGCATTTTTATCTAAATCTATATCAAATCCTAAATGCGCTAGTCTTTGACAAACTTTTGCTCTAACAATATCATCATTTTCGCCTATACCAGCAGTAAAAATCAACGCATCAACTCTAGGTAAAATCGCAAAATATGAGCCAATATATTTACTCAAACGATAACAAAACATATCAAGAGCAAGTCTTGCTTTTTCATTATTTTGTTCAATTTGGGCCTCAATATCTCTAAAGTCATTAAACCCACAAATTCCATAAACACCACTTTTTTTATTCATTATAGTATCTAAATCGGATGGATTTAAATTTAATTCTTTTGCTAAAAATGGTAATACAGCAGGATCAATATCACCACATCTAGTTCCCATAATCAAACCTTCTAGCGGTGTAAAACCCATAGAAGTATCTACACATTTTCCATTTTCTATAGCACAAACACTCGCACCATTTCCAAGATGAGCGCTAATTGCATTAAATTCATTAATATCTTTACCAAGTATATGTGCAGCTTGCTTGCTTACATAAGAATGTGATGTACCGTGAAAGCCGTATTTTCTAACTTGGTGTTTTTCATAAAACTCATAAGGCAAAGCATACATATAAGCATAATCAGGCATACTTTGATGAAAAGCTGTGTCAAAAACTGTCACATTAGGAACTTTTGGAGCGGCTTTTATCATAGTTTTAATACCTATTAAATGCGCAGGATTATGTAAAGGTGCTATGTGAGCAACTCTATCAATTTCTTTTAAAATTTCATCATCTACCAAACAATGCTTGGTTAAATTTGGGCCTCCATGAACTATCCTATGTCCACATCCATCAAGCTCATTTAAATCATGTAAAATTCCACTTTGAGCAAATAATTCATTTACTAATTCAATACCTTGTTCATGATCTTTAATCGCCAATTCTTTTTTGTATTTTTGACCACTTTTTAGATCTTTTAACTCTATTTTAGAGCTTTGCTCGCCTATTTTTTCCACCAAACCAGATGCTAAAGCCTCATCTTTTTCAAAAAGCTTAAATTTAATTGAAGATGAACCTGAATTTAAAACTAATATTTTCATTTTTCTCCTTATTCTTGTGCTTGAATAGCACTTAAAATCACAGTATTAACAATATCTTCTACCAAACATCCTCTACTTAAATCATTAATAGGCTTTTTAAGACCTTGTAAAATCGGACCAATCGCTAAAGAATTTGCCGTTCTTTGAACTGCTTTATAGCAAATATTTGCCGCATTTAAATCAGGAAACACATATACATTTACTCTTCCTGCTACTTTAGAATTTGGCATTTTACTTTTTGCTGTTAGCATATCATATGCTGCATCAAATTGTATAGGACCTTCTAGCTCAAGTTGAGGATATTTTTCTTTAGCTATTTTAGTAGCTTCTTTAATTGCATCCACGCTAGCCCCGCTTCCACTATCTCCACTAGAATACGAAAGCAAAGCCACTTTAGGTTCAAGCCCAAAAGCTTTAGCGCTATTTGCGCTCACATAAGCAATTTCAGCAAGTTGCTCAGGAGTTGGATTTGGCATAACAGCACAATCAGCAAAAACCAAAACCTTATCTTCTAAAGACATAAAAAACATACCAGAAACCAAACTCACATCAGGTTTTGTTTTGATAATTTGCAAGGCAGGACGAATAGTTTCAGCAGTAGTTGTACTCGCACCACTTACCATAGCATGAGCTTTTTGAGTATGTACAAGCAAGGTCGCAAAATATGTTTTATCTTGCACTAACTTTTTAGCTTCTTCTTTACTCATACCTTTACTTTTTCTAGCTTCATACAAAAGCTCTTCAAATTCTTCATTATATTGAGAATTTTTAGGATTTATAATACGTACACCATCGATGTTAATATTTAAACTATTAGCTTTAGCACAAATTTCATTGCTATCGCCTAGCAAAATCAAATCAACAATCTCATTTTGCATTAAAAACTCACTAGCTTTTAATACTCTTTCATCAAAACTTTCAGGTAAAACCACTACCTTTTTATCTGCTTTTGCTTTTTCAAAAAGCTCATAAGAAAATCTTGCCTGAGTTTTATAGGTATATTCTTGTAATAAATCTTGAGTAAAATCTTCATTTTCTTTTAACAAAACAAAGTCACTAAGCTTTTGGCTTAGTAAGAAATTTAACATAGTATGATTTTCATCTTGACTTTTTGCATATAGTGGAGCATTTAGCTCTTTAGCTAAAGCTATATTTAAACTCAAATCTCCCATTAAACCAAAATCATCTACTCCAACTACTATAACAAAATCATTTTCTTTTTTTAATTTTTCATAATCTTGAATTATTTTTTTAAAAAAATCATTTGAATTTTGAGCAAATTTGCTTTGATAATTATTTTTTTCAAAACTACTAAAAAAATCTAGCTTAAAATTGGTTTTTGAACATATTAAAGCAATTTTTTCTTTATTTTTTTCACAAAAAACAGGAAAGTAAAAGGCTATTTTACCTTGAACTTTTCCTAAAGACTGTGTTAAAAATTTCTCATCAACACAATTTAATAAAAACATGGATTTCATTTTTTCCTCTTTTTTAACAAAATAATTGTTTTTTTGTAATATAATAATTTTAAAATTCATCACAATAATATAAGGTTATAAAGCTATGAAATTTAAAAATGTTAATTTTTACTTGTTACCTTTTGTAATGTTTGGTTGTAGCGCCACAGTCGATCCACATATTAACATGAAACCTCCAACTTATGTAGAAGAATTAGCTCCAAAGCAAAATCATAACACCCAAAGCAATCCTGGATCGCTATTTGGCAAAGGAGATAATCCTTTATTTTCTGATAAAAAAGCAATGAATGTAAATGATTTAGTTACTGTAGTCATTAGAGAAAATGCTACACAAAACTCACAAGGCTCTAAAGCTACAAGTAAAAACAATAATGTTAATTTAGGCGGAGGACAAGTAACCACTGGTGCTGGACTTAGCAAAGCTAGAGATTTTATTAATGATTATACAAACATAGGTTATACTACAGCAAGTACTTCACAATATCAAGGCACAGGAAGCCAAACTAGAAGTGAAAATTTCCAAACCACCATTTCTGCTAGAGTGATTAAAGTTTTATCTAATGGAAATTATTTTATAGAAGGAAGTCGTGAGCTTTTAATTAATGGTGAAAAACAAATCATTCAGCTAAGTGGGGTTATAAGACCTTATGATATTTCTCAAGATAATATGATAGATAGTAAATACATAGCTGATGCAAAAATTCTTTATAAAACAGAAGGTGATATAGATAAATCTACACGCAAGCCTTGGGGGACAAAATTCATGGAAACCATTTGGCCTTTTTAAGCTAAATGGTTTTACATAAAACTTGGTGCATCATTAGAAAATAAAATCAAATCTCCATTTTGGGTTAATTTTGATAAAGTTTGCACAAGTTGAGATTTTTCTTTTAATACATAAAAATCTAATGTAATATGTTTTTGCAAAATTGCGCTATTAGCCTCTGAAGTAATAATTACAAAATCAAAACATTCATTGACTATCTTGCATAATTTTATATTTTCTTCTTCATTAACTTCAACTATACCAGGAGTTACCAAAATTTTTCTTCCTTGATAGCTTTTACAAAGCTCATAGCTTTGACTCATACCTTTAAAATTTCCATTAAAACCATCATCTATGATAAATTTAGGCTCTTTAGAAATCACTTGCAAACGATGTTCTACTGCTTTTAAATTTAATACACTTTTTATAATATTTTCTATTTCTATTCCTAAATAATGAGCAAGTAAAATACACACACTAATATTATAAGCATTAAAAGCGCCTAGTAAATTTGCATGAAAATCATAAATATTATTATCTAATCTTATTTTAAAATCTAAACCTTCTAAACTTGCCCTAACATCACTTAAACAATCATCATAAAATTCATTTTCATATAAGGTGCTTGAGTGTAAAAAGTATTTTTCTAAACGTTTGGATTTTAAAGCTTGCAACTTAGCTCTGCGGATGTTATCTTGAGTTTTAAAATACTCCAAATGCGCCAAGCCAATCTCACCAACTATGCAAATTTGAGGATTTAAAAACTCTGTAATTTCTAAAATATCATTTTGCTCTCTTGCGCCAGCTTCTACGATATAAATTTCAGTATTATTTTCTAAATTTTCATTGATATCTTTTACTATACCCATAAAAGTATTAACACTTCTTGGAGTTTTATAGCACTTAAACTCATCTTTTAAAAGTTCGTATAAAAAATTTTTTATACTTGTTTTTCCAAAACTTGCAGTAATTAGAATAATTTTTAAATTTGGATTATCACAAATTTTTTTATTTGCCTTTTTTATAAATGTATTTTGGTTTATTTTTTCTACTAAAAAGCTTAATAAAAATGCAGCTACTAAAGCTTCCAAACCTATCCAAAAAAATGGCATAAATACTAAAGTAAAAAGCGACAAAAATAAAAAATAACGCTTAATCCTAGCAGTAAAAACTAGCTTTTTATCTAAATTTTTATATAAATATCCACCATGTAACAAAGATAAAGCAAAAACTATAAAATATAAATAAAAATTTCCACTATATAAAAAAAACACAAAAGCAAAATAAGGAATTATTAAAAAATATAAATGCCACAAAGGCTTAGCAAAATGTAAAATTATGCGTGAGAATTTATAAGAGTACCATTGCAAAGCTAAAATCAGGTAAAATCCAAGTAAAAAATTCAAACTTAAAAAAGCTATCATACTAATCATTTTTTAAAAATTCCTCATGTATTTTTTCATTTATAAAATCAGCATGTTTTAAAAAGAAAAAATGATCCCCATCTAATGCAAAAAAATTTCCTTTTTGTGCTAAAGAATGGATAATCGCTCCACTTTTTAAAGGCGTAGCTTTATCTTCATTACCCCAAAAAATCAAAATAGGGTTTTTAAGCTTTTGAAATTCATTTTCTAAATTTTCATTAACAACCTTCTTAAAGGTTTCATACATCACTTCACTCATGCCTTGAGCGTCTTTGCTAATAAAAAATTTCCTCCAAAAATCCCCATAAGGAAGATTTTTTAAAATTTTAAACAAGGCTATTTTAAACCTCACTTTAAAGCTTTTTGGCAAAACCACACCTGCACTAGAGAGTAAAATCAAACCCTGAAAATTAGCATTTTGACACATAATAGTCGCAACTTTTCCACCAAAAGAATGTCCCATTAAATAATCTGTTTTTTGCTCAATTGTAATTAAAAAGTCTTCTACAACCTTAGCATAAGCATAAGAATCCATAGGTGCATCTATGCTTGAATTTCCAAAACCAGGCAAATCTAAATAAATTTGTTTAAAATCATTCAAAGGCTTTTCAAAAGCTTGTTTCATAAGCTCTTTATTAGCTCCCCAACCGTGTAAAATAAGAATTGTTTTTTCACATTTTGGATTGATGATTTCATAACTTAAATTATAAAAATATCCATTAGAATATACTCTAGTTTTTGCCATTTCTAGCCTTTTTTATCTTTATAAATCTTTTCTAAAAGCATTACAGCTTCATTTAAACGCTCATATTCTTCAAAACTTAAAAGCACAGCTTCAAATTTATTATTTTTTACTATCACCACTCTACCGTTTTCGCTCTTTTTTGTTTTTTCAAGCATAGCACTGAAATTTCTTACTACTTCAGTTGCAGTATAAATTTCATCTTTGCTAAAAGTAGCCATGATTATAACTTACCTTTTTGTCCATTAATGCTGTGAATAAAAGCATAATCGATCTTAATTTGCTTTTCTAGCTCTATATTTTTTGCTAAATTATCAACTATGTTAGTAAAATCTTCAAATAAATAATTTGCCAATGATCCTGGATTTGGATTGATCTCATTTAAATAAACCTCATCACCTATCACAAAAAAATCACAGCGAATCAAAGCTCCTTTAAATAAAGGATTATAAATTCTCGTAAAATTATCTCTTAGTTTTTGCTTTAATTCTTCACTAATACTTGCTTCACTGACTTTAGAACTTTCTGAAAAACCTAAATATTTTTGTTCAAAATCTAAAATTTCATTTTTTCTAGGCTCTTCAATGATAGAAAATTCCATTTTTTCACCTATCATACAACCTGCTAAGTTATATTCTTTAATATTGCTTACAAATTTTTCAACCACAACATCCTCATCAAATTCAAAAGCAACATCTTTAGCATATTTAAGCTCGCTTTCATCTTTAACTATACTTATACCTATGCTACTACCTAATCTTGCAGGCTTTAAAATACAAGGAAAGTCTAAAGAAACATTTTGCTCTTTATGCAAATTTAAAACTTTATAATCAAGTGTTTTTACCCCTACACTTTGTGCATAAAGTTTAGTTAAAACCTTATTAAAAGATAAAACACTAGCTTCTATGCGCGGTCCTATGTATTTTATACCATAAAAATCAAGCAAAGCAGCTATTTTGCCATCTTCGCCATCTTTTCCATGTACGATATTTACCGCTACATCAATGTCAAGTTTTTTCTCGCCTAACATAGTTTTTATAAAAAACCCACCCTGCTTTAGCACCAAGACTTTTTCTTTTTTATAAGCACCACTACTAAAAGTTTTTGCATTCATTTTTTCTTCATCTATAAGAAAAAATTCTTTATTTTTATCACAAAATATAAATTTTTTTTGCGCTTTGAGTACTTTTTTTAATACCACAGCACTCACAATGCTAATTTCATGCTCATAAGAATTTGCACCAAAAATTACACCATATATCATTATATTTTTCCTTTTTATTATGCTAATTTTTTCAAAGCCTCTTTAATAAGCTCACTAGTATTTTTACTCTCACAAGTTCTTAAAACCTTTAAAATATTTTCTTGTTTAAAACCAAGTGAAAGTAAAGCTGCCAAAGCTTGCGCTTGGTCTTGATTGGAATTTTCTATATTGATTTTTGCATCACTTAACTCAGCTATAATTCTTTTTGCGCTCTTTGGACCAATACCAGGAACCTTTTTAAATACACTCTCATCACCACTTTGCAAAGCTGCATAAAAAGTATTAGTATCTAAACTTGAGCAAAGTGCCATAGCAGTAGTTGCTCCTATACCACTAATTTTGATTAATAATTCAAACATTCTTTGCTCGTTAATGTCTAAAAATCCATATAATTTATGAGAGTCTTCTTTGATAATTTGTGTGATTAAAAACTCAACCTTTTGATCTTTTTCAAAATTACTTGAGCAAAAAATCGACACATAAACACCATAACTTACCCCACTTGAAGTTTTTAAAATTACAAAAGTAGGTTCTTTTTTACTCACTATTCCTTCAATTGCCACTATCATTTAGCTTATTCCTTGTAATTGCTAATAGAGCGAATTTCATAAACACTTATTCCATCTTCAGTATCTATCTTTTCAAGTTCAAAACACTCAATCATCTCATCATTACGCGGATGATAACTTAATTCTTTTCTAGGATTTAATAAAACAAATTTAACCTCGTTTAAATCCATCCATTTTCCACTTTTATTAATAATTTTTGATTTTAAAAGTTCATCTTGAATTTTTTTAAGCTTTTCTATATTTGCTTTTTCTTCCTCTTTTAAAGTTTCTATCTTATTAGCTAAAATATTTAAATTTTCAATCTTTTGATTAAAATCTTTAATAGTAATCTTATAAGCTTGCGGTATAGCTCTTTTTGCACTCATTAATTCTTTTGTTTTTTGCTGTAAAATTCTCACAGAATCTTTACTCACATGGATAGTATGCTTGGTTTCTTCAATCTCCTTGACTAAATTTTCTTGTTCTTTTTTTAACTCTTCAATATGCAAAAGTATTTCCTCGCCACTTTTTTCTTTATCAAAAGCTTTGAGATCTTGAATTACAAGTTTATTGCCACTTCCTTGAATTTTTTCAACGCGGATTAAACTTTTAGCACTACATAAACAATTTCCACCAAGTTCTTGTATATAAATTTCATCCGCAATAATCTCCCCACCCACAGCCTTTTTGATATTTACTTTTTTAGCCTTGATAGAGCCATTTTCTAAAGTTTCAGCAAAAACTTCCTCGGCCTCACAACATCCTCTTAAGATATTAACCTCAACCTTTTGCCCTATAATAGTGCTTTTATGATGCATATTACCTTTAAGAATTACTTTTTTACCTCTTAAGACAGAATCTTGAGCCATATTACCAGTAACTTCTAATTCTTGAGCCTCAACAGTAATCCTAGGACCTATTGCATCTTCTAAACTATTTGTATTTTTAATCACAATGATAACTTGTTTATCAAAACCCGCCCAAATAGAACCCGTACTTTTAAAATCAACCTTATTAAATTCTAAATAATTTTCTATCTCATAAATAGATTTTTTTTGGATAATAAAGCCATCTTTTTTGGCAATATATTTTATGCTTTCATCATCTTCTTTAACTTCAAAATTATCCGAACAAACAACTTTTTCTTTATTTGTTTTTGGCGGAAGTGCTTTTAAAATTTTAAATCTTAAATCCTTGCCATCGCTACCCTCTTTTGGTTTAATCCTCTCAATAGCCACCTCATCTTTTCCTATGGGTGCTACATAGTTTCTATTCATCACATCATTGTGCTTTTTTAGATTTTCTAGGTAGTGATATTGAATTTCTTCATTTGTAGGCTCTTGAGGATTAACTCCCTTGCATACTTCAAATTCAACTTCAAAATCAAATTTTTGCTTTTCTTTAACTTTGGTATTAAAATCAATAATTTGCTTTTTAAAATCAAAAATTCTAAATCCAAGCAAATATTTTTCTTTTATCATTGCTTTATAAATAGCTTCTAAAAGCTCTAGTGCCAATTTATCATGAAAAGCAATAATTTCACTGGCTTTAACACTAGCTTTTAATAAAGTGCAAATTTCATTAGTGTATAAACTGATCTCAAAAGCTGGTGAGTGTGCAAATTTTTTAAAATAAATTTCTATTTTATACTCTTGCTCTATACTTAAATCATGAATTAAAAATTTTTCATCTTCTTCAAAAATTTTTAATTCTTTTTCATTAACTTTTATCCATTCTTGATTATCATAAGTATAAGAAGTACTAAAACTTAATAATCTAAAATCAAGTTCATCAACTTCGCATTTATTTTCAGAAGCAAATATCAAAAGCTCTTTATAAGGGTCTTTAGTATATAAAATTTTCTTCTCTTCCATAGCTTAAGCTTCCTTATTGTGTATAAAATTTTGATTTTAGCAAAAATAAAATCAAAATTTAGTTAAAATTATTGCTACTAAAAAATTTTATAATACTCAAACTAATATTTAAAGAATGAAAATTAATGAGAAAAAATATTATTTTTAAAAATTTTATCATCAATGCCTTAGGAATTTTATTTTCTAGGATTATGGGTGTTTTAAGAGATATTGTTTTAGCTTTATATTTAGGGGCTGGAATTTATAGTGATATTTTCTTTGTAGCTTTAAAAATGCCTGCTTTTTTTAGAAGAATTTTCGCTGAAGGAGCCTTTGGACAAGCCTTTTTACCAAGTTTTTTAAAAGCGAGTAAAAAAGGTGCTTTTTGTATAAATGTCTTATTGCAATTTAGTATTATTGTTTTTTTAACCTGTGTTTTAGTGAGTTTTTTTGCTGAATTTTTTACAAAAATTTTTGCCTTTGGTTTTAATAAAGAAACGATTATTCTAGCCGCACCTTTAGTTTCTATTAATTTTTGGTATTTGTTTTTTATTTTTTTAGTAACTTTTTTAGGCTCTTTGTTAAATTATAAACAAAATTTTTTCATCACTTCTTTTTCTGCTTCATTTTTTAATCTTTTTGTTGTGATTGCCGGATTTTTTGTTAGTCAAGATGAACCTTTAGAAGCTTTGTATTATTTTTCATATGCGACTGTTTTAAGTGGTCTAGCTCAACTTATATGGCATATTTTTGCTTTAAAAAACACTAGAATTTTAAAAAGTATGTATTTAAGCATAAAACTTAAAAAAACAAAGACTAATTTAGATAAGTTCCACTCTACATTTACCCATGGACTTTTAGGCTCTTCGGCAAATCAAATTAGTTCTTTATTAGATACCACTATAGCTAGTTTTTTAATGGCTGGAAGTATTTCGTATTTGTATTATTCTAACAGAGTTTTTCAGCTTCCTTTAGCTCTTTTTGCAATCGCTCTAAGTCAAGTAAGCTTCCCAAAAATACTAAGACATTTAAAAGCAAATGAAGAACAAAAAGCCTTGGCTTTTATGCAAAAAGCTTTTGAGTATTTAAGCGTGCTTTTGATTTTAGCTAGTATAGTGGGGATTATCTTAGCTAAAGAGATTGTGGAGTTTTTGTTTCAAAGAGGAAATTTTAATCAAGAAGATACAAAAATCACTGCATTTTTATTACAAGCTTATCTTTTGGGGCTTTTACCTTTTGGTTTGCAAAAACTTTTTTCTTTATGGCTTTATGCTAAATTTAAACAAAAAATAGCCGCTATAATAGCCTTTAAAACACTTTTTATATCAGCATTTTTTAGCATAGTGATTATTTTACTCATCAAAGAAGAAGCCTATAAGAGCTTGGGTATTGCACTAGCTTCATCTATTAGTGCTTTTTATTTATTGTATGCTAATATTAAAGAATTTGGTTTTAAAAATCTTTGGGGTATTTTTAGGGTTAAATTTTGGCTTATTAGTATAGTATTTTTAAGTTTATTTGCTTTAGGCTTATTTGAAATTAAAGATATTTTAATACAATTTTTAATTGAAATTTATCATTTTTTTAAAGGTTTGTTTTAATGGTTTTTTTTGATAGTGTTTTAAAGAAAAAATGCGAATTTATCCCACATGAGGCAAAAAAAGCAAATATTTATTTATGCGGGCCTACTGTATATGATGATGCGCATTTAGGACATGCAAGAAGTAGTGTATGTTTTGATTTTTTAAGAAGAGTTTTGATAGCAAATGATTATGAAGTAGTTTTTGCTAGAAATTACACTGATATTGATGATAAAATCTTAAAAAAAATGCAAGAAAGTGGTAAAAGCTTAGAAGAAATTACAAATTTTTATATTAAAAGATATGAAGAGGATATGCAAGCACTTAATATCTTAGAACCTGATTTTAAACCAAAGGCTACAACTTATATTGAGCAAATGATTACATATATAGAAAAACTTTTAGAATTAAACCTAGCTTATAAACTTAAAGATGGGATTTATTTTGATACCAGCAAAGATGATAAATACTTTTATATCTCTAAAAGAAATTTAGAAGACAATCAATCACGCCTTGAAGAAAGCGTGGCTAAAAAAAACGATAGCGATTTTGTTTTATGGAAATTTGATGAAAAATTTTATCCTGCAAGTTTTGGCAAAGGAAGACCAGGTTGGCACACAGAATGTGTTGTGATGATAGAAAGTATTTTTAAAGATAAACTTGACATTCACGCAGGGGGCATAGACTTACTTTTTCCTCATCATGAAAATGAAGCTTGCCAGTGTCGTTGTAAAAACAATCATGAATTAGCTAATTTTTGGTTGCATAATGGCTTTGTACAAATTAATGGTGAAAAAATGAGCAAAAGCCTGGGAAATAGCTTTTTTCTAAAAGATTCTTTAAAACTTTTTAGTGGAGAGGTTTTGAGATTTTATCTTTTAAGTGTGCATTATAGAGCGCATTTTAACTATGCTTTAGAAGACTTACAAGCTGCTAAAAAAAGACTTGATAAATTTTACCGCTTAAAAAAACGCTTAAATTTAAATGTTTTTATAGATGAAAAAACTACCATAGAAAGTGAAGTAGCTAAAAATATCTTAGAAGTTTTAAATGATGATTTAAATGCCTCTAAAGCCTTAGCTTTACTTGATGAGTTTATCAATGAAAGTAATATTTACTTAGATCAAAACCCAAAAGATAAAACTTATAAAATACAAGTAGAAAAAACCTTAAAAGAACTTGCTTTTATTTTTGGTATAGGCTTCATAGATACCATAAAATATTTTCAATTTGGCATTAGTGAAGAAAAATGTCAAGAAATAGAAGAAAAAATCACTCTACGCAACAAGGCAAAGCAAGAAAAAAACTATGCCCTAGCAGATCAAATTCGTGATGATTTAGCTAAAGAGAATATTCTTTTAATGGATACACCAAATGGTGTGGTATGGGAGAAAAATGGATAAAAACTACAAAGAAATGAAGCTTAAAGAGGTTTTTACTCGCTTTAAGCCTTATTATAAAGATTATTGGTTTTATTTTGTTTTAGCTATCATTGGCATGCTTTTAACTAGTGGTGGCACAGCAGCTAGCGCATACATCATAGAGCCTATTTTAAATAAAATTTTTATAGAAAAAAATGTTAATTTGCTTTACTACATGCCTTTACTTGTTGTTTTAATTTATGCTTTAAAAAATCTTGGTGCTTATATGCAAGTTTATTATATATCTTATGTTGGGACAGATATTTTAAGAAGATTAAGAGAATTAGTTCTTGGCAATCTTTTGCGCTTAGATATGAGTTTTTTTCATAAATACAGAAGTGGGGAATTAATCAGCAGGTGTACTTCTGATATTGGAGCTTTGCAAAATATAGTTTCTACTATCATACCTGAAATTTTAAGAGAAAGTTTAACTGCCATTGGACTTTTAAGCGTAGTGATTTATCAAAGCCCAAAACTTGCTTTTTTTGCTTTAGTTATTTTACCTTTAGCAATTTACCCTCTTGCTATTTTTGCTAAAAAAATCAAAAAAATAGGACGCAATACCCAAGAAAAAAATTCTGATCTTACTTCAAGATTAAGTGAAATCTTTTCCAATATAGAACTTATTAAAGCTTCCAATGCAGGCAAAAATGAAATGCAAAAATTCAGCCAAACTAATAGCGAAGTTTGTAAACTTTCCTTAAAGGGCATTAGAATCGAAGCTTTGAGTAGCCCTTTAATGGAATCTATGGGTTCAATTGGCTTTGCAATAGTAATTATAATAGGTGGTAAAGAAGTAATCGATGGAAGTTTAAGCATAGGTTCTTTTTTTAGTTTTACTACAGCTTTATTTATGGCTTATACTCCTATTAAAAGACTTTCTTCACTTTATACAAGATTACAAAATGCTGTGGCAGCTAGTGAGAGAACTTTTTATCTAACTGATTTAGAACCACAAATTAAAGGTGGTGAAGAAAAACTTACAGAAAATATCCAAAATATCCATTTTAAAAATGTCTCTTTAAGCTATCAAAAAGATAAAATGGTATTAAAAGATGTAAATTTTTCTTTTAACAAAGGAGAAATTCTAGCCTTAGTTGGATCAAGCGGTGGAGGAAAATCTTCTATTATCAATCTTTTGATGTATTTTTTTGAAAAAGATAGCGGTGAAATTTTAATCAATCAAAAAGATATTAGCTCTTTTGATATTGTTAGTTTAAGAGAAAATATCTCTTTGGTAACTCAAAATATTTATATATTTAATGACACTATAGCTCAAAATATAGCTTATGCTAAAGAATATAATGAAGCACGTGTAGTAGAGGTTTTAAAACAAGCTAATGCTTATGATTTTGTTCAAGAACTTGGTGGTATACATACTGAATTAAAAGAACATGGAAAAAATCTCTCCGGTGGACAAAAACAACGCATTGCTATAGCAAGGGCTTTATATAAAAATCCTCAAATTTTAATTTTTGATGAAGCAACCTCAGCACTTGACAATGAAAGCGAAAAAGCCATAGTAAGAACTATAGAAAGCTTAAAAAAAGATCGTTTGATACTCATCATCGCTCATAGACTTAGCACTATAGAAAATGCTGATAAAATTGCTGTGCTTGATAAAGGAAAAATAGCTTCTATAGGAAATGATGCTTATTTAATGCAACATTGTGAAATTTATCAAAAATTAAAACAAAAAGTACAAAAAACTGATAAAGTCAAAGAAAATGAAAACTAAAAATTATCATTTTTTTAGTACAATATGCTATTTTGCAAATAAAGGAAAAATATGACTTATGAAAGCTTAAAACCTTTAATATATAAATTAGATCCAGAAAATGCTCATGCTCTGGCTGAATTTAGTATGCGGACGCTAGATTGTATATTTCCTGGAGGGCTTAGTTTTTTTGCAAAAGATCGTGTAATAAATGATGAAATTTTAAATCAAGAAATTTTTAATCTGAATTTTTATAATCCTGTGGGTTTAGCAGGTGGTTTTGATAAAAATGCAACTATGATAAGACCACTAAGTGCTTTAGGTTTTGGTTTTTTAGAGTATGGAACTTTTACTCCAAAACCTCAAAATGGTAATGAAAAACCTAGACTTTTTAGACTTGTTGAACAAGAAAGTATTCAAAATGCTATGGGTTTTAACAATAAAGGCAAAGACGCCATTGCAAAAGAAGTAAAAAAAGTCTATCCTTTTAGCATACCTTTAGTAGCAAATATAGGTAAAAACAAAATCACCCCAAATGAAGAAGCTATTAATGATTATATTATTTTATTAAAAGAATTTAAAGATTTATGTGATTTATTTGTGATTAATATCTCCTCTCCAAATACCAAAAATTTAAGAGATTTACAAAGCGAGGAATTTGTAAGTACTTTATTTAACCAAGCAAAAGAAATCACAAATAAACCTGTGATTTTAAAAATTGCTCCAGATATGAATATAGACAGCGCAATTTCACTTTGTAAAAGCGCTATTAGTGCAAAAGCTAATGGTATTATCATGGCAAATACTAGTATAGATTATTCTTTGATTGATAATGCAAGAACTTTTGGCGGGATTAGTGGTAGATTAATCACCCAAAAAAGTGCGACATTTTTTAAAGAAGTAGCTAAAGAAATTTATCAAGATACTATTTTAATAGCAAGTGGAGGCATAGATAGTGCTGAACTTGCTTATGAGCGCATTAAAAATGGGGCTAGTTTGGTTCAAATTTATACAGCTATGATTTTTAAAGGACCAAGTATTGTTAAAAATATCAATCAAGGCTTAATTGAACTTTTAAAACAAGATGGTTTTAATCATATTAGTCAAGCTATAGGAGTTAATTTTAAATGATTAATTATAAAAAAATCACCCTTGAAAATAAACTTGAAGTCTATACTTTACCTGTAAATAAAAAAAGCGGGGTTATAAGTGTAGATATTTTTTATAAAGTTGGCTCAAGAAATGAAAAAATGGGAAAAAGTGGCATAGCTCATATGCTTGAACATTTAAATTTTAAAAGTACAAAAAATTTAAAAGCAGGTGAATTTGATGAAATAGTCAAGGGTTTTGGCGGAGTGGATAATGCAAGCACGGGCTTTGACTATACGCATTATTTTATAAAATGCTCTAGTGAAAATTTAGATAAGTCTTTATGGCTTTTTGCTGAATTAATGCGTAATTTAAATTTAAAAGATGATGAGTTTCAGCCTGAAAGAAATGTAGTTTTAGAAGAAAGGCGTTGGAGAACTGATAATAATCCTTTGGGATATTTGTATTTTAGATTATACAATCATGCCTTTTTACACCATCCATATCACTGGACCCCGATAGGCTTTTTTAAAGATATACAAAATTGGAAAATAGAAGATATACAAGATTTTCATCAAACTTTTTATCAACCTAAAAATGCTATTTTGCTTGTAAGTGGCGATATTAACGAAGATGAAGTATTTACTTTAGCTAAAAAGCATTTTCAAGATATAGAAAATACCAAAGAAATCCCTATAGTGCATGAAAAAGAACCTGAGCAAGATGGTGCTAAACGTGTGATCTTGC
This sequence comes from Campylobacter sp. CNRCH_2015_0814, assembly GCF_025772765.1. Lineage (NCBI taxonomy): Bacteria > Pseudomonadati > Campylobacterota > Epsilonproteobacteria > Campylobacterales > Campylobacteraceae > Campylobacter > Campylobacter sp. CNRCH_2015_0814. The sequence goes on along the minus strand of NZ_JAKMSR010000010.1, from coordinate 4,860 downwards.
ATAAAGAAAGCGATACACAATTGCTAGCACTTGCATATAAAATTCCTGCATTTAATCATGAGGATATGCCAAAACTTTGCGCATTGAGTGAGCTTTTAGGAAATGGAAAAAGTTCTTTAATAAGTGAAATTTTAATTGATAAATTAGAACTTATCAATGAATTTTATGCTTATGCAAGTGAAAATATAGATGAGAATTTATTTATATTTATTTGTGTTTGCAATGAAGGCATAAAAGCAGAAGATGTTGAAAAAGAGCTTTTAAAAATTCTTGAAAATATAAAAAATGCTAAATTTGATGATACTATCATGGAAAAAATCAAAAACACCGTAAAAAGTGATTTTATTTTTTCACTAAGCAATGCAAGTAGTGTTGCAAATATTTATGGATCTTATCTTGCTAAAGGCGATTTAAAACCTTTACTTGATTATGAAAAAAATATAGAAGATCTAAGCAAAGATGATTTAATTCATTGTGCTAGAAAATATTTCAATGAAAACAAATCTACTACAATAATCTTAAAAAAGGAGTGAAAATGGACAATAAAATCATCATAGGAGCAATGACAGCTTTAATAACTCCATTTAAAAATGGGAAATTAGATGAACAAACTTACCACAAACTCATCAAAAGACAAATAGCAAATGGGATTAATGCAGTAGTGCCTGTTGGAACAACCGGAGAAAGTGCCACCTTAACCCATGAAGAACATAGAATTTGTATAGAAATAGCATTAGATGCTTGCAAGGGAAGTTCTTGTAAGGTTTTAGCAGGAGCAGGAAGCAATGCTACCCATGAAGCTGTAAGTTTGGCTAAATTTGCACAAGAGCATGGAGCTGATGGTATTTTAAGCGTTACTCCATATTATAACAAACCCACACAAGAAGGTTTGTATTTACATTATAAAAAAATAGCAAAAAGCATAGATATACCTGTACTTTTATACAACGTGCCAGGAAGAACAGGTTGTGAGCTTCAAACAGAAACCATTATAAGATTATTTAGAGATTGTGAAAATATTTATGGAGTAAAAGAAGCTAGTGGGAGCATTGATAAATGCGTTGATTTGCTAGCACATGAGCCTAGAATGATGCTTTTAAGCGGAGAAGATGCGATTAATTATCCTATACTTTCAAATGGCGGTAAAGGTGTGATTTCAGTTACTTCAAATTTACTTCCTGATATGATTTCAAAATTAACTCATCTAGCTTTAGAAGAAAAATATATTGAAGCTAAAAAAATTAATGATGAGTTATATAATATCAATAAAATTTTATTTTGCGAAAGCAATCCTATACCTATTAAAGCAGCAATGTATATAGCAGGTTTAACCCCTACCTTAGAATATCGTTTGCCACTTTGTAAACCTAGTGATTGCAATTTAGCAAAAATAGAAGCGATTATGAAAAACTATAATATCAAAGGATTTTAATGGATACTTTTTTTCAAAATAAAACTTTAGTAATTAGCGGTGGAACAAGAGGGATTGGTAAAGCTATTGTATATGAGTTTGCAAAAGCAGGAGCCAATGTAGCTTTTACTTATAATTCTAATGCAGATTTAGCTCAAGAAATTGTAAAAGATTTAGAAAATAACTACAAAATCAAAGCAAAGGCTTACGAGTTTAACATACTTGAACCAGAAACTTATAAAGAATTATTTGAAAAAATCGATCAAGATTTTGACAGAATAGATTTTTTCATCTCTAATGCTATTATCTCAGGTCGTGCCGTTGTAGGTGGATATACTAAATTTATGAAATTAAAACCTCGCGGAATAAATAATATTTTCACAGCAACCGTAAATGCATTTGTAGTTGGAGCACAAGAAGCAGCAAAAAGAATGGAAAAAGTTGGTGGAGGTAGTATATTATCTATTTCTTCAACAGGAAATTTAGTACATATTGAAAATTACGCAGGACACGGTACAGCAAAAGCAGCAGTTGAGGCTATGGCAAGATATGCTGCAACCGAACTTGGTTCTAAAAACATCCGTGTAAATGTAGTAAGTGGTGGACCAATTGACACTGATGCGCTTAAAGCATTTACAAATTATGAAGAAGTTAAAAATGCAACTATTAATCTTAGTCCACTAAACCGTATTGGACAGCCTCAAGATTTAGCAGGAGCATGTTTATTTTTATGTTCTGATAAAGCAAATTGGATCACAGGACACACTTTAATCGTAGATGGTGGTACCACTTTTAAATAATTCATTACCCCATTTTGGGGTATTTTCTTTAAACACAAGGATTAACAAACAATGAATTTACCTAATATCTTAGCATTTATAAGGATATTATTAGCTCCACTTTTGTTTTTTTTACTTATTAATGATTTTGAAAATATTCATCCCAGTTGGGTAAATTATTTTGCTTGTGTTGTTTTTGGTATAGCTGCCTTGACTGATTTTTTTGATGGTTATATTGCAAGAACTTGGAATCAAACTACAAAACTTGGAGCTATTATAGATCCACTAGCAGATAAAATGCTTGTTTTGGCTGCTTTTTTAGGATTATTACTCACCCAAAAAGCTGATCCTTGGATGATTTATATTATTTTAGTAAGAGAGTTTTTTATAACCGGTTTTCGAGTAGTTATGGTGAGTGAAAAATTTGATGTAAGTGCTTCTTTTGCAGGAAAAATAAAAACAACCTTTCAAATGATAGCCATTATATTTTTAATCATGCAATGGCCTTTTGCTAATACATTGTTATTTATTGCCTTAGTACTTACACTTTATTCGGCTTTTGAATACATACTAGCTTATACAAAACATTTAAAAAAGGTATAATTTGAAATCATATTTATTTTTATTTATTATCTTAGCTATTGGCTTTAAATTTTATTCTTTTAGCTTTTTAATAACGCTTTTGGTTATATCTTTTTTAATTTTTTTTCACGAGTTAGGACATTTTCTAGCCGCAAAACATATGAAAGTAGATGTAGAAATTTTTAGTATAGGCTTTGGAAGAGCTGTTTTTAAAAAAACTTACAAAAACACAGAATATCGCTTATCTGCTCTACCTTTTGGTGGTTATGTTAAACTCAAAGGACAAGATGATTTAAATCCTAGCGAAAAAAATTACGAACCAAATAGCTATAACACTTTAAGTCCTCTAGCTAGAATTTACATACTTTTTGCAGGACCATTTTTTAACTTTTTTCTAGCATTTTTACTTTATACAGCCATAGGTTTTTTAGGAGTTCAAAAACTTGCACCTGTTATTGGCAATATAGCACCAAACTCAGCTGCGCAAAAAGCAAATTTACAAATTGGAGATAAAATCCTAGCTATAGATGGAGTTAAAATTCAAAGCTTTGAAGAAATCGGTAAACTTGTGCATATAAAACCAACCTTACTTAGTATAGAACGCGATGGTAAACTCATCAACATCACCCTAACTCCACAAATTGATCAAGGTTATAATGAGTTTTATCAAAAAGTTCAAAAACCACTAATTGGCATAGCACCTAAGGGTGAGTTTGTTACTATTTATCATCCAGGATTTAGTAGTTTAAAATATGCTTATGAAGAAAGCATAGAAGCTTCTTTACTTATTTTTAAAGGTCTTGCTAAAATCATCAGCGGGGAATTAGACGCTAAGAATATGGGTGGAATCATCACTATGGTGGATATAACTTCCAAAGCAGCAAATACTAGCATAGTGGTTTTATTTTTAATCACCGCTTTAATTTCTATCAACCTTGGAGTATTAAATTTACTTCCCATTCCAGCGCTAGATGGAGGGCATATACTTTTTAACCTTTATGAGTTAGTCTTTAAAAAAGAAGTGCCAAAGGTATGTTTTGAATATCTTAGTTATTTTGGCATGGCTTTACTTTTAAGTTTAATGGTGTTTGTAACTTATAATGATATTACTCGTTTTATGAGTAATTAATAAGTCCTAGTAGCAAAATCATAGCGATTAAATTCACCTATATTGTTTTTACGGTAAAAACTATTATAAAATTGCTTACTTAAACTTTGCTCATAATTTAGTCTAAATCTTACCCACATTGCTGTTTGATCTTTGGCGCTGGTTTTTTCATCTTGATAATTAAGTGATAAATCTAAAATAGAAATTGGAGAATAAGTAATGTTATATTGATTTTGTAATTCTTTTATATTAGAATTTACATTTAAAACATTCAAATAAGGCAAATCAAACATCAAACCAAGCTCTGTGCTATCTTCACTATCATTTTCTTTTATATTATAGTGATTAGCATAAGCTTTAAAATAATGACTAAATTGAAATTCAGCACCAAAACTATTTTTTTCATAAGCTTCTTTATACTGATCATTAAAATAATTAAAACCTAAATTAAACTCATCAAATTCATAACGATTAATAAGTCCTAAAGAATAAGCTTGTTCTAATTGCCCTATTCTTGCTTGTTTTTCTAAAAGTAAAGTAGCATTTTCATAATCTAGTATTGAATTAATATTTTTTATATTTACATTTAAAGCATCATAGTCTAAATTAGCCTCTGTTTTATCCTTAGAACTTAAATTTAAAACTTGACCTAAAGAATTACTAGCAAAAGAACTAAGATCTGTACTTTGAGCTTGGTATTCTTGTGGTTTTTGAAAAAATACTTGCTTAGAAACAGTGTTTGACTTTTGATATTTGCTAATATTAGCCTCACCCTCACCTAAGCTTTCTTCTAAATTTAAAGCAAATGCATTTATGCATATACAGCTTAAAAAAATGTATTTTTTCACTCAACCTCTAATGTATTATTTTATAAAGATACAAATTTCACATTTATCATGAAATATTGCTAACTCTATATTTATAATAGCATTATATTTTTACAATATGACTAATTAACAATATTTTTAATAACAAAGCAA
>NZ_JAKMSR010000001.1:0-209936 GCF_025772765.1 Campylobacter sp. CNRCH_2015_0814 | reverse complement strand
GTTAAGTTTTATGAAAAATGTGGCTATGGTTTTATAGATGAAAAAGGGGAGATAATCATAAATACTGAATATGATAAAATTAGTTATCATAAAGAAGAAGAATTAGTAAAAGTCAAACTTAATGGAAAATGGGGCTTTATAGATAAGCAAGGAAATTTAGTTATAGAAACAAAATATGATGATGCTGTAAGCTTTAACGAAGGTTTAGCTGGAGTTGAGCTTAATGGAAAATGTGGTTTTGTAGACAAGCAAGGAAATTTAGTTATAGAAACAAAATATGATAATGCTTTAAGCTTTAACGAAGGTTTAGCCGAAGTTGAGCTTAATGGAAAATGGGGCTTTATAGATAAGCAAGGAAATTTAGTTATAGAAGCAAAATATGATAAGGTTTGGATTTGTAACGAAGGTTTAGCCGAGGTTGAGCTTAATGGAAAATGGGGTTTTATAGATAAAAAAGGAAATTTAGTTATAGAAGCAAAATATGATGATGCTTTAAGCTTTAACGAAGGTTTGGCCGGAATTAAGCTTAATGGAAAATGGGGTTTTATAGATAAAAAAGGAAATTTAGTTATAGAAGCAAAGTATGATTATGCTTGGGATTTTAGCGAAGGTTTAGCTGTAGTTATGCTTAATGGAAAATATGGATTTATAGATAAGCAAGGAAATTTAGTTATAGAAATAGAGTATGATGTTGTCTTGAATCTTGTTGGTGATTATGAATATGATTACATGGGTTTTGCAGATATAGATGAAAATTGTTGTTATAGTGAGATACTAAAATTTGATACGAATTTATTTTTACTTAAAAAAGGCGAAGAATTAAAACTAAAAAACCTAAATTAATTTAAAATGTTTACGTGCTTGCTTATAATGCAAGCTTATAAAAATTTAGGTTTAATCCAGAATGGAAGCGAAGCTATGAAAAGTTTTGAAACTATGCAAAATATGGATGAAAACAAAAGAAAAGCTCTCCGCCAAGCCTTACTAGAATACTGCAAACTTGATACTTTAGCCATGGTAAAAATTTTAAAACATTTAGAAGAGCTTGTAAAATAATAACTATATTAAAAGCCACTGCTTAGAGTTTTTATATCAATCTCTAAGCAAAAATCATCAAACCAGACAGCAGTAGTCTATAAAAATACATTATAATAAAATATTATATCAATCAAAAAAGGAAAACACATGAAAACAACACTTTTAAAACTAGATAAAAATCTTGCTAATAAAAAATCTATTGTGCAACCAAAATAAAATAATCACAATTTAAACAATGCTCACTACTAAACAACCTAAAAGCATCTTCACATATCAAAACTTTGATATAGAATATCATGGTTTTGGGGTACTAAATGCAAAGAAAATATATTATATAAATTTAAAAATACACAATACAAAAAATCATCATATTGTTTTTAAGTCAATTCTAATTGATTCAAACGCACAATTTATCAAAGAATTAAAAGGAAGTATCAATTCCAAAAGCTTTTATAATGGTTTATTTAGAATATATAATGGAGATGAAAATAGCTTTGTAAATAAAAAAGGAAATATTATAAAAATAAATTTTCCTTATAAAATTGATGAAAATATTACAACACAAACTAAATTTAAAAACATAAAAAAATATAAAGAAAATTTAACAACTATTTGTTTAAAAGATAAATGGGGTTTTATAGATAAAAAAAGGAATTTAATCATAGATGCAAAGTATGATAATGCTTATGATTTTAAGGAAGGTTTGGCTAGGGTTGAACTTAATGGAAAATGGGGTTTTATAGATAAAAAAGGGGAAATTGCTATAGACACTAAATACAATAAAACCAAAGACTTTTTTCAAGGAATGGCTGCAGTTGAAATTGATAATAAATGGGGTTTTATAGACAAAAAAGGAAATTTAGTTATAAAAGCAAAGTATGATTTTATAGATGGTTTAGATGATGATCTAGCTTTTTTCGACATACAAGGTGCTTCAAAAATTGGATTATATTTAATATTAAACAAAGAAAATATCGTGAGTTATTTTCACGATGGATTAGCTTCAATCTTGATTAATAAAAAATTTGGTTTTATAGATAAAAATGAAAAGCTAATTATCAAAGCACAATACGATGAAGTGGGTCATTTTAACAAAGGTTTTGCCAAAGTTAAACAAAGTGATAAATGGGGTCTTATAGATAAAAAAGGAAAGATTATTGTAAAAATCAAATATGATCAAATCATAATACTAGATAACAATCTAATATTAGCAATAAAAGATAAGATAGTTAATATGATAAATTTAAAAATCAAAAAAACCATAAAAATAAATGTTTTAAAATACATTAACTTTGATTGTTAAATGTATTTTAAGTACATTCTTTTAAGATCAAATTTTACTCTTTTGACTCTAGCAACCTTAAAATTCTCCAGCCTATATCCTTGCTTATACATTCAATTTGTCTTTGAGAGAAAGGATTAAGGGTTATTTTTCCGTTGTATTCTAAGTAAAATTTATGTCCATTTTTACTAAGCTCATAAATTCCATTACCCAAATCATTTACATTTTCAAACTGCAAATCAAGCACAAATTCTCCATTTGTGTTAATAAAACCCCATTGATTATCTATACAAACTTGCGCCAAACCTTCTTTAAAATCAAACGCCTCATCAAAATGCTCTTTTATAACAATATTTGCATTTTTATCCACATAAATAAAACCATCACTTGTTAAAACCAAAGCCAAACCACAGCTAAAACAAGACATATACTCATACTCATGCTCACAAAGTATCTCATCATTTTGATTGATCAAAAAATATCTATTGTCTTTTTTTACACTTGCTATGCCTTCGCTAAAGCTATTTGCCTCATCGTATTTTGCTTCTATGATGATATTTCCTTTTTTATTAATATAGCCGTATTTACCATCTTTTTTTACTACAGCTAAACCTTCGCTAAAATTACTCATATCATCGTATTTTGCTTCTATGATGGTTTTTCCTTTTGCATTGATAAAACCCCATTTTCCTGCTACACAAAAGGCTGCTAAATTCTCACTAAAAAACCTAAGCTCATCATACATCACATCGATGATGATTTTGGCATTTTTATCTATAAAGCCGTATTTGTTAGCTATCTTTACACAAGCCAATCCACCAACAAATTCTCCAACTTCATCAAATTTAGCTTTACAAATTAACATCCCGTTTTGATCCATGAAACCAAATTTAGAATTTTCTAAAAACAAAACAAGCTCATCATCAATAATCTTCATAAAATCAAAACTATTCTTACTAAGCTCATTTTTGTTTTTATCTACCAAAGTATATTTAGTCCCTACTCTCACTTTGATCATATCTTTGGCTATAAATTTCACATCCTTATACATAGGATCAAAAACGCAATTTAAATTTACATCAAACAAACCATACAAAAACCCATCAAACACTAGCAAATACTCATCATTTATCAAGCTAATATCATCAAATTTAGCCTCTAAAACAAGCTTTGCAAATTCATTTAAAACTCCGCATTTAACCTTGCCATTAATCTTTTGCTTGTATAAAAATAATCTTTCATTTAGTCTTTTTATACTTAAAAACTCAAAATCACTTAAAAAATTTCCATTCTGATCGATCAATGCAAACACATCGCCTTTTTTGATCTTAAAAAGCTTATCACTAAGTCTTATAATGCCATCATATTCAGTCTTTAAAATGATATTTGCTTGAGTATCTATGATGATATTTTCATTTCCTTGTCGCAAAAGCGCATAATCATTTACAAAACTACAAACATCATCATATATAAGATCCACTACCACCTTAGCCTTAGTATCTATAAAACCCCATTTGTCATTTATCATAACACCTGCTAAATTTTGACTAAAATTTAAAACCTCATCATATAAAAAATCACAAATTAATTCTCCACTGCTATTTATAAAGCTATACTTACCAGCTTTTTTTACCGCCGCAAAGCCATTACAAAAATCTCTTACATGATCAAATTCATCATCAATAATAATCCTAACTTCTTTCATCACTTTCCTTTGTAAAATGAAATTATATTAGAATTTTATAGACTAAGATTGTCTATAATTTATGCTAGAATATCATTTTAAAAATATGGAAGAAAAAATGAAAAAGAAAAAAATACCAAGTCAGGTTCCATTTAGTTTTGAAGATTCTCCCTTTGAAAGCAAAGAAGAGTATCTAGAATTTATCAAAAACATGCCTAAAATAGCTACTTTAGATAAGGCTTTGATAAAAAAATCAAGAGAGAAAAATTTAGCAAATAAAGCCATTTCTTACATACAAAGAAAAACTAATCTAAGCTATAACAATGCTAAAATTTTAAAAGATATCTTATCAAAAGAGTATTTTCGTAAGATAAGAAGCAAAAACAAAGTCTTTGCTAAATTTATGAAAAGATAAAGCCTTAGGCTTTATCTTGTTTGCTTTTAAACGATTTTTTTAAGATTCCTAACATTTGTTCTTTGTGTGTTTGTGCATTACCAAAAGTCCAAGCAATTTCATCATTATCTTTAGCTAGCGCATATATAAGCCATAGTTTTAAAGATATAACTGCTTTTTTATTATCCATATATCTTTTTTGAAAATCTCTATACTTACTTGGCACATCTTGGTTATTCAAAGATGAGTTAAAACTAGAGCTAATAAGAGCTAAATTTCCAAAATTATCTATTTTTTCATTAGTCCAATCATTCTCATTTGCTTTGCTTTGTGCTTGCACATGCTCTATGGAATTTAAGCTTCTAAAATAGAAATTATCAAATTTTTTCTTATCCATTTCTTTACCACATATTTTAACTTTATCGCCATTAACTTCAGCATTTTTCCACAAATAATACTCCAAACGATAAAACCAATAATGCAAAGTTGCTGTTCCTCGATCTAAGTTTGGAATTTTTACTTCATTAGTATTAGTAAAAATACATTCATCATTATTGCTTAAATTAACAAGAACTTCATTAGAAATTTCCAATAAATCTTTTTTCTCTCCATTTTTTTCTGCTTCTTTTGCTTGCTCTTTAACTTCTGTGTTTGCTTGCTCTTTGGCTAAAGATGTATCTAAATTTTCAAGGAAAGATATTGGATTTTTTTGAATAATATTTTTACCATTTGTGATAAAACCATAAAAATTAATGTTATCATTTATTTGTATTTCACTAATTATATTTTTATCATCACTTAACTCATCAAATGAAAAGTTCAATTTGATCTCTTTATCCAAAAATTTCAAAAACGGAGTAAGCCAGTGATGATGATTATTAGACATACCACTTCTTGCTACGCGTAGATAGTTTTGCACCATAGCAAGATCAGGCATAACATTAGAATCTTCGCTGATTGTGTATGTACTATATTTTTTAGTTAATCTTCTAATCTTATAAGAATTTTCCTCATCATCTTGACTTTTAATAACAAAATAATCAAATAAAATTCTATATTTTAAAAGATTTTCTATGAATTTTTTAGTGTTTTCTTTTTTTTCTATTGTTATAATCTCTAAAAGCTTATTTTTATCTATAGTAACATCACTAGCTTTTTTCAAATAAGTAAGCTTATAAACATGCAATAAAAAAGTAGGAAAATCTACTATGGATTTAAATTTAAATTCATCTTCATCATCATCTTTTTTTGTAATTTTTTGTTGGTTATTTCCTATAATACACTCAATAGTATTTTCATTTCCACTACTTTCATTTAGCTTAGTATTTTCATCTCCACCACTTTCATTTGAGCTAGAAATCTTTCTATCGCTAGCTTTTTGAAAGATATAATTATCCATTTGTGAGCAAATATCCCATATATGAGCATAAAAAGCTCTTTCGTTTTCATTAATATTTGAAAGCAGTCTTGCTTTTAAAATTTCATGTTTTTCTAGTTGTTTGCCGCGGTTATTCATACGGATAAAAAAGCGGTTTAAGTCAGTATTTTCGGCTAATTCTACAAAAACAAATTTTACATTACTATAAATAAATTTAGAAAATTCAGAAAATTTATCAATATTTTCTTCAATATTTTCTTCAATATTTTCTTCAATATTTTCTTCAATATTTTCTTCAATATTTTCTTCAATATTTTCTTCAATATTTTCTTCAATATTTTCTTCAATATTTTCTTCAATATTTTCTTCAAACCAATTTACTATAATTTCTAAAGCTTGTGGTATGTTTTGGCATATATCCTGTGGAAATTTTTTAATTTCTTGTAAAAAAATATCATTTTTTCTCTCATTATTTTGATTATCTTTACAAAATTTAGCAAATTCTTTTAGAACTTCTTCTTCTTTTTCTCTTATAGGCATGGAGATTCTAAGTTTATCACTTTGCATTATAAATTCTTTCCACTTTGGCTGATCGCTTGGATTTTTATAAGAAAGAAAAAATCCTATCAAAAACAAAGTTGTTAAGCGTTGTTGGCCATCTATGAGTAGGTATTTATCATCTTTTTTACTTACTACTACATTGCCGATAAAGTATTCTTTATTCTTATCTTCATAAAATTTAGTTTTTATATCATTAAGTAAGGTTTGTATTTGCTCTTTATCCCACTCATATAGTCTTTGATAAGGTGGAATTTCAAAAAAGATCTTATTATTATCCTTTACCACTTCACTAATATTTTTAATATTTACTTTATTACTCATTGTTTATACCTTTATTTTTTATTTTTTTACATAATGTGATGGGATGTTTTTATATAGAGCATCTTCACCTTGATAGTATTTTTCAACAATTTTTACATAATCACCTCTTCCACCATCTAATTTTTGTGCTGATTTTCTTTCTTCTTCATTTTTTATAGCTATAAAATCAAGTAAATTTTGCTCTAATTCCTCTTCAAAAGATACAAAATACACTTTTTCTAAAAATTCCAAAGCATAATTATTTTGAGTAGCTCTAGAAATACTTAAGCCATAAACTCTTAAACTAAAAGCAGCTCTTGCAAGCAAGGCTAAGAAATAATCACTATTGCCATTTGGAAATTTAGAAAAATAAATCATCACAGCAATGGCATAAATGTATTTATTATAAATAAATCCTGTGTAATATATTTCATCTAGCTCTTGGTATAAAGCATAATTTGATAACTTATCAAAAAACTCATTGTATTTAAACAAATACTCGAAAAAATCTACCCCATTAGCAAAACTACTTAAAACCCCTAAATCTTCCTTACTATAAAGGAATTTATCACTAAAAAATTCTTTACAAAACTCTTCATATATTTGTTCTGTTTTAATTTTATCTACTCTAATGTTTTTATGTTTTAACCATGTTCTAGCAGGTGCTAAAAGCTCATCAAATAAAATAGTGATTTTTCTTTCATCTTTTGCAAGATTTTCAAATTTCCTTGCATAATAATCTAGCATACTACCTTGATTTTTCTCTAAAGAATGCAAATGAAAAGCCTTTATAAGATCGTATGATTTTAAGCCTTTTCCTTTTGAATTTGCACTATCAAAAAACAAAAACGCATCATCTACATTTGGAGCTAAAACGCAGATAAATTCTATATTCTCTAAAAGAAAATCTAAAAACTTGCCTTTTTTATCACTATAACTTTCAAAATAAGCTTTTATATACTCGTAATTTTCTTTGATATGATATTTTGACTCATTATGAGAGTATTCAACATTATTTAAAAAATTACATTCACATAAAACTCTTAAAATCAAAGCCAAGGTAGTAAGGCGTTGTTGGCCATCTACTATATTAAATTCATTATCTTTCTGTTGTTGGTCATCTGCTATGTTGAGCTTATTTTCTGTATTTCCCTTATGCAATATCAAACTTCCTAAAAGATATTTTTGGTTTTTATCTATTTGTTCGCTTATATCTTTTAAAAGAATTTTAACTTGCTCTATACCCCAAGCATAAGGGCGTTGATAATCAGGTATGTTTAAAGAAAAACCTTCTTTTAAAAATATATCTGTTTTTTGAGCATTTTTATTATCCACTTTACCCTGCACCAACTCATTCAAACTCACAATGCAAGATTTTACTTCTGTATTTTCACCACTCATTTATAGCCTTTCTAAATTTTAAGCTTATTATATCAAGCTATCTATCATTTCCAAAGCTTCCAAAGCTTTCATCTTAAGTCCTATGCCATTTCTAAAAAACTTTGGAAAATCACACTCATTTGGATTGATCCTTAAAAGTGTTCTAGCTTTGCTTTTTTTACAAAAATCCTCGCCAAACATACGCATACTAGGCACAGCTTTACCAGCTCCAAGCTCTATAAGCAAGATGTTTTTATCCTCTAAGGGTTTAAGCCAGTTTTTATAACTTTGCTTTTGTAAAAAATAACGACTATCATTAAAACTACCATCATTAAACATCAAGATATTTGGCCTTGCCAAACCTTGACATCTAGGACATTTTGGCAAAGATAAGGCTTTGAAATTTTCCATATCTATATCTAATTCCTCTTGCATTTGCCAGATCAAATCACCACATGCATAATTAAAACATTGTAAATAATTTATATTTCCATGAAATTCATAAATTTTATTCTCATCAAAGCCAGTCTTTTTAAAATGCCCATCTACATTAGTCGTAACGACATAATAATCTTGTTTGCTTTTTGCAAGTTTTAAAAGTATTTCATAACCTTTATGTGGCTTAGTATCTTTGTATAATTTAAATCTATGCCCATAAAAAGCCCAAGCAAGCTGTGCGTTTGTATAAAAATTTGTAGGATTAGCCATGCGTTCAAAGTCTATGCCTAGTTTTTGCAAATGCGGATAAGCTCTCCAAAAACCTTCTTTTCCTCTAAAATCAGGCAAACCACTATCTACTCCCATGCCAGCTCCAGCTGTGATGATGATTACCTCTGCTTTGTCTAAAGCTTCTTTTATATGAGTTTGTATTTGCATTTTTTACCTTTAAAAATTTTCATAATCAAATTTCCTAGCCTCATGTAGCTCTTTAGCTACTTCAAGACTCATTTCCCAAAAAACTGCATTCATAGATTTTGGCATGCAGTTTTCATCTTCGTATTTTTTGTTTATAGCCTTATAAACCTCATCATTTTCCTCACAATCAACAGCAAGACTACCTAAATAAGGATACGACAAATACCCCACCGGAGCCGTATCAAATACCATAGTTAGTTTTGTTTTTGGAAAATTTTCTTTCATAAAAGCTAAAAATTCATCTCTAGCTTTGCAATCTGTCTTGTCTTTATCAAACAAATCACTATGTTTTGTTTTATTGACATGAAAATCATTGTTTGGAGTGTTAAAACACATCCAAAAAGATTTTTTACCTTTTTGGATGGTATAATCTTGAATAGTTTCAATCGCTAAAGCCATTTTTCATCCTTTTTATATTGTATTAATATAATTATACTATATAAAATGGACTTTTAGTGTCTATATTTTAACCTTTACATTTTTGAGCTATCACATCCATAGCTTCTTGTGAGAGAACAAAATTTGTATGATAAAGCAAGCAACTACCCATATCAAGTACTTTTAATACAAGCTTTTTGTTATTAGTATCTTTTGGATTGTGCCTTGTATTAGCTAGATCATAAATTTCATACACCATATCTTTACTAAGCTTGTTAATATCAAGTTCTATGATATTTTCTTCAAATTTCATAGGCTCTTGCGTAAATTCTTCTTTGTTTTCTTTTTTTGTAAAGCTTTTTTTCTTACTAAAAGATTTTAGCTCATTTTCCTTTGCTTCTTCTAGGGTGTAAATTTCATTTAGACTAAAGCTTAAGTCATTGTCATTGTTTTTATATCTTAGTAAAAAGGCAAAGGCTTCATCCTTGCTTTCTTTAAAAAGTGCTTCAACTTTTTCTACTTGGGCTTCAAAGATAATCATATCAAAAGTAGAATAAAAGTCTAAAACCACAGCCTTAGCATATCTTTTACCGCTTTTACTCATCATCGATTTAAAATCTTCAATCTTCCCTACAACCAAAAGCTCACCTTCGCCTTTGAGTGTTTCAAAATCCATACTTTTAAAATACTCTATACCTTCTATTTGACTTGCAAATTTATCCAAAGGATGACCTGATACATAAATTCCTAAGATTTCTTTTTCATAGCCTAGTTTTTCCATTAGTTCAAATTCGATTTTACTATCATGAAGCCCTACTTTGATATCTGCAGCTATTTCCTCTTCTCCAAAAAGCGAAGCAGTAGAGTTTCTTTTAACTTCAGCAATTTTCCTACTTGTTTCTGAAATAAGCTCAAGATTATCCACCAAACATTTTCTAGTATAGCCAAACTCATCGAAAGCACCTGATTTAGCTAAATTTTCTATGGTTTTTTTATTAATCTTAGTTGGATCAATAGAGCTTATAAAATCATCAAAATCACTAAAGCCCTCTTCCTTGCGAATAGCCATGATATTTTCTATCGCAGGAATTCCCACACTTTTAATCGCTCCAAGCCCATAAATAATAGCTTCAGAACCATCTTCAAGCTTAGTTGCGCTAAATTCTCTTTGGGCTTTATTGATACTTGGTGGCAAAAGTTTGATGTTCATTCTTTTCATCTCTTCAATGTATTTTGCAACCTTATCTACATTGCTTTCTTCGCTTGTTAAAAGCGCAGCCATAAACTCACTTGGATAATAAGTCTTTAAATACGCTGTTTGAAAGGTTATAAGTGCATAAGCAGCCGAGTGAGATTTGTTAAAACCATATTCAGCAAATTTCAAAATAAGCTCAAACAAATCATCAGCCTTTTTCTCATCATAGCCTTGTTTTTTAGCGCCTTCTAAATACTCTGCTTTAAGATTATCCAAAATTTCTCTTTTTTTCTTACCCATAGCACGGCGCACATTATCAGCCCCACCCAAAGAAAAACCACCGATTTTTTGCACTATTTGCATAACCTGCTCTTGATAAACTATAACCCCATAAGTATTTTCAAGTATAGGTTTTAAATCTTCAAATGCATAAGCTGCAGCCTTTCTACCATGCTTGATATCGATAAAATCATCCACCATCCCACTATCAAGTGGACCTGGTCTATATAAAGCTAAAACCGCGATTAAATCTTCAAATCTTTCAGGCTTTAACCTAGCATTCAAACTTTGCATACCGCCTGATTCTATTTGGAAAATACCCAAGGTATTACCACTTTGTATGGTTTTATAAACCTTAGGATCATTCATATCAATCTTTTCCCAAATCACATCTTTACCATAACGCTTTTTTACTAGCTTAATCGCATTATCAATCACTGTAAGAGTTTTTAAACCCAAGAAGTCAAATTTGATTAAATCTACATCTTCAAGATATTCTTTAGAATACTGCGTTACCAAATGACGCTCATCGTTTTTGCTTTGTCTAAAAAGTGGAGCTTTATTCCACAAAGCTTCATTAGATATCACAACTCCGGCTGCGTGCATACCTGCGTTTCTATTTAAACCCTCTAATGCTTTAGCAAAGTCCCAAACCTGACGTCCTTTTGGATGAGAATTTACAAATTCAGCGATTTTTGGTTCTTGCTCATAAGCTTTTTCTAAAGTGATTTTTAGTTCTTCAGGAACTAATTTTGCCAAAGCATCCGCATCAGGTATGCTCATATCACAAACCCTAGCCACATCACGGATTACTCCCTTTGCTAAAAGCTTACCAAAGGTAATGACTTGTGCAACCTTTTCAGCTCCGTATTTATCAATAACATAATCAATCACTTCCCCTCTTCTATCTTGACAAAAATCCACATCAATATCGGGCATTGATACACGCTCAGGATTTAAAAATCTCTCAAAAAGAAGATTATAAGGTATAGGATCTAAATCTGTAATTTTCAAACAATACGAAACCAAACTCCCCGCAGCACTCCCACGCCCTGGGCCAACTGGTATATCTTTTTCCTTAGCTGCAGCAATAAAATCATGAACGATTAGCATATAACCTGAAAATTTCATATTTTTAATAATACTAATTTCTAAATCAAGTCTATCTTTATACTCTTGGTGTTTACTCTCATCGATAAATTGAAGTCTTTCTTCTAAGCCCTTTTTACAAAGATACTCAAAAACTATATCATCATTATCAAAGCTAAATTCTTGATCTTCTTGACTTAAACTTAAGCCATATTTTTTTGCATATTCACGGGTAAATTTAAAATTTGGTGGGGTAGGATCGCCTAGTTTTAATTCTAGATTGCATTTATTAGCTATTTCTTGAGTGTTTTCAATGGCTTCAGGAATATCAGCAAAAAGTTCACTCATTTGCTCTGGTGTTTTTACATAAAACTCATGCACTTCATGTCTTAAACGCCCTGGATCATCAAGCTTAACCCCCATAGCTATACACATAAATACTTCATGTGCAGCTGCTCTTTCTTTAAAAGTATAATGCGTATCATTGGTTGCGATGATTTTTATATCAAGCTCTTTAGCAAGTTTGATGATAGAATCATCGATAAATTTTTGATCATCAATACCATGACGCATAATCTCAAGGTAAAAATCATCTCCAAAAACCTTTTTATACCAAAGCGCAGCTTCTTTTGCGCCTTCATAACCTTTTGCGCCAAATTTTAAATTTCTTTCATTTTTGGTATTTAAATGCCAATTAACCTCACCTTGCAAACACGCAGACGAGCAAATCAAACCCTCACTATGTGCTTCTAATAGCTTTTTGTTAATCCTTGGGTAATAATATAAACCATGTATATAACTTTGTGAGCTCAAATACATCAAATTTTTATAACCAATTTCATTTTTAGCAAACAAACAAATATGAAAGCGTTGTCTTGAGCTTTTATCACTTAAATCATCATGATTATGCAAATACGCTTCAAGCCCTATGATAGGTTTAATCCCTTCAGATCTCATTGTTTTATAAAAATCAATAGCCCCAAACATATTTCCATGATCAGTCATAGCAACACTTGTTGCACCTTGAGCTTTTAGCGTTTTAGCAAGCTCTTTGAGTTTATTTGCTCCATCAAGTAAAGAATATTCTGTGTGTAAATGTAAATGTGTAAATTGGCTCATATTTTCCCTTGTATTTTTTTATTATTATAAAAAAAAACCTTAAATTTAAAACTTACAAGCATAAAAAATGTATAATAACTTACTTTCAAAAAAGGAGTAAAAAATGGAAGTAAAAATTTATTATTGTAATCTTTGAAATTACAAACCACAAGCTGCAAGGGTTGCAGAAGAAATACAAAATGAATTCAAAGATGCGCAAATTTCTACCATAGAAAAAGGTGGTGGTCATTTTATAGTAGAAGTAGATGGCAAAATCATTTACTCTAAAAAAGACTTGTTTAACTGCGAAGTAGATAGATTTCCTCATGAGGGTGAAATCATCAAGCTTATGAAACAAATGTAAGCTAAACCCTCATTAGCGAGGGTTTATTTTGTTAAAGGAACAAGCATACCTTCATAAAGTTTTTGATAAATTTCTTCTGAGCATAAATGCTTAGCAAGCTCCAAACCAAATAAAATAGCCGTAGCAGGCCCAGCTGCTGTGATGACATTTTCATTTACCACAACTGCTTTATTTACCCTAGTTCCTTCAATACCTACTTCACAACCAGGATAGCAAGAAAACTCTCCATTAATCACCCCTGCTTTTGCTAACACCATAGGTGAAGCACAAATAGCTGCTACGATTTTTTTCTTAGCATGTAAGTCTTGTATGATTTTTATGATAGCCTGATTGTTTTTTAAATTCATCATACCTTCAAATCCACCTGCCAAAGCAATTGCGTCTAAATTTTCTTGATCAACACTAGCTAAACTCACATCAGCCCTTATGCAAATTCCATTAGCACCTTGTACCAAAAGCTCATCATCTAGTGAAGCAATAATTACTTCTAAATTTCCACTAGCTTCTCCTGCTCTTTTTAAAACATCAGCTATACCTATAAATTCAGCTTCTTCAAAACCCTTTGCCAAAGGCACTAAAACTTTTTTCATTTTTCCTCCTTTTAGTCAATAAATCTTTTATTTAATTCATGAAAATACTCTATGCGTCTATCGCGTAAAAATGGCCACCATCTGCGTACATTTTCACATCTTTGCATATCAATTTCAATGATTTTACAAAGCTCTTGTTTATCATCGGCTCTAAAAAGCTCTTCACCTTGAGCCCCAAAGACAAAAGAATTTCCCCAAAATCTTATGCCATCTTCCACACCGCTTTCATCTTTTTCAAAACCCACTCTATTAATAGCTACTACAGGTAAGCCATTAGCTATAGCATGGCCTCTTTGCACACCCATCCAAGCTTCAAGTTGTCTTTGTTTTTCTTCTTTTTCATCCTTATCAAACCAACCAATAGCAGTAGGATAAATCAAAATTTGTGCTCCTTTTAAAGCCATTAACCTAGCAGCTTCAGGATACCATTGATCCCAGCATATTAAAACCCCAAGTTTTCCAACACTTGTTTGTATAGGTTCAAAACCCAAATCACCTGGAGTAAAATAAAATTTTTCATAAAAACAAGGATCATCAGGTATGTGCATTTTGCGGTATTTGCCTGCTATGGAGCCATCTTTTTCAAATACCACACTAGTATTATGATAAAGCCCTGCGCTTCTTTTTTCAAATAAAGAAGTTACCAAAACAACTTTATTTTCCCTAGCTACATTAGACCAAAACTTAACATCTTCTTCATAGTCATTTGCTAAATCAAAAAAATCTGTATTTTCACTTTGACAAAAATACTGCGTTTGATGAAGTTCTTGCAAGCATACAAGCTCAGCCTTTTCTTTTGCTGCTTGTTTGATAAGTTCGCATGTTTTTTCTATAGTTTTTTCTTTATTTTGTTTAAATTCTTGCTGTATGAGTGCTAATTTCATTTTTACTCCTTTCTTCTTCTGAATCATCATAAGGGTCTAAGTGTATATGGATATTCCAAAAATCATCTTTAAAATGCTCCCTTATACTATCTTCAATCTCATCACCGATTTTATGAGCTTTTAAAAGTGATATTGTAGGTTCAAAAACTAAATGCACACTAACATAAAGTATATCAGGGCTTTTTCTAGTTTTTAAATGATGAAAGCTTTTGACTTCTTTATTTGCACTTATAATTTGTTTAATCACTTCAACTTGTTCTTTATCAATTGCCACATCTAATAAAATTTTAGAACTTTCTTTGATGATTTTAAAAGCTGAAAAAATCGTATATAAACTTATAGCTATACCAAATAATCCATCAATAAAATGATAATTTGTAAAAGCTATAATCACAAGTGCTAAAAGCGTTAGAGCATTAGTTAAAAAGTCTATTTTATAGTGCAAGCTATCAGCTTTTATAATCAAGCTTTTTGTTTTTTTAGCAACATAATTTAAAAAAACCACCAAACACAAAGTTACAGCCATGGCAAAGGCCATGATAAAAATTCCAAGATCAAGTTTTTCTACACTTTCTTGATTGTGAATTTTCAAAACACTCTCATAAAAAATATAAACCCCAATCCCGCTAATAACAAGACCTTCAAAAAGCCCCATTAAAGCTTCAATTTTACTAAGGCCAAAATTATATTCTTTACTAGATCCTTGAGAGCTTTTTTTCAAAGCTAAAAAATTTAAACCCGAAATCACACAATCAAGTAAAGAATCAATCGCACTAGAAAGCACCGCAACAGAACCTGAAGCTAAACCTACTATAAATTTAACAATAGCTAAAAAAATAGCACATACACTTGCAATGATGGTTGCGCTTTTTTGCAAATTCATCTTTGACCTTCATAGCGGTTTTGACAAGAACAATGCAAAGAACCATTTTGTCTTAAAAACACTCTTGCATCAACCCCTACTACTTTTCTATCTTTGCATGCTTTTTGTAAATTTTCTAATACCAAAGCATCGTTTTCATCATTATAAGTTGGCACTATCAAGCCACCATTAACAAAAACAAAATTTGCATAAGTAGCACCAAGCCTTTTACCTTCAAAATACAAAGGCTTAGGCAAAGGAAGTTCTAATAAATCAAACCCTGTTTTTTTAAGTTCTCCCTCCATAGCTTTTAAGGGCTTATAATGCTCATCGTTTTCATCTTTACACACACAATAAGCAATGGTTTTTTCATTGATAAATCTTGCTAGAGTATCTATATGATGATCAGTATCATCACCTTTTATATAACCATGATTTAACCATACAATTTGTTTTAAGCCAAAAATTTCTTTTAACTTAGCTTCAATTTGCTCTTTATTTAAATGGGAATTTCTATTTTCATTTAACAAACAAGCACTCGTTGTAAGCATTACTCCTTGCCCATTAAAATCAATACTCCCACCTTCTAAGATAAAATCAATTTTTTCTAATTTTCCAGATAATTTTTGCGCAAAAAGTTTTGAATTTACCGCATTATCTAAAGTGCTTTGAAATTTATCGCCCCAAGCATTAAAAGTAAAATCAAGCCCTATAGTTTTATCATCTTCAAGCACATCAATTGCACCAAAATCTCTAATCCAAGTATCATTAGTATCACACTTAAAAAAATCAACGTTTTTTATATGCTTAAATCTTTGAAAGTCTTTTTCACTTGGCGCTATAAGTAAAACTTTTTGAAAATTTGCCACAGCTTTAACAAATTCTTCATAGCTTTGTAAAATCTCTTCTAAATAAGGCTTCCAATCGCTATTTTCATGAGGCAAGGAAAGTAAAAGTAGCTCTTGTTTTTGCCATTCTGCTATGCTTTTTCTCATTTTGATACCCTTTTTGATAATTAAAAAAGTATTTTAACATTTTTAATGATAGTTTTTTACTCTTTTTTTAAAACCCAAGCAAAATACCATATCGCAAAAGATAAAAACAAAATCATAAAAAGCTTTTTATCATACACTCCAAAACCAATATAAAGCACAGAATACATAAAACCAAAACTTCCTGCATAAATGCAAATTCTACTCATTAAACCATTTTCCACCGCTCTAAAACATGGGCATTTGTGAAAAAATTTCTTTTTTGTTTCTTTAGGTTTAAAAAAACTCAAAACCGCACTTAAAATCAGCAAAAAACTTAAAAAATATAAAACCTTATCCATTAGTGAAAATACCTTAACCAAGCAGGAATTGCTTTTTGTTCTTCTTTTAAAGTGCTTTCTTCTCCATGCCCTGGAAGTAATCTAAAATCTTTTTCATAAGCTAAAACTTTCAATAAACTCTCTTTCATCTTAGCTGCATCTGAGTAAGGAAAGTCCCATCTGCCAATACTACGGTAAAATAAAAAATCTCCACTAAAAAGCACATCTTCACCCACAAGTTCTATCATGCAACACCCTGGAGTATGCCCTGGGAAATGATGAAATTTAAACTTAAACTCATCTATACTAAATTCATTTTCATTTTCTATCAACACATCAGCATTTGAATGTTCAAAACCATAATTAAAAGGATCTTTTAGCATAAAAGCATCATCTTTATGGATAAAAAGTGGAATTTCATAAACCTTTTTAACTTTAGCATTATCATAAACATGATCATAATGACCATGAGTATTTAAAATAGCTAAAGGTTTGCTTGCGTTTTCTTTGATAAACTCATAAGCATTTTCACCTGGATCGATGATAATTTGCTTGTTATTATGATCTATAATATAACAATTTGTTTCATACATTCCGCATGGTTGTTTTAAAATACGCATATAAACTTCCTTTTAACTAAATCAAATATAATTTTAAAAAATTAATATTTAAAGATTTTTTATGAATTATACAAAATTACAAGAATTATTGATCAATTTTATAAAAGAACAAGCAGGGGATAAAAATCTCATCTTAGGTTTAAGTGGTGGGATAGATTCAGCTTTAGTAGCTCATCTTTGCAAAAAAGCAATAGGTGAAAAACTTTTTGTGCTTTTAATGCCTACAAAACATTCTAAAAAAGAAAATTTAGATGATGCATTAATGCTTTGTAAAGATTTGCAAATTCATCATAAGATTATTTATATTGATGAAGTACTTTGTGCTTATGAAAAAATTTGTCAAGACTTAAACCCTTTACGCTTTGGAAATTTAGCTGCAAGAGTGCGTATGAGTTTGCTTTATGATTATTCGGCTTTACACAATGCATTGGTAGTAGGCACTTCTAATAAAAGCGAACTTATGCTTGGTTATGGAACTATTTATGGGGATTTAGCTTGTGCTTTTAACCCTTTGGCTACGCTTTATAAAAGTGAAGTTTTTGAGCTTGCTAAATTTATGGGTGTGCATGAAAATTTCATACAAAAAGCCCCTAGTGCTGATCTTTGGCCAAATCAAAGCGATGAAAAAGATCTTGGCTATAAATATGAAGTTTTAGATGAAGTTTTAAAAGCTTTAGAAAACAATCAAAGTTTGGAAAATTTTGATGAGAATTTAAAAAATTTAGTCTTAGAGCGTGTGCAAAATAATGCCTTTAAAAGAAAACCTCCAACAACATTAAAGAATACATATGACTTGGCTTGATCGCTATTTTTTTAAACCTAATTTTTTGCAAAAAACTCTAGCCTTTTTACTTTTACCTTTTAGCTTTTTATATATGATTATAGCGATTTTAAATACTAAATTTAAAAAAGAACTTGATTTTAATTTACCCATTATAAGCATAGGTAATCTAACCCTAGGAGGCAATGGAAAAACTCCTATTTGTAAAGCTATAGCAGCTGAGTTTGAAAATTGTTTTATCATCTTAAGAGGCTATAAAAGACAAAGCAAAGGCTTAATCATCGTTAAGCATAAAGATGAAATTTTGTGCGATATTAAAGAAAGTGGTGATGAAGCTATGGAATATGCACTTACAAAGTACATTAGTGGAGTGATAGTAAGCGAAGATAGGGTTAAAGGCATACAAAAAGCTATCGAGCTTGGAGCAAAAATCATACTTTTAGACGATGCTTTTTCTAAATTTCACATTAAAAAACTTAATATTTTATTACAAAGTAAAGATGAGCCTTTTTTTGATTTTACCCTACCTAGCGGGGCTTATCGTTTGCCAAAATCTTTTACTAAAAGGGCTGATTTTATAGCTAAAGAAAATGAAGATTTTGTGCGTTATTCTCATGTAAAAGAAAACCAAAAAGCTATTTTAATAAGCTCTATTGCAAAGCCTTTTAGATTATATGAGCATTTTATTAAAGCTAGAGCTTGTTATTTTTTTGCTGATCATTACACTTTTCAAAAAGAAGAATTAGAAAAACTTTTAAAAAAACACAATTGTGATACCTTAATGCTAACCTTTAAAGACTATGTCAAGGTAAAAGATTTTGGCTTTAAAACAGAATTAATTCATCTTGATATTATTTTAAAAGACAGCTTTAAGCAAATTTTGCAAGATTATATTGATAAATTTAACAATAAGGAAAAAAATGTTACTACACTCAACCCAAGATAAAAATCACCAAGTAAGCTTTTCAAAGGCCTTACTTAGCCCTAGTGCACCTAATAATGCTTTATATGCACCACTTAATCTACCAAAGCTTGATAATGAAGCTTTAAAAAATTTAAACTACAAAGAATTAGCTTTAAAAATTATCGCAGCTTTTGATTTTGATTTAGAGCCTGAAGTTTTTGAAAAAGCTTTGAAAATTTATGAGAGTTTTGATGATAAAACCTGCCCTGTTCATTTAAGAAAAATTAATGATAAGCTTTATATTAATGAATTATTTCATGGGCCAACAAGAGCTTTTAAAGACATGGCATTGCAACCTTTTGGCGTGCTTTTGGAATACTTAAAAAAAGATGATGATTTTTTAATCATATGTGCTACAAGTGGCGATACAGGACCTGCTACGCTAAAAAGCTTTGAAAATAAAAAAGGCATAAAAGTAGTTTGCATTTACCCAAATGAAGGCACAAGTAAAACTCAAGCTTTACAAATGACACACTCAAATGCAAGCAATTTAAAATCCATAGCCATTGAAGGTAATTTTGATGATGCACAAAATGCCCTAAAAACACTTTTAAATGATGAAGATTTTAAAAACACCTTAAAAGAAGAAAAGTTAAGTCTAAGTGCTGCAAATTCAGTTAATTTCGGAAGAATACTTTTTCAAATCATCTATCATTACTATGCTAGTTTAAAAATCGATAAAACAATAGACATTATTGTGCCGAGTGGAAATTTTGGCGATGCTTTGGGGGCTTATTATGCTAAAAAAATGGGAGCAAATATAGGTAAAATTAAAATTGCTTCCAATTCAAACAATATCTTAAGTGAGTTTTTTAATACAGGTAAATACGATTTAAGAAACAAAAACTTACAAAAGACTATTTCCCCTGCTATGGATATACTCATATCATCAAATATAGAAAGATTGCTTTTTGATAAATTCAAAGATGAACGCACCAAAGAACTTATGCAAGCTTTAAAGAATGAAAAATATTATGAGCTTAGCCAAAAAGAACTAGAGCTTTTACAAGAAGACTTTGAAGCTGATTTTTGCAATGATAATGAGTGTATGCAATATATCAAACAATACAGCCACTTAGGACTTTTAGATCCTCACACTTGCACTTGCTTTAAAATGCTTGATTCTAACACCACTACGCTTATTACTTCCACAGCACAATGGAGTAAATTTACTCCGAGTATGTATCAAGCAATTTATAATAAAGAATGCCAAGATGAACAAGCTTGCATGCAAGAACTTGCAAAAGAATTTAAACAAGAAATTCATCCAAATATCGCAAGCTTATTTACAAGCGTACAAAAGCAAAATCAAGTTTGCAAACTCAAAAATCTAAAACAAACTATTATAGAATGGATAAAACAATGATTATCATACCAGCAAGATTAAAATCAAGTCGTTTTGAAAATAAAATTTTATGTGAGATTGATAATTTACCTATGTTTATTTATACAGCTAAAAAAATGCAAGAAGTTGATGAAGTGTGCGTGGCACTTGATGATGCAGAGGTTTTAAAAATAGCACAAAAACACAATATAAAAGCAGTTTTAACAAGTAAAAATCACGAAAGTGGCACTGATAGAATCAACGAAGCTTGTCAAATTTTAAAACTAAATGAAAATGAGCTAATCATTAATGTCCAAGCTGATGAGCCTTTTATAGAAACACAAAATATTAAAGATTTTAAAGAATTTAGCCAAAAAGCTTTTGAAGATGAGCTTTGTTTTATGAGTAGTTGTTACAAAGAAGTAGATGCAAAAGCTTGTGATGATCCAAATTTGGTTAAAGTAGTTACTGATAGTAATGATTATGCTTTATATTTTTCAAGATCTAAAATTCCTTATGAAAGGGCAAATTATAAACAAAATTTTAAAGCCCACCTTGGAATTTATGCATACAGGGTTAAAAATTTACAAGAATTTTGTACTTTGAAAAATTCAGCTTTGGAAGAATGTGAAAAATTAGAGCAATTAAGAGCCTTAGAAAATGGCAAAAAAATCAAAATGTTAAAAATACAAAGTCAAAGCATAGGTATAGATACAAAAGAAGATTATGAGAAAGCTTTGGTTAAATTTGGAGTTAAAAAATGAAAAAAATACTTTTTTTACTAAGCTTGTTTTTTACACTTCATGCAAAAGAATTAATCGTAGGTATGGAGTTAGCCTACCCTCCTTTTGAAATGAGTGATACCAAAGGTAATCCAAGTGGTATTAGTGTAGAGTTTTTACATGCCTTTGCCAAAGAAAAAAACTATGATTTAAAAATCCAAAACATAGCTTGGGATGGACTCATACCTGCTTTAAGAACCCAAAAAATAGATCTAATCATGTCTTCTATGAGTATAAGTGATCAAAGAAAAAAAGTAATAGATTTTACCTTGCCTTATGCCAAGGCAAATTTAGCGATATTAAGTGTTAAAAAATCAAATATTAATTCCATAGAAGATTTAAATCAAAAAGGAAAAATCCTTGCCTTAAAAAGAGGTTCAAGTGCGCATTTATATGCTCAAAAAAATCTTAAAAACGCAAAAATCCTAGTATTTGATAAAGAAAATGCAGCTATTTTAGAAGTTATTCAAGCAAAAGCTGATGCTTTTATTTATGATCAAATGAGCATTTATAAAGCATGGAAAAAACATCCTGAGCAAACAAAAGCTATTTTTACCCCTTTTGAAAAAACACCTGAGCAATGGGCCATAGCTTTAAATAAAAATAATACCAAATTAAAAGAAGAACTCAATGATTTTATTTTAAAATCTAAAGAAAATGGTCTTTTTGATAAACTAAGTCAAAAATACCTCAAAGATATGCAAGAAATTTTCAAAGAACAAAAGCTTGAGTTTTTCTTTTAAGAAAAACTCTTTTCAAGCTTTCTTGAAAACATAGAAATAGGTAAAGTTAAAACCAAATAACAAAGTGCCAAAGGAATGTAAATTTCTAAAGTAGAAAAGGTAAAAGCATTGATTTCTTGAGCATTTTGAGTTAATTCTGAAATGGCTATAACGCTTAAAAGAGAACTATCTTTAATTAAATTACTAAGCTGTCCGCTTAGTGGTGCTAAGATATTTTTTAAAGCTTGAGGAAAAATCACGCTTTTATAAATTTCAAACTCACTCAAACCCAAAGCTTTAGCACTTTCATATTGCATTTTATCAACACTTAAAATCCCTGCTCTAAATATCTCACAAATATAAGCACTAGCAAATAAAGCTAAAATCAAAACTCCACAAACATAACGATTATCAAGCCCTAAATTATCCGCAAAAATATAATAAATCAATAAAATTTGCACTAGCAAAGGTGTGCCTCTAACAAGCTCTATAAAAACTCTTGCAAACATATTAAAAAGCACAATTTTACAAAGACTCATATAGCATAAAATCAAAGCAAAAATCACACCTACAATCAAAGACAAAACACTAATAAAAAAACTCGTAAAAAAACCCTGTATCATTTTGTCTTTATATTCATAAATTGCCCCAAAATCAAAATTATAACTAGCGCTTAAAAAAGATAAATAAAAAAATAAAAACAATAAAAAAACCAACAAAAAAGCATTAACCATATATACTTTTAAAGTAATTTTTTTATGCTCGTTAAATTTATTGTGTACTAAAAAAATACTATTCAAAAATTTCCTTTATTATGATTTCAAATATAGCAAATAGCAGCTAAATTTCACTAAATATTAAGATTGTTAAAAATTGGAATTTTAGTTTATAACAAACTCCTTAATTTAGGATAATTATTAACTTAAATTTACCACAAATAAGTAAAATAAAACAAATTTAACTTATAGTTTCAAGGAGAAAAATGCGTTTTTTAGCGGTATTTTTTATTTTTTTAAATTTAGCTTTTGCTAATAATGGAGTATTATCACTCAATGAAGCTTTTAAACTCAATACTCACAGCAACAATCAAGGAATTTTTTTAAAAATCAATCTTGCAGACAGAATTTATCTTTACAAAGATCAAATCAAAGTAGAATTAGATTCAAATGACATTACTTCTTTATTAAATTTCCCACAAACTCAAACTAGAGAAAACAAAGAGGTAATCTTTAGTCAACTTGAACTTTTTATACCTCAATTATTATTAGATGATTTTGTTAAAAATAACAAAGCAAAACTTTCCTTAGCTTATCAGGGTTGCTCAGAAGAAGGTTTATGCTATCGTCCTGTATATGTAAATTATGAACTTAATAAACAAAATGGATTTTATACTATAAAATCCGCTAAAGATCAATTTAAAAAGCAAAATGAAGATGAGCAAATTGCTAATGATTTAAGCACACAAAATATATTTATCACGCTTTTAACTTTTTTTGGTTATGGCTTGTTATTAGCACTTACTCCTTGTATTTTACCAATGATACCTATTCTTTCTTCATTAATCGCAATGAAGCTCAAAGATAAACCATCTAAAAAATATAGCTTTTATTTATCTTTTATCTATGTCTTTTTTATGTCTTTAGCTTATGCTATAGCAGGTGCTTTAGTAGGTCTTGCAGGAGCTAATGTACAAGGTTTATTACAACAACCTTGGATTATTATTGCTTTTGCAGGTATTTTTGTATTGCTCTCACTTTCTATGTTTGGCCTTTATGAATTACAACTACCACTTAAATTTCAAAATTTTATTAATAAAAAAATAGAAGGCAAAAACGGGGTTTTTGGTATAGCTATCATGGGCTTTTTATCAGCTCTTATTGTAGGACCTTGCGTGGCTGCACCTTTAGCAGGGGCTTTGCTTTACATTACTAATAGTGGCGATGTATTTTTAGGAGGACTTTCTTTATTTGTGATGAGTTTTGGTATGGGCATGCCTTTACTTTTAATAGGACTTGGAGGAAGTTTTTTAAAAAGCGGAGCTTGGATGCTTAAGATAAAGATTTTTTTTGGTTTTATCATGCTCATCATGGCAGTTTGGATGCTAGAAAGAATACTTAGCGCAAATATCATTTTAATGCTTTATGGGATTATAGGGGTATTTTTTGCTAGCTTTATGGGGCTATTTGATGAAGCAAATACTAATTTTGATAAATTTAAAAAAGCAAGTATGATTTTAATTTTAGCTTATAGTTTAAGTCTAATTTTAGGCGGCTCAATAGGTTCAAAAAGCTTACTAAAACCTCTTGAGTTTAACCTTGCTTCAAAAGAAAATAGCTCTAGTTTAAGTTTTAAAACCATTAAAAACTTAAAAGAACTTAAGCAAGAATTGCAAAATTCTACCAAACCGGTTATGCTTGAATTTACAGCTACTTGGTGTGAAAACTGCAAACTTTTAGAAGAATATACTTTTACAGATACGAAAGTACAAAATTTGCTTGCTAATTACACGCTTTTAAAAGCAGATGTAACACATAATAGTCAAGAAGATTTAGCTCTTATGAAAGAATTTGGAGTTTTTGGGCCTCCTGTAATGATATTTTTTAACAAAGGTGAGGAAAAAGGACGTATTATAGGCTATGTAGATGCAAATGATTTTTTAAGTAAAGTTCCTTGATGAGTTCTATTAAATCTTTGCAAATTGGCAAAATCAAAAACTATAATAAATTTCACTCAGCATTTATCAAGGATATTTATTTAAATTCTTTGCAAATTTATACAGATTATATTCTTGATAATGAAATAGCTGATAAAATTCATCATGGAAATTTAGAAAAAGTTGTTTTTGCAAATAGTGTGCAAAACTATACTTTATGGAATAATTATTTAAATAAATACTTAAATTTTGGAGAAATGGGAGAGAACTTAAGTATTGATGGTTTAAACGAATATAATGTTTGTTGTGGAGATATACATGAGATAGGTACTTGTATTTTGCAAGTAAGTCAACCGCGCAAGCCTTGTTTTAAAATTTCTAGCATACACAATCACTTAAATTTCACTCAAGAAATTTTCAAAAGTGGAAGAACTGGATGGTATTATAGAGTCTTAAAAGAAGGCATAATAAACAAAAATGACAAAATCAAAATCTTACAAAAAGATGAAACTAATTTAAGCATTATGGAGTTAAATCAATTATTTTTTAATCCTTTTAAAAATTCAAATTCTTTAGAAAAATTAGAAAAAATTTCCACCCTAGCAAAAGGATGGAAAGAGAGTATTCAGGCTAGATTAAATCACACTTATGATGATTCTTATATGTTTATTTAAAAAATCCTTTTATCCCTATAAGCTGATACTGCCATAGTTTTTCTATAAAAATTTTAAGTTTTATTGCCAAAAAACCACTAATTGGCTTATGCAAAACTGTGCCAACTGCATAATCATTTCCGATTGAACAAACGGTATTTCCACTTATAAAAGAAAATTCTTGCTTAAATTCTTTCTCACCAATCATAGTCATTAAAGCTTTGGCTACATAAGCTCCTTCTCTTAATGCAAGCTGGGCTGTTGGAGGATAAGGAGTGTTGGTTTTAGGATTTTTAAATAAACTATTATCACCTATAAAAAAGTATTTTGATGGATTTTCAACATTTAAAGGATGCATGAAAGCATCTACTTCTATACGCGATCTTGCACTTGGAAAATCAGAGCTATTTTCTATAACGCTATTACCCCTAACCCCTGCAGTCCAAATGATAGTATTAGCTTTAACAAATTCTCCCCCATCAAGTCTTATACCATTTTTTTCACATTCTATGATTTTAGATTTTTCATATACTTTTACACCAAGCGCTTCTAGTCTTTGCTTTGCTTTTAAAGCCAAACTTTTATCAAACATAGGTAAAATTTGATCCATAGCTTCGATAATAGAAAGCTCTAATTTCTCATAAGCAATTTGCTCTTTTTGGCAAAAGAATTTAAGCTCTTTAGCTAAAGAAGCTATAAATTCAACCCCACTTAAGCCCCCACCACAAACTGTAATTTTTAAATCATCTTCATTTTGGGTGGTTTTATAATTTTTTATTTTCTCATATATTATTTCATTAATTTTTAAAGCATTTTCATAATTGTCTATACTCAAAGCATATTCTTGCATACCTTTAATACCAAAAGTTTCTTTAGCAAAACCAAGCCCACATACTAAAATATCAAAGTCAAATTCATTATTTTTAGTAAAAACTTTGTCTTTAGAAATTTTTAAAACTTCATCTTGGATAAAGTTAATTTTTGGATTTAACAAAGGCAAAAGATCATATTTTGAACTATAAATATCTTCATTGGAAGCTACTTTGTGTAGTAAAATAGTATGATAATGATAAGAATTGTTATTAATTAAACTCACTTGTGCTTTTTCAAAAAACTCATCAGATAAGGCTTTTATAGCCGATAAAGTAGCATATCCTGCACCTAAAAACAAAATTTTCTTTTTTTGCATGGATTTTCCTTTAATTTGATAAAAAAATAAATAAAAATTTGGCATAATGGTATTATTTTTTATCTTAAAATATTTTTTATTTAAATTTAGCAAGGAAAAAGTATGCAAAGACAAACTTGGAGCAATACGCTAACTTATATCCTTACAGTAGCAGGAGCGACTATTGGTTTTGGAGCCACTTGGCGTTTTCCATACTTAGTAGGTGAAAATGGAGGCGGTGCTTATGTTTTAGCCTTTTGTATAGCTATGATTTTTATAGGAATTCCTGTGATTTTGGTTGAAAATGTTATAGGAAGACGCAGAATGCTAAATTCAGTCGATGCTTTTGGCGGAAAAACAAGTGATGGGGTTAAAATATCCAATTCTTGGCAAGGTGTTGGCTACATGGGTCTTTTAGGTAGTTTTGGAATCATGGCTTATTATATGGTAATAGGTGGATGGGTTTTGGCTTATATTTTTAAAATCATCATAGGCGATTTTAATCTTTCAAGTCCCATTAATGCTCAATATACAAGCGAATTTTATAGCTCAACTATAGAAAATAATCCTTTATTAATAGGAATTTTTACTACTATATTTGTGATAATTAACTGGATTATCTTAAAAAAAGGTGTGATTGATGGCATAGAAAAGTCAGTAAAATACCTTATGCCGTTTTTATTTATCTGCCTTTTGGTTGTTGTTGCGCGTAATTTAACTCTTGAAGGAGCAAGCGAGGGTGTGAAATTTTACCTTACTCCTGATCTTTCCAAAATCACTCCTAAATTGTTTATAGATGTTTTAGGACAAGTATTTTTTGCCCTATCTTTAGGCTTTGGTGTAATGATAACCTTATCATCTCACCTTAAGAAAAATGAGAATTTAATCAAAACTTCTGTTTATACAGGAATTTTAAATACCCTCATAGCAGTGCTTGCTGGTTTTATGATTTTTCCAGCTTTATTTAGCGTAGGTTTAACCCCTGATAGTGGGCCATCTTTGGTTTTTAAAACCTTACCTGTTGCGTTTTCACATATACCTTTTGGAAGTATAATTTGCGTGTTTTTCTTTTTACTTTTAATCATCGCTGCACTTACCACAAGCTTGCCAATTTATCAAGTAATCATCAGTGTTTTGGAAGAAAAATTTAAACTAGCTAAAAATACTGCTATTAATCTAACACTTGGAAGTATTTTTGTCTTGGGAAATTTACCATGCATACTTACTTATGGTCCTTTAAGAGATATTACCATCATCAAAGGAAAAAATATTTTTGATAGCTTTGATTTTATTAGTGGAAATATATTCTTTGTTTTAACCGCATTTTTTTGTTGTATTTATGTAGGTTGGGTGCTTAAAAAAGATGCTATTTATGAACTTTCTAATCAAAATACTCTAAAAGGAAGTATTTTTAAACTATGGTATTACTATGTTAAGTTTATCATACCTTTGATTATCTTAGTGATTTTTTATTTTGGAATTTTTTAATTTATACTCATAACGCTTTAGCATGCTTATATTTCCTTCAAGGCCTCCTTGATGGATATATAAGATTTTTCCACCAAATTGCTCTTTATGAGCTAATAAAGTTTTAAAACCCACCATATCATAAAGCAAATCAAACTCCACTCTACATTCTTTTTTTAGATCTTGATAAAGATCATAAAATTCCAAATAAGGCTTAGCAAAATGATATTTTTTAGGTGGATTTAGTATGGTTAAATTATTAAAATCATAATTTGACTCTAAGCTTAAAATTTGCTCTTTTAAATACGCACTATCGCCTACGCAAGCACATGTAAAAACTTTAAATTTACTATGTTTAGCCAAAAAAGCCGCAGAAGTTCCTGTACCTGAAGGTAGAAAAATACTTACATTTTCATTCAACTGTTCACTAAGCTCTAAAGCCAGTTGTTGGTATCCAAATTCAGCTTCTTTTATAGCCACACCCTCTTCTATAAAAATATCATCATCTTTTTTTAAGGCTAAAGCTTGTAATCTTCTTGTAGGATAGTTTGTATTTTCTATCAACTCCACATTGTGTTTTAATGCAAATTCTAAATTTCCATGGGGACTTTCTTTTAAAAAAGAACTCATTTTTTCACAAACAAAAATAAGTGAAAAATCATTTTCGTAACAAAACTTAGCTAAAGCAACTAAAGCATTACTTTGAGAAGAACCAAAAGAAATAAATCTTTGTCCTTTTTTAAATAAATGTTTGTTTTTTTCAAAAAAGGCTAGTTTTCTAGCCTTATTCCCATTGATGTAACCTAGTAAATCATCTCTTTTGAGTAAAAATTCAAAATTTTTGTATTTTAAAATATCAATTCTACTTGCTATCAAGGTATTTTTCAACCTTTTCTAAAGCATTATTTGTATTGATATTAAACTTAATCTCTATTCTACGGCTTGCTTCTTTATCTTCTTTACCATCTTTCATAACTACATCAGAATAAGACCTACCGCTTGCCATTAAAAGTTTTTGCAATCTTGGATCTTTATAAAATGAGTGTATAAAACTCATCACAGCATAAGCTCTTTTTTGTGATAAATCAAGATTATATATATAAGAGCCTGCGCTATCTGTATGACCTTCTATGACTATATTTTCTATGCTATTTAAGATATTTTCATCTTTTAAAATATTGTCAAAATACTGCGTTAAAATCGCTTTCAAATTTTCTTTTGCATGTGCTTTTAGCGTAAAAGAATTTGTATCAAAAAGCACTTCAGAAGGTAAAACTATCGCCCCTGTATTAGAATCTAAAGTAATATTAGTATCAAATTTTGCTTGAAGATTTTTAATGGTATTTTCTTTGATTAAACCTAATTCTTTGATTTTACTTTTTGCCTCATCAAAATTACGCTCTAATTCTTTGATTTCTTCATCTTTTTTGTTTAATCTCTCAAGCAAAGCAAAAATTTGTTGATCTTTTTCATCCAAACTTAAATTTAAATCTTGATTGAGTTTGGTAATATTAGCCTCTAAAGCCTGTTTTTGCTTATTAACATCATCAAGCGTGCTTGAAGTATTATTTAATTTTTGGCTAAGATTTTTTAAAATATCTTCTTTTTGGTTTAATTCTTCTTTGTTCTCTCTTAAGCGCTCTTCTTGTTTTTGTAGATTTTCTTTTATGATTTGTAAATCACTTTGAGTTAAAACATACTTAACAACTATAGCTCCAATAAGCAAAATAAATATAAAAAGCAAGCCCGCCATTAAATCTGCATAAGCTATCCAAAAATTATTTTCTTCATTGTTAGAATTATTTTTTATCATCTATTTTTCATCTTCTTTTTGATTTTCAAGCTTTGCAATAACTTGTGTGGTTTGCTCATCTAATTCTTTGCTTTCTTCTTTAAATTCTTGCATTAGTGAAATTTTTTCATCGATATTTTTTTCATCTTCATAGGCTTCTTTAAAAGTATGCATACCCTCTATAATACTTGCCTTAAAGCCCTCAAAAAGTTTAGTTTGATTATCAAGCATAAGATTTTGATATTTTTCAATATTATTTGAAAAATTATTCACCTTTTCATCTAAAGCACTCACGCTTTTATCTAAATGCACAATCTTATCAGAACTCACATCCAAAAGTCTGTTGTATTGCTCTGAAATTCTTAAAGTTAAATCTTTTATGTTCGAATTTAGCATATTTACCGCATTTGCAATCTCGCTGTAAGTTTTAACTATATCTTTTTGCTCTCTTTGGGTTTTAGACAAATCACTCATAGTTTGTTTTACATGCTCACTGCTTAATCTTACAGCTTTTTCCTCAGCATTTACAAGCTCTTGAAAAACTTTGAATTTTCTATCTATTGTATTATCTAATTCTTTAAAAAATTCCTCATTGCTCACATGCTCAAAAATCGTGCCTATTTTTTCAAAATGTTGCAAACTTTCTTGAAGATATTTTCTATCAATTTCTTCTTTAGACCAGAAAAAATCGCTTGTTGCATTTTTTTGACGATTAAGAAGTTTTTGAAATTTACTGCTGCCGTATTTTTCAAAAAATATCCACCAAAGTGCTAAGAAAATTCCATAAATTGATACATAAAAGGCTGTTCCTACTCCATTTAATAAAACTGAAATTTCTTGTTCTAAACCTGCTGTGTCACTTGAATTAAAATTTGGCATAGACATTGCTATACTTATAAAAGTCCCCAAAATACCGAGCATAGGAAAAATAGCTGCACCTACAGAAGCAAAATTTTCATTTCTCAAATCTTTCACATAAGCATAAGCAAAATCATCAAAACTAGCGTTTGACTTTGTTTCTTTACCTATAACTAAAAAATGCTTCATAATATAGCGTTTTAATATAAGCTTAAATTCATCTTTTTGTTGCTCAAAAATACTTGAAGCATAATCAGCACTATGTCTAGCAAAGATCAAAGCTACCAAAAAGATAATCCCTATCATTACAACACTATGTAATTCTACTTTAAAATCAATCTTTCCAAAATATCCTAAAAGTACTAAAATATACAATATAGCAGGGATAAATATAATCTTTAAATAAGCAACAATTCCAGTACTGCCTTTTCCCTCAGGCAATACAAGATCAGAAAAATCATCAGTTGTTTTAACTTCCATTTTATAAACCTTTGTTAATTTTGCTCTAAAAATTTGAAATCTTCACAGGAAAATCAACTAAGAGTTATAAAACTCTTAGTTTCTATCGATACAATTTAAATCACTAAAAGCACACTCTAAGCGTTTGATCATACTTTCTTCGCCCGCTCTAAGCCATACTCTTGGATCATAGTATTTTTTATTTGGCTTATCATCTCCATCTGGATTGCCAATTTGTCCTTGCAAATAAGCTTTATTTTTAAGTTCATACTCTCTAACACCATCCCAAAAAGCCCATTGAGTATCTGTATCAATATTCATCTTAATCACACCATAGCTAAGTGCTGCTTTGATATCTTCTATATCACTACCACTGCCACCATGGAAAACAAAATTGATTGGTTTTTCTTCACCAAGATTGAATTTTTCTTTTACATAATTTTGAGAGTTTTTAAGAATTTCAGGTCTTAAAATCACATTTCCTGGTTTATATACTCCATGTACATTACCAAAGCTAGCTGCGATTGAAAATCTATCACTAATTTTAGAAAGTCTCTCATAAGCTAGTGCTACATCCTCAGGCTGGGTGTATAATTTTGCATTATCGATATTAGTATTATCCACCCCATCTTCTTCACCGCCCGTACATCCTAGCTCAAGCTCTAAAGAAATTCCAAGTTCAGACATTTGTTTTAGATAATTTTCACAAGTGCTTAGATTACTTTCTAAATCCTCTTCACTTAAATCAATCATATGAGAGCTAAACAAAGGCTTGCCTGTTTCTTTTTTAAACTCAATATTTGCTTCAATCAAAGCATCGATCCAAGGAAGTAATTTTCTAGCAGCATGATCTGTGTGTAAAATCACCGGAATTCCATAAGCTTTTGCCATTAAATGTACATGTCTTGCACCACTTATAGCACCAAGTACATCAGCTTTTGGGCAAGCTTTCCCTGCTACAAATTTAGCTCCTCCATTTGAAAACTGAATAATCACAGGTGAATTAACTTTTTTAGCACTTTCTAAAACCGCATTGATAGAATTTGTCCCCACGACATTTACCGCAGGGATAGCAAATCCTTCTTTTTTTGCATGATTATATACGATATTTAGATCATCACCACTTAAAACACCTGGTTTAACAAGATCTAATACACCCATTATTTGTATTCCACTTTTGCTTTTTGAAGAAGTTCTTGAGCTTTTTTATTCATAAGTTCTTTAAATTCTTCCATTTTGATATTGCTTTCAATACCTGCTTTTACTTCATTATAGCTCATAGTACTTTTTGCTCTAGCATCTTCTTTTAAGATAACATGATATCCAAAATCACTCTTTACAGGTGTTTTAGAAATAGTACCTTTTTTCATAGAAAAAGCTGCATCAGCAAATGGTTTTACCATAGTTGATTCAGCAAACCAACCAAGATCACCACCTTGAGCTGAAGAACCTTTGTCGATTGATTTTTCTTTTGCAAGTTGAGCAAATTTATCATTTAAAGCTTTTCCACTTAGCTTACTAAGCTCGGCAATAATATCCTTAGCTTCTTTTTCGCTAGTTACCAAAATATGCTTAGCTTTCACTTGAGCTGGTTTAGTGAATTTATCTTTATTTGCCTCATAGAATTTTTTAGCTTTAGCATCATTATTTTTAATTGAATCAAAAATTTTCTTTTGGTAGATATTTACCAAAATAGCTTCTTTAGCACGCTCTAATTCTTCTTTATATGAAGGATCATTTTCTATTTTTTGAGCTTTAGCATCTTTTAATACAAGTTGTTGAACGATATATTGATCAATAATTGCTTTTTTTTGTTCAGCTGGCAAATCAGTGATTTTAGCACCTCTTAACATAGGAGCAAAAAATTCATTCACTTCTGTATCGCTGATATTGTTTCCATCAAGGGTTGCAACCACCGCAGCATTTAAACTTAAACCTGTTAGCAAAGCCGCAGCAACTAAAGAAATTTTTTTCATTGTTTTTCCTTTTGAAATAGTTTTGTTGATTTTATTATATCTAAACTTTATTTAAAGCCGATTAACATACAATAAGTTTATGAAAAGAAATTTAGAAATTAAAAAATTATTTTTAGAGCATTTTGGAGAGGCAAAAACAGAATTAGTTTTTAGTAATGCTTATGAACTTATAGTTTGTGTTATGCTTTCAGCTCAATGTACTGATAAAAGGGTTAATCTCATCACACCGGCTTTATTTGAAGCTTATCCTAGCGTACAAGATTTAGCTAAGGCAAACTTATCATCTTTGAAGCTTTTGATTAATTCTTGCTCATTTTATAATAATAAAGCACAAAATTTAATCAAAATGGCTCAAGCAGTTTGCGAGCAATTTAATGGTGAAATTCCTATGAATGAGCAAGATTTAAAAACTCTAACAGGAGTAGGACAAAAAACTGCACATGTAGTAATGATAGAATGGTGCGGGGCTAATTGTATGGCTGTAGATACTCATGTATTTAGAGTTTCACACAGACTTAATCTTAGCAAAGCCAAAACTCCTGAAGAAACAGAAAAAGACTTAACTAAAATTTTTAAAGATAATCTAAACTATCTTCATCAAGCTATGGTGCTTTTTGGACGCTATACATGCAAGGCTAAAAATCCTTTATGTAAAGAGTGTTTTTTAAATCATTTATGTAAGAGCAAAGATAAAAAGTTAATCTAGCACTAAATTAGTGCTAGATGATTTTAATGAAAGAATGGTAGATATAAGAAAGCATTAATCACTAAAGCATTTACTATATCTATGAAAAATGCACCTACTAAAGGCACAATAATAAATGCCATATGGCTCATACCATAATGATTTGTTACAGTTTGCATATTTACCATAGCTGTTGGAGTAGCACCTAAACCAAAACCACAATGTCCTGCTGCTAAAACTGCTGCATCATAGTCTTTTCCACATATTCTAAAGGTTACAAATATAGCAAAAGCAGCCATCATAGCAACTTGTACTACTAAAATTACTAGCATCGGTAGTGCAAGGGTTACTAGATCCCAAAGATTAATAGTCATTAACGCTAAAGCTAAGAATAATGACAAGCTTACATTACCTAAAACTGATACTTCTCTATCAAATACATGGTGAATTTTTGTAGCTGATAAAACATTTCTTAGAACAACACCCACAAAAAGACAATACACAAAAGTTGGTAAAGTAAAACCTGTATTTGCTTTGATATAAGTAGATAAAGCATTACCTATTAATAAACATAAAGCAATCAATGCTAAAGACTCTATAAAAGAAGATGGAGTGATCAATCTTTCTTTTTCTGGAGATTGGAAATTTAAAATCGCATCTTTATCATCATTTTGTTTTGGAACTACTAATTTGTGTTTATTAACCAAATATCTCGCAACAGGCCCACCTATGATACCACCTGAAATAAGTCCAAAAGTCGCACAAGCAATCGCAACGGTAGTTGCACTAGAATACAAATAAGGTTCTTTAATAAATTCAGCCGCCCAAGCTGCACCTGTACCATGACCACCACTCATTGTAACAGAACCTGCTATAAGCCCCATAAGTGGATTTTGTCCCATGGCAGTTGCTACACCTATACCAACTATATTTTGCGCAAAGAGTAAAGCTACAACTACAACTAAAAAAACTGCTAATTTTCTACCACCTTTTTTTAATGAAGCAAAATCAGCTAACAAACCAATACTTGAAAAGAATGCAAGCATTAACGGATCTTTCATAGATTCATCAAATTTAATGTCTAGCGAAAAAGAACTATGTAAGATTAAAAGAATAATCGCAGCTATTCCACCACCAACAACTGGCTCAGGGATATTATAATCACGAAGAAATTTTACCCTTTTAATGACAAAAACGCCCAAAAGCAATACTATAACCATAGTAACTAGCGTTGCATAAAAATCAAATTTCATACTTCTCCTTTGTTTGATTTACTTATCAATTGTAATCTAAATGACTTTAAAAACAACGCAAATAAACACTACTCTTTACTAAGATATTACAAAATGAAACATTTTTAAGTCTATTTTACTCTGAAATCAATACTATATTATGATATAAATTAATATTTTTAAGCAAAGATAGTTTCGCTCTACTAAGTTCTTGAAGTGAATTAATAAGCAAAGCATCCGCATCAAGATAATCTTTTAGCTCATTACGCCCTAATTCATATTTTTCAAAATATAATTGTGTAATTTTTGCTTGGTTAGTATTAATATCTTTTACTAAATTTAACAAATCATTATAGTATTTATCGTTTTCATAACAAAGTTTAAACTCATGAATGGCTCTTTGCAATGCATCTTTATACTCATATAAGCGTGCTTGGTATGCAAATTCAGAAATTTTTACATTTTGTCTTACTCTATAAAAGTCCAAAAATGGTAAGTCAATAACAACATTTCCACCTAAGATTAAAAATTTAAAACTCTCATCAAAATTTTTATCACTCCCATCTAAATTTCCTAATATTTTTATACTAGGCAAAATGCTTTTTTGCACACTTGTATAATCTTTATAAGAAGCCATAAGTTGATTTAGTTTTGCTTGAACTTGTGGTCTATAAGCAAGCATTTTTAACTCTATATCAAAATTAATTTTTTGCAATGAAAAATCTTCAAGGGTATAATTTAGCATTTTATTAATCAAACGCTCATCATCTTTACCTAGTAAATCTTTTATATTTTTAAGTGTTAAGTCTTTATTTTGCAAATTTGTAATGATATTTTGTTTAGTATTTAATAAAGACTTTTTGATATTTAAAAGATCAATATACTCAACCTTGCCATAATCAAATTTAGTAGTATAAATTTCTAGCATTTGCTCAAGATTTTTTAAATGATTGTTTAGCAAGCGATCTACATCATTAAAATAAATCAATTCAAAAATACTATTAATTGCTAAATTAATCGTATCAAGCTCCAAAGAGCGCAACTCATACTCACTTGCTTTTGCTAAAAATTCAGAACTAGCAACTTGATCTGAGATTTTGCCATACATATCAAGCTCATAATTTAACATAATGCCATTTGAGAAACTATGCATTTCTGCGCCATTGTTTAAATTTTTTCTTATATTTGCACCTAAATTTCCACTCAAAGTAGGATAAAGATCTAAATTTAAAAGCTTATATCTAGCTAAAGTGCTTAAAAAATTAACTCTTGCTACATTTAGATCTTTGTTATTGTCAATAATAGCTTTTAAGATATTATTTAAATCTTGATTATTATATTTTTCCCACCAAGCCTTGCTTGCATTAAAATCTTCAAAATATTCTTTTTTTATTTGATCTTGGGATACTTGTTCTAATTTTACTCCTACGCAAGCATTTAAAAAAAAAGCTATAAAAAATAATAAAAATATTCTCATCTCATTCCTTTGATAAAGCACTAATAGGATTTAAATTTGCTGCATTCTTTGCTGGAAAAAATCCAAAAACCACTCCGATTAAAACCGAACTTAAAAGCCCTAAAAATACTGAATTTAATGAAAGTATCATCGTAAAACCAAAATTTAAAGAATTAAATACTTCAATGATAACAAAAGAAAGCATTACTCCAAAAATAGCTCCTAAAGAACAAATCAACACAGCTTCAATTAAAAACTGCATCAAAATATCTTCTTTTCTAGCTCCAATAGCCATTCTAACTCCAATTTCCCTTGTACGCTCACTTACTGAAACAAGCATGATATTCATCACACCAATACCACCTACTATTAAAGACACTACCGCAATAGAAGAAATAAGTAAAGTCAAAGTAGCAGTATTTTCCTCAATAGCATTTTTAATTGCATCAGAATTTATAGTGAAAAAATCTTTTTTTCCGCGTTTAATCTCTAAAATTTTTACCATAGCCTCTTCAGCTAAAGCAGGATTTACCTCATCTTTTACCTTAGTTACTATAGCTCTTATTTGTTTATCCCCTGTGATTTTATTCATCAAAGTAGAATAAGGAGTGTAAATTTTAATGGTATTTTCATCAGCTCTAAAGCCTTTATTATCTCTTTCTTTTTTTAAAACACCAACTATAGTTAAAGGCTGTTTGTTAAAAATCACACTTTTACCTAAAACATCTTTAGCGCTGATATTATCAAATAAAATTCTCAAAGCATTTTCATCTATAATACAAATATTAGTATTATCTTTTATATCTTCATTATTAATAAACCTACCATCTACCATCACAAAACCTCTAAGCCTTAGATGATTTGGCCCTACTCCATAAATTCTAGCTTGCAAAGAATTATTCTTATAAGTTACAACCCCTACTTTACCCACATCTGCTTCTACTGCTTCTAAATAAGGCAAAGAACTTAAGGTTTTTAAATCACTTAAATTTAGCCTTGTTTTACCTGATCGAATATCTCCCAAGCCTCGTCCTGAAACAACTTCTATGGTATTAGTCCCGATAGAACTAATAGAAGCAAGTATATTTTGTTGAGCTCCAAGCCCTAAAGCAACCACGCAAACTACTGAAGCTATGCCTATGATAATACCAAGCATAGTAAGCAAAGAACGTAGCTTGTGTGCTACAATGGAAGCTATGGACATTTTCAAACTTTCAAAAAGCTGATTTTTAAGCAAATTAAAGCTTTTTTTCTCTTTTGGCATTAACTTAGCTTTTATTTCGTCTGCTTTTTTTGCACCATTATCACTTATAATCTTACCATCTTTAATTTCTATAACTCTTTTTGCTCTAGCAGCTATTTCTCTATCATGAGTGACTAAAACTACGGTGTGTCCTTGCTCATTTAGTTTATTTAAAATTTCTAAAACTATCTTACCGCTTTTAGAATCAAGCGCACCCGTTGGCTCATCTGCTAAAATAAGCTCACCGCCATTCATCAAAGCTCTTGCTATGGAAACTCTTTGCTGTTGTCCCCCGCTTAACTCATTTGGCTTTGATAATTCTTTATGATCAAGCTCTAAAAAAGAAAGTAATTCTCTAGCCTTTTGTGATCTTTCATTTTTGTTTTTACCTGCATAAACAGCAGGTAAGGCTACATTATCTTTAGCATTTAAAAGACTAAGCAAATTATATCTTTGGAAAATAAAACCTATTTTTTCACGTCTAATCCTTGCTTTTTCATCCTTGCTTAAATTTGTAACTTCATATGCATCTAAAAAGTATTTTCCACTACTTGGCTCATCAAGTGTGCCTATAATATTTAAAAGAGAGGTTTTTCCACTGCCTGATTGCCCTATAATAGCTACAAATTCCCCTTTTTGAATATAAAGATTAATATTTTCTAAAATAGTTGTATTATTAATCTTTTTTTGTATATTTTCTAAGCGTATCATTTTTTATTTTTACCTATGATAACTAAATCACCCTCATTAATACCATCTAAAATTTGAGTATTTAAACTATCTTTGATACCTAATTTAACAGGTGTTTTTACACTTATATTATTTGCTTTTAAAATTTCTACATAATAACCACTTGTATCGCTTTTTATAGCTAAAGTTGGTATAACTAAAGTATTATTTTCTGTTTTAATAGCAATTTCATTTTCTGTACTCATACCTATGCGTAAAAAATTATTATCATTTTTTACAAAAACCCTTGCATAATAATACACAGCACTAGCGCTAGTACTTGAGTTTGAGTTTAAATTTGTATTACTTGTTGCATCGCTTATAGTAGTATTTGCTGGATCTATACTTGAAATAATTGCTTCGTATTTTTTATCAGGCTCATTTAAAATGCTAAATTTAACCTTTTTTCCCACACTAATTTTATTAATATCAGCTTCAGCTATTTGCATACGAATTTCCATTTCACTTAAATCAGCCAAACGCACTATACTTGGTGTATTTTGGTTTGCATTTACAGTTTGTCCTTCTTCAACTGCTACATTGATAATCTCACCCTTACTAGGTGCGGTTATAGTAGTATAAGCTAAATCTTTTTGAGCATTTTTTAAAGAAATTTCAAGTTGAGTAGTTTGAGCTTTTAAATCAGTCACATTTGCCCTTAGGGCATAAAAAGTATTTTTAAGATTTTCAAGATTTTCTAAAGAGGTAGCCTTTTTAGTATAAAGCTTTTGTTCTCTTTGGTATTGTTTAGTAGCTATATCAAGA
The DNA here is from genome assembly GCF_025772765.1 of Campylobacter sp. CNRCH_2015_0814. Classification (NCBI taxonomy): domain Bacteria; kingdom Pseudomonadati; phylum Campylobacterota; class Epsilonproteobacteria; order Campylobacterales; family Campylobacteraceae; genus Campylobacter; species Campylobacter sp. CNRCH_2015_0814. The sequence goes on along the minus strand of NZ_JAKMSR010000001.1, from coordinate 170,624 downwards.
GCGATTTTTTTACTTTCTAAATTTGCCTTTGCACTTTCAAGCTGAGCTTTGGTAATATCTAAATCATTTTGTTGCTTATCTTTATCAATTTGTGCGATTAAATCACCCTCATTAACATGATCACCTAATTTTACATAAAGTTTAGTAATTTGCCCACTAACTTGCGCACCAACATCAACTTGGGTTTTCGCATAAACTTCGCCTATTGCTTCTATGCTTTGAGTGATGTCTTGTTTTTTAACTTCATAAGTTAGATAATTATATTCTTCCTTATTTGCAAAAAAGAAAAAATACACCCCTATAATGAGTATAATCAAAAATATGCTTAAATAAATTATTTTTTTCATTTTAATCCTTTAAAAATCATATAATAAAACATTTGTATGAAGTAAAAATAAAATTGTAACAATAAAATATAATTTTAACAATTTTAAAGCTTATAAGATATAAGATAAATCAAAAAAAGGAAAAATAATGCAAGATTATTTAAATTTAATGCAAAATCGCTCTTCTATTAGAGCTTACACCCAAGAAAAAATTTCTAAAGAGAATTTAGAATATATCTTAGAATGTGCTAGATTATCTCCTAGCTCCTTAGGACTTGAACCTTGGAAATTCTTAGTTTTTCAAAAAGATGAACATAAAAAAGAAATTGCTAAAATAGCTAATAACCAAAGCCATGTAGCAAATTGTGCTGCTATTATAGTTGTAATTTCAAGGGCTGATTTTAAAGATTATTTTGAAGAAAAACTAAAAAAGAGAGGTTTAAGCCAAGAAGAATTAAACAAACGCTTGCAAACTTATAAGCCATTTTTAGACGCAATGGATTTAGAACAAAGTTTTATTTATGCTAAAGAACAAAGCTATCTTGCTATTGCAAATATTATCAATGCTGCTTATAGTTTAAATTTGGGCTCATGTATCATCGGTGGCTTTGATAAAGATAAAATCAATCAATATTTAAATTTAGACACTACCAAGCAAAGAGTATCCATGCTCATTACTCTAGGACATACCCAAGAAAATATTAGCACAGAAAAAGTTCGTTTTGCATTTAATGAAGTGGTAGAATTTAAAGATTAATCAAATATCAAAACTCCATTTAAATTTTATATAATAGAATAATATTTTTAAAATAAAATGGAGTTTTTAATGCAAAGAAATTTCTTAAAGATTTTTGGCGTATCGCCATTTTTAGCAGTGGCTTTTATTAATGCTTTTGTGGATTTAGGACACAAAATCATTATACAAAACACTATCTATAAATTTTATGAAGATAGCACCCAACTTTTTCTAACTGCTATTGTCAATGCTTTAATGCTTTTGCCTTTTATTCTTATGCTTTCGCCTTCTGGATTTTTAGCAGATAAATTTCCTAAAAATAAAATCATGAAAATATCTGCATTATTTTCGGTAATATTAACTTGTATTATTTGTTTGTGTTATTATCTTGGAGCATTTTGGCTTGCTTTTGTAATGACTTTTATCATGGGAGTGCAATCTGCTTTATACTCTCCTGCAAAATATGGTTTTATAAAAGAATTAGTAGGAAAAGAGCTTTTAGCTATGGGAAATGGAGCTGTCAATGCAGTAAGTATTGTGGCTATTTTAGCGGGTATGGCGGTATTTTCTCTAAGCTTTGAAATGCTTTTTGAGCCAAATTTTAACACCCCTTCAGACATTTTAACACAAATTGCACCTTTGGGTTTTGTATTAATAGCTTTTGCTGTATTAGAACTTTTTTTAGCTTATAAACTTCCTAGCTTAAAAGAAGAAGATAAAAGTTTAAGTTTTGATAAAAAACAATATTTCCAAGGAAAGCTTTTAGCCTCTAATTTAAAAACAATATTTTCTCATAAAATCATTTGGCTTTGTATTGTAGGAATTTCACTTTTTTGGGCCATATCACAACTTTATTTAGTGAGTTTTCCTGTATATGCAAAAAACGATCTTTTCATAGAAAATACCTTTTATGTACAATGCTCTTTAGCTTTTTCTGGTATAGGAGTGATTATAGGATCGCTTATTAGTGGTAAGTTTTCTAAAAATTACATCGAATTAGGTCTTATACCACTAGGTGCTTCAGGGGTTTTTCTAATGAGCATTTTAATGCCATTTTTAGAAAACCTACTAAGCTATAGTGTGGTGTTTTTTATTTTTGGTTTAAGCGGAGCATTTTTTATCATACCTTTAAACTCTCTAATACAATTTCATGCAAAAGAAAATGAACTAGGAAAAGTCTTAGCAGGAAATAATTTTATACAAAATATTTTTATGTTAGGCTTTTTGGCACTAGCTACTTTTGCTGCATATGCTAAAATTGAAGTGATAAATTTGTTTTATTTTATCATCGCTGTGGCATTTTTTGGAAGCATTTATGTGTTAAGTAAATTGCCTTTTTCTTTAGTGCGTTTATTAATGAGTATAGCGTTTTTTCAACGCTATCGTTTATTAGTAGAAGGTTTTGAAAATATTCCTGAAAAAGGTGGAGCATTATTACTTGGTAATCATATATCTTTTATAGATTGGGCTATTGTGCAAATGGCTATACCAAGAAAAATTTATTTTGTTATGGAAAAAAGCATTTATTCTAAGTGGTATATTAGAATTTTTCTTGATAAATTTGGAGTTATTCCTGTTTCAAGTGCTTCTAGTAAATCAAGCTTAGAGCTTATTGCTATGCATATTAAAAACGGAAATTTAGTTTGCCTTTTCCCAGAAGGAGTGCTTTCACGCCATGGACAGCTTAATGAATTTAAAGGTGGGTTTGAGTTAGTTTGCTCAAAATTAGAAGAGCAAGATGGAGTGATTTTACCTTTTTATATTAGAGGACTTTGGGGAAGTGCTTTTTCAAGAAGTGATGAAGAATTTTCAGCAAGAAACCGCAAAATAAGCAAAAGAAAAATCGCTATTGCTTTTGGAAAAAGCTTGCCAATACACACTAAAAAAGAAGTGGTTAAAGCAAAGGTTTTTGAACTTTCATTTATTGCTTGGAAATCTCAATGTGAAAGTATGCATACTATAGCTAGAGCTTGGATAGATAGCGCTAAAAGAAATTTAAGTCAAATAGCTATTGTTGATCCTTTAATAGGTGGTATTACCTATAGAAAAATGCTTGCTTTAAGTTTGGTTTTCAGCTCTTTCATAAAAAATAGATCGCATGAGCTAAATATACAACCTACCCAAGGAAGCTATGCTCCAAAAGAAGAATGTGTGGGAATTTTACTCCCTGCTTCTATGGCTAGTTCTCTTTGCAATCTAGCTGTATTGCTTGCAAATAAAATCGTAGTAAATTTAAACTTCACAGCAGGTATAAAAGCAATTAATCAAGCCATTCAAAGTTCTCAAATTCAACAAATTTATACCTCTAGAAAATTTATGGAAAAATTAGAAAATAAAGGTATAAAACTAGAATTTGAAGAGCATGTTAGAATCATTTTTATGGAAGATATTATCGCAAGCTTTAAAAAACAAAAACTCAAAATCTTTTCTATGCTTGCTTTAGTAAGTATCTTACCTACTTGTTTAATAAAAGCATTATTTGCGCCTAATAAACAAAACCTTGCCATAGCTGCTATATTATTTAGTAGTGGTAGCGAGGGAACACCTAAAGGAGTAATGCTAAATAATCGTAATATTTTAAGCAATATAGCTCAAATTTCAGATGTATTATGTGCAAAAAATGAAGATGTTGTCTTATCTTCTTTACCGCCTTTTCATGCTTTTGGATTAACTGTAACTACTTTTATGCCTTTATTAGAAGGGATTAAAAGCATAACACATGCTGATCCAACAGATGCGCTAGGTGTAGCAAAAGCTATAGTAAAAAATAATGTTAGTATTATGTGTGCTACTTCAACTTTTCTAGGTATTTATGCAAGAAATAAAAAACTTGATGCGATTATGTTTGAAAGCTTAAGGATTATCGTTTCAGGTGCTGAAAAACTCAAAAGCGAAGTAAGAACTGCCTTTGAAATGAAATTTAAAAAACCTATTTTTGAAGGCTATGGAGCCACTGAAACCACTCCAGTTGCAAGTGTAAATTTACCGAATAAATTTGATCCTGACTATTGGATTTTACACCGTGCAAATAAAGAAGGTAGTGTAGGTATGCCTTTACCAGGAAGCGCTATACGCATAGTAGATCCATCTACTTATGAAAGTTTAAATCATGGAGAAGATGGATTAATACTCATTGGTGGCCATCAGGTTATGGTGGGTTATTTAAACAATAAAGAAAAAACCGATGAAGTTATCAAAGAAATCGATGGTATACGTTGGTACAATACCGGCGATAAAGGCCATGTAGATGAGGATGGCTTTTTATATATAGTAGATCGTTATTCTCGTTTTGCAAAAATTGGTGGCGAGATGATATCTTTAGGGGCTTTAGAAGAGGAAATTGCTAAATTTATCAATACAGATATAGTAAAATTTTGCGCAGTTGCGCTAGATGATGATAAAAAAGGTGAAATGGTATGCTTATTAGTAGAATGTCAAGAGCAAGACTTTGATGGAATTTGCGAAGCGATTAAAAACTCTACTATGCCTGCTATTTTTAAACCAAGTAGATATTTTAAAGTAGAACAAATTCCACTTTTAGGTTCTGGCAAAGTGGATTTAAAAGGTGCTAAAGATTTAGCTAAAATCTTGCAAGAAAATTAATTCCCAAAGTAATTTTACTTTGGGAAATTTTACAAACTATTTCTTTTAGTTTTATAATCATATTTTTTATCAAAAACAAGTTTATCGTTTTCTTTGACTGCTATTTTTCCCTTAATATAAAAATACTCCAAATCACTAGTTTGTGTTAAGATTATATCAGCCTCCATCATACAACCCTCACGTCCTATTTGCATTGTTTGAGTAATGGTATATTGCGCGCTTAATGGGTTTTCATTTTGAAGTTTTAATTCTCTTTTTAAATTATGCTTTACTAAAACATCAACCTCATCAAATCTATAAACACCTTCTCCAAAAACTCCGCCAACACCATCTGTAATACAAGTCCAAGTATCATTTAAAATATCATAAGAAATGCTTCTATCTACCCTACCTTCTTCTAAAAGTGTTATTGGAGTTAAAGGAGCACTTTGTGCTTGCATATTGATTTTATTACTATTTTGTCCATTAAAACATGGCAAATTAAATTCACACTCATTTAAATCCAAAGTCAAGGTTGAAATTTTTGGCATAGGCCAAAACATAGGCCAAAAAGAATTTGCTAATGATAATCTTATCTTAGAACCCTTGGTAAATCTATATCCACAAGCATCAAGTTTGATTTGCTTTTGGATAAATTCATCTTTTTTTAAAGGTATAAATTGCTCTTTATCATCACTTAATGCAAGATTGATCACTCCATAACTTACTCTTTTTACAAAACCATCAGCTCTAACTTCACTAAGCTGAGCAAAGAGCATAGCTTTTCCTTGATCACTTGCAATTTTTACATTTAAAACCGGAAAACCCAAAATATCTAAATCTTGTTCTAAAAAATCACTTTCAAAAACAACTGCCATCCCATCATCCAACCTTTGATCACTAGGACTTTCTCCTAAAACACCAGCCCCCATCCACTCTCCGGATAAAAGCCCATGATTTAATGGAGTGTTAATTTTGATAAATTCACTTGATTTTTTGCATGTTAGTTTATACGGATTTAAATAGTATTTTTTATAGCTAATATCATTTTTAAAATCATTTAAAGCAACAAAACGACCTTCTACTTTCTCTGTTTTTGAATTTGGCTTAGAGCTATTTTCAATATATGCTTGTATCATAGGAGCTTCAAGCACATCGTTTTCTTCATTTTTAAGCCATTTATCCCACCATTTAAGTGCTTCTTGTAAAAAACCCATTGCAGGCAAAGGAGATCCATTATGAGGATAAACATGAGCCCAAGGACCAACGATAGCTTTTTTTGGAACTTTCAAAGCATTCATTAGAGTAAAAACAGGATTAGTATAAGAATCAGCCCACCCATCTAATGCAAAAACAGGAACTTGTATATCATCATAATTTTCTCCAACAGATCCATGCTTCCAATAGTCATCTTTTAAAGTATGCTCAAGCCACAATGCGGGCCATAAAGGCATATTCTCAAGCCTATTGAGCCATTTATTTCTACCATTTGAATCAATTTTTGGATCAACAAAACGTGATTGATATGCAAGCATAATATTACCCCACCAAAAATTATCATTAAGTAAACATCCACCTTTATAATGAATATCTTCATTAAATCTATCATCGGTAAAACCTACCACTATAATAGCTTTTAAATTTTTGGGTCTTCTTGCTGCAACTTGTAAAGAATTAAATCCACCCCAAGATTTACCCATCATACCAATATTTCCATCACACCATTCTTGCTTTGCTATCCATTCAATGACTTCTAAGGCATCATCTTGCTCTTGCTTTAAATATTCATCTTCTAATAAACCATCAGATTCCCCACTTCCTCTAATATCAACTCTAACAACCGCATAACCATTACCACTAAAATATCCATGCATAGGCTCATCTCTGCCCCTTGTTCCATCATTTTTTCTATAAGGAATGTATTCTAATATAGCAGGAACTTTTTCTTTTACTTGAGGAAGCCAAATTCGTGATGAAAGCTTAGTGCCATCTTTTAAAACTATCCATTCATTTTCTATTACTCTAACCTTGTTTTTAAAGTTAAAAACAATTTCCTTCATTTCATCTCCTTTTTATTGTATTTTTTAATCCAAATCAAACAAAACATTACACCCAAAATAGCCATAGCTATCATAATAGTAAAATATATATGAAAACCTTTTACACCTGGATATCTATCCAATAAATCTCCAGCAAGCAAAGGTGCAAAAACCTCAGGTAAATATCCAAAAGTAGATACAATACCTATGGCCATACCTGCCAAATGAATAGGAATTTTTCCCTCACTAAGTAAAGAATAATAAATTCCAAAATTAGAATACATAGCTACATAAATTACCACACAAGCAGAAGTTAAAACGCTCATTTGCAAAAATCCATTTAATTTTGAACTAAGCATTAAAAAAATAACACCAATTCCCATTAAAATAAAGCCTATCATCATTATTTTAGCCTTTCCATATCCATCTGCTATAAACCCACCTACCACAGAAGAAACAGGACGAATGTATTGAGCTAATACTGTTAAAATAGCTGCAAAAACAGCAGAAGCTCCTATCACATTACTTGCATAAGGAGTAAAATAATAAAAGCTCATATTAAAAAAATAGGTACAAAAAGTAATAGCAACCACAAGCCAAAGAGCAGAATTTTTCAAAAGAAAAACTAAATCTTTGATTTTAATCTTCTCGCTTTGTTCATTAACCTCATCTTTTAAAAGAAAAAATAATAAAACAGCGCTTGCAATAGGAGCTATAGAATAAAAAATAATAACCATTTCTATACCTTGTGCGGCTAAAGCTTTTGTTTGAAAATATCCAAAAATACTTGTAGCTATAGCCAAATGTGCAGCACCAACAACACCTCTACCACCTTCAAAAATTCCATAAGCTTTTGCTTGCTCTTTAGAATTTGCCAAACTTCTTACTATTTTCATCAAAGAAGGCCAAAAAGTTAATAATGAAGTAATCCCCCAAATTCCATAAATAATCAAAAGTGCATTTAAAGAAGTAAAATATAAATGCAACAAACCACCAAGTCCTGTAGCAATTAAAGAAAAAATCAATAATTTTTTTGGCGCAAAACGATCTGCTAAATATCCTCCTAAGGCATAAGAAAACAAACCAAGTAAGCCATAAGCACTACCCAAAAGGCCCATTTCAAAATTATTTAAATGATAAAGACTCATATAATCATCATAATAATATTTTCTAAAATAAGGCAAACCATAAATAATAGATCCACAAAAAGATAATAACAATAATGTAAAAAAATTATTTTTTAAACTTTGTTCTTTATTTTCATACATTAAAAACCTCCTTTTTTATACTATATATGATTTTTTTATTTTTTAATCTAAATATAGATAATTTTGCATAAAAATTTTAAATTGATATATTTTTTTACACACTTAAGATAATTTTTAAAAAATTTTTTTAATTAAATGAGTTGCAATAAAAACAAAAACTCTACAAAAAATTAAAATTATCTATAAATTTTTATATTTCATTATCATTTTTTTGATACATTTACACATTAAAATACTAAAAAAGGGAAATAATGAAAATTTTTGATATGGTAGTTATTGGTGCTGGCCCTGCAGGTATTGCAGCGGGAGTAGAAGCTAAAATAAAAAATAAAGAAGTTATTGTTTTAGAAAAAGCTGATGCGATTTGTCAAACCTTAGTAAAATTTTACAAAGAAGGCAAAAGAGTAGATAAAGCTTATAAAGGTTGTGATAGCACAAATCACGGGCATATAAATTTTGAAGATGGAACTAGAGAAAGTACGATAGAAACTTTCCAAAATGCCATCAAAGAGTATAATCTTGAAGTAAAGCTTTCTAGTGAAGTTGAAAGTGTTAAAAAAGATGGAGAAAATTTCATCGTTAGCACTGCAAATGAAAATTATATTTGCAAAAATGCAGTTATTGCCATAGGTAGAATGGGTAAACCAAATAAACCAAGCTATACTTTACCTATAACTTTAACAAAAATCATCAATTTTAATGCAAATTCAGCAAGCCAAGGTGAAAAAATCTTAGTTGTAGGTGGTGGAAATTCAGCAGCAGAATACGCTATAGATTTAGCTAAAAAAAACGATGTTACACTTTGCTATAGAAGAGAAACTTTCTCAAGATTAAACGATATTAATCTAGAAGATATTCAAAAAGCTTTTAAACAAGGCAGTGTAAAAGCAAAACTTGGCATAGATATAACTAGTATTGAAGATGAAAGTGGTAAAGCTAAAGTAAATTTCACTAATGACACAAATGAAATTTATGATCGTATTATTTATGCTATTGGCGGTTCAACTCCACTTGATTTCTTACAAAAATGCTCTATAGAAGTTGATGAAAAAGGCGTGCCAAGCTTTGATGAAAATAAAGAAAGTAATGTAAAAGGATTATTCGTAGCAGGTGATATAGCGAGTAAAAACGGAGCTTCTATTGTAGTGGGTTTAAATGATTCATTTAAAATCTGCGATCATCTTTATAAATGCTAAAACTCTTTCAATATTCAAAAGGCTATCGCTATAATAACGATAGTCTTTTACTTTTTGACTTTTTATCTAAAAATAATTTTAAAGGTAATATCCTTGATATAGGATGTGGTTGTGGAATTTTAGGACTTTTGATAAAGCAAAAATTTCCAAATTCAAAAGTTTATCTACTAGATATCCAAGAGCAAAATATCAAACTAAGTTATAAAAATGCTAAAGAAAATAAACTTGAAATTCAAGGCATTTGTGAAGACTTTTTAAACTATAAAAGTGATATAAAATTTGATTTTTTGATCTCTAATCCTCCATTTTATAAAAAAAATACACAAAAAAGCCAAGATTTACATTTATGTATATCAAGATATCAAGAATTTATGCCACTTGAGAAGATGTTTGCTAAAATAAATACTTTAATCAAACCAAATGGTAGTTTTTTTATGTGTTATGAGGCAAGTTTTATAGATGAAATTTGCGCTTATTTAAAACAATTTAAATTAAAACTAGTTTCACTTCAATGTGTTCATAGTAATGCACAAACTAACGCAAGACTTGTTTTAATGCATATTAAAAAAAATAGCAAAAGTCCTTGCGCGATAATGCCTACACTTTTTATGTATGAAAATGATGTTTTAAATCCAAAAATTAGTGAAATTTATAAAAATACAGGAACTATAAGCTATGATGCGTGAAAAAGGTTTTGATTATTCTTTTGATGAAAGTGCTTGTGAAAAATGTGGTGGGAAGTGTTGCACTGGAGAAAGTGGGTATATCTATGCTAGCAAAGAAGAACTAGAAGCTATTGCTAGTTTTTTAAATTTAAACTTTGAAGCCTTTAAAGAACAATACCTCATCAAAGTTGGATTTAAATATAGCTTTAAAGAAGCAAAGTATGAAAATGGCTACCGTTGTATTTTTTTTGATACAATGTATAAAAAATGTTTAATTTATAAGCATAGACCAAAACAATGTAGAACTTTTCCATTTTGGGAGTATTTTAAAACACACAAAGAGGAGTTAAAAAAAGAATGTATAGGGGTTTGCTTTCACTAATTATAGTTTTTATCCTAACAAGCCTTGCTTTAGCTAAAGGTGAAGATAAAATCCTACAAGCACTTATTTATGAAGAGCATGGGCAATTTCAAAAAGCATGTGATATTTATACAAATTTATTTCATGAAAATAATGAAAGTATATATTTGCAAAAGGCTTTACTTTTAGCTTTAAGTGCTAATTTAAAACAAAAAGATGAGCTTTTAAAAGCTTCTAAAGACTTTTTAGAACACACAGCTATTGCAAGATTAAATGCTTTATATTTTTTTGAAATAGGAGATTATAAACAAGCTGAAGCTATACTTTATAAACTCATTAAAGAGGAACAAGATTATAGAAATTATGAAATATTAGGCGATATTTTTGCCAAAAAAGCTTTATATACTAAAGCTTTAGAACAATACAATCTTGCTTATAAGCTTTTTGAGCATGAAAATTTATTACTTAAAATAGTTGAAATTAATATCAAAAATAAAAATATCAACCAAGCTAAAAAGGCCTTAGAAGAATTTGTAAAAAGTTCACAATGCACCCTTAAAACATGCACCCTACTTTTAAAAATTTATCAAGAGCAAAAAGATCACAAAGCAAGTATCCAAACCCTTGAAAAGCTATATAAACTCAACAATGATATTAAATACATCTACGCTATGATAGAATTACTAGTACAAGAAAAAAATTATACTCAGGCTCTAAATTTAACCCAAAAATATAACATAGATCCTGATACCAAAATTTTCTTATACACACAAACAAAAGATTATAAAAAGGCCTATGAAATAGCTTTAAAACATTATGAACTTAGTAAAGATAAAAAATATCTTTCTATGGCAGGTGTTTTAGAATTTGAAATTCATATGGATCCTAAAAGTAAAAAAGTCACGGATCCAAAAATTCTAGCCTCTATCATGAAAAAATTTGAACAAAGCGTAGATGTGCGCAGTGATGCTTTATATCAAAACTACTATGGCTATGCTTTAATTGAATATGATATTGATATAGCCAAAGGTATAGAGCTAGTAGGCTGGGCACTTGAACAAGAACCACAAAATCTTTACTATCTAGACTCTTTAGCTTGGGGATATTATAAACTTAAAAATTGCAAAAAGGCTTATGAAATTTTGCAAAAAACACTGCATGATAAAGAATTTTCAAGCTCAGATGAAAGCAAAGAGCATTTAAAGGCTATCGAAAAATGTTTAAAACAATAGATTTAAAAAATCATTTTTCGAAAACACAAAAAATTCTTGAAAGCAAAAAAGAAATTTTTCCTTATGATATGTTAGGTAGAAGTCTAGCTTCTAATGCCTTTTATCCTAAAGATATTTATACACTTTTACTTGAAGGAAAACTTTCGCATTTTTTATATTCTAAAGATTTAAATTTTAATCATGAAAATTTCGATGCCATCATCTTACCAACAAGCCCTTTGCTTAATCAAGACATACAAAATTTAAGTCTTTTTAGACGCTATCATGAAAAACCTATTGTGCAATTTGATTTTATTTTTGATGAATATCAAATTTTAGAAAGCTTAGTATATGGGGCTGATGCATTTATTGTATTTCCTAAAATGCTAAAAACCATGCAACTAAAAAAACTCTATAATTTTGCAATACATCTTGGTTTAGAGGCTATTTTTTACCTTGAAAGCAAAAGCGATCTTAATAATGCTATTTTAGCTGGAGCTAGAATTTTTTTGCTAGAAGATGAAAAGCTATTACCTTTGATACCAAAAAATAAAGCTCTTATAAGTAAAAATATTAAAAATCTACATGCTTGCATAAAGGAGAGTTGATGGAGTATTTATACGCACCTTGGAGGGATGTTTATTTTAGCAATAAAGATAAAAATTTTTGCCCTTTTTGTCATTGTAAGCATGAACTTAATGAAGATGAAAAACTTGGGGTGATTTTTAGAGCTAAAGAATGTTTTGGCATTATGAATAAATACCCTTATAGTCCGGGTCATTTTATGATTATCCCTTATGAGCATTTAGAAAATATAGAAGATTTAAGTGATGATACATGGCTAGAAATTAGCCATTTTGTACGTATTGGAGTTAAAATTTTAAAAGAAAACTTTCACGCTAAGGGTGTTAATATAGGTATGAATTTAGGCAGTGCAGCAGGAGCTGGCATAGCACCACATTGTCATTATCATTTAATCCCAAGATGGCAAGGCGATACAAATTTTATCACTACCATAGGACAAACTAGAGTTTGCGGGAGCGATTTGGAAAAAGTTTATACCACCTTATGTAAAGCTTTTAAAGACTATGTATAAAGAAGTTGATTTTGAAAATTTTTTAAAATTTAATTTTGATCTTTTAATTGATGCAAGAAGCCCTAAAGAATACAAACTTGCTCATATAAAATCTGCGCAAAATTACTACGCACTCAATGATAATGAATTTGAAGAAATAGGCACGCTTTATAAGAAAAACAAAGGCTTAGCTAAAGCAAAAGGTGCAAGTTATATTTGTAAAAATATGAGCGAGCATATTAATAAAATTTATCAAAATTATAAAATAGGCTCTTTGGTGGGAATTTATTGCGCAAGAGGTGGTAAAAGATCAAAAGCCATTGCTTTAATCTTAGCCGAACTTGGTTATAGGGTTGCAAGATTAGAAGGTGGATATAAAGCTTATAGAAGTTATGTGAGTGAGTTTTTTAGAAAAGATTTAAATATTGAGTTTTTATGTCTTTGCGGTAATACAGCAAGTGGCAAAAGTGATTTAATCCAAACTTTAGACAATGCTTTAAATTTAGAAAAATTAGCCAACCATCAAGGATCAAGTTTTGGTAAAATTTATGGAGAACAACCAAGCCAAAAAGCTTTTGAAGATGAATTGTTTTATTTTTTAAAAGATTATACTTATAAAACTTGTTTTATAGAAGCTGAAAGCAGACAAATTGGAAATTTAACTATCCCGCTAAATTTATACAATAGCATGCAAAAAGCTAAGAAAATTTGGTGTGAGTGTGACACGAATTTACGTGTTCAAAGAGTTTTAAAAAACTATACTCCAATGGATAAAAAAGTATTTTATCAATGTGTTGAAAAAATATCACCTTATATCAGCAAGGATTTTAAATTAAGACTTTGTCAAAATTATGAAGAAAACAATTTAGAACTTTGTGTAAAAATGCTTTTTGAATATTATGATAAAGTATATAAAAAACCTTCAAAAATTGATTATTTTATCAATAGTTCTAATTTAGATGAAGCTAAAAAACATCTTATGAGTTTAAACTCATAAGATTGTATTTACAAAGATAACAAAAATAATACTTGAAAGAATTCCAGCAACTGGTAAGGTAATCACCCATGCTAAACCAATAGGTTTCATCATAGCCCATTTAGCATCTTTATTAAATACCCCTATACCTAAAATAGCACCGATTAAAATATGGGTTGAGCTAACTGGAATTCCAAGTTGGGTAGCTAAAAGTATAACAATACTTGCGCCAAGTTCAGCACTAAAGCCTGTTGTTGGTTTAATTTCAGCAAGTTTTGAACCCACAGTTTGAATAACTTCTTTACCCAAAAACCAAAGTCCAATAACCAAAGCTATACCAAACATAAGCATTACAGCAAAAGGTACTGGTGAGCTAGGATTAATGGTGTTATTTTTAAGTACATCTAAAATAGCAGCAAATGGTCCAAGAGCGTTAGCTATATCATTAGCTCCATGTGAAAAAGCAAAACTTGAAGCAGTAAAAATTTGAAACCATGAAAAAATCTTTTCTATGGTCTTATTAACCTGAGTTTTTTTCATCAATCTCACGACTGCTAAAGTAACAATATAAGCAAAAATAGAAATAATTGAAACTATCCATAAATTTTGCATTACATCTAAAGTAGAAACATTATTTAAACCCTTAAATAAAAACATAGAAGCAATAGTCAATGCACCTACACCTGCTATTAAAGGAACGTGAAATTTCATTCTTGAGAAAACATCTATGTTTTTTTCTTTTTCTTTTAATTCTTTGATTTTTAACTTATATTCACTTCTTTTTTCATCATCATCTAAAACAATAGCACTAAGTTCTTTGATTTGCTCTTCTTGGCTTTTGTTTTTTAAATTTTTAAAATATTCTTCTTTAAAAGCCTTTTTTTCTTTTTTGATTTCTTTTACTACAAGAGTTATTTCTTCTGATGGCTTTAGGATTTTTTTATAAATATAAGCATAAATTAAATACGCCACAAGCCCACCAAACAAAGGTGAAATAACCCAACTCATAGCTATTTTATAAATACCATTCCAATTTACCATAGATAATGCTTGATCTTGATCAAAAAATACAAAGCCCATAGCAATACTTGAACCTACAATACCTCCTATAATACTATGAGTAGTAGAAACTGGAAGTCCTTTTTTAGTCGCCACAAAAAGCCAAATTCCTGAACTTAACAAAGCTGAGAGCATTACACATACAAACACCATAGGATTAATTCCATCAGGTAAAACTACTATACCACTTCTTATAGTATTTGTTACTTCTCCTCCTGCAAATACAGCCCCGCTTAATTCAAATACCGCTGCAATAATCAAAGCTTGTTTTATAGTAACTGTTTTAGCACCAACGCTAGTGCCAAATGAATTTGCAACATCATTACCACCGACATTAAAGGCCATGAAAATACCAAATACACTAGCAAGGATAAATAATATCATGGAATTATTAGGAATATAATTATATCCCCAAACAAAAAAGCATAAAACACTCACAATAAAAATAAAAAATGCAATAGCATTATCTTTACTCAAGTATTCTCCTTAAGAATTTATTTTAATGAATTAATTTTAGTAACTTTTACTTAGTTTTTTCTTTGATCTTTAAAAATTGCAAAGCAGATTTCACTGCTTGCATATAACTTTGTAAATTAATTTTTTCATTTTTATAAGCCCTATCATAAGCTGTGCCATGATCAACGCTAGTACGAATTATAGGTAAATTTAAACTCACATTAATACTTTTTTCAAAATACAAAGCCTTTAAAGGTGCTAAGCCTACATCATGATACATACTCACTAAATACTTGCATTTACTTAGTGCAAAAGGAGTAAAAGCACTATCAGCCACCAAAGGCTCACTTAAATAAATATTTTCCTTATAAGAAAGTTCTTTTTCTTTTTGACTTAAAAAATCTTCATTTTCTAAATTTTGCAAATTTAACGCACAATCTTTTAAAAATACATTTGCCATTCTTATAGCTTTTTTTATTTCCTGCTCTTCTTCTCCACCTATTACGCCATTATCACTTGCATGAGGATTAAAACTTAAAACTCCAATTTTTTCAAATAAAGTGCATTGATAAAAATTAATTAAAAATTGCGCAAGTTTGAAAGCCTTAATCTCTTTAAAAACATCTCTTAAAGCCATATGCTCAGTATATAAAGCCACAAAAAGCTCATCACACCCTAACATCATAATAGCATCTTGTTTGAAAAAATCTCTTAGTGCCTCAGTATGACCTTTATAACTCACTCCCCCCATTTGCCAAGTCTTTTTATTAATCGGTAAAGTAACCAAAGCATCTAAAAACAAATGCGTGCAATAACTAGCTCCTTCAAAACTTAAAAAAGAATAAACCCCACTTTTAGCGTCTAAATTCGCAGGATTTAACTCAAAATCAAAATCAATAATTTTGCTAGCTTGATATGAAAACTCATAAATTAAAAAATTTTCTTTTTCTTCTTTAAAGATAAAATGTGGTTTTGAAGCATTAGAAATTTCAACTAAATTGATTTTAGATTTAGGATTTATTTTCAAAAGTTTATTTGCTTTTTGAAATAATTCATAATGCACAAAATAATAAGGCTCGCAAATTTTTACTAGCTCATCATGACAAGCTAATAAAATTTGCATACCTATGCCATTTAAATCCCCTATGCTAATAGCAATTTTTTTCATCTTTTAATCAAAGCTTTCATTTGCAATATAGCTTTTTCTAAGCCTACAAAAACCGATCTTGCTACTATACTTTGTCCTATATTTAACTCTTCTATTTCTAAAATATCTACAATATTTTTTACATTTTTATAATTAAGCCCATGACCAGCTGCCACTCTTAAATTTAAACCCTTAGCCAAACTTGCACTTTGTCTTAATCTTTGGAGTTCATTTTCTAAAAGCTTTTTGAGTTCATTTTTACTTAAAATTAATTCAGGCAATGCATAAGAAGTTTGATTGATATTAGTATATAGCGCATTATAAATATTAGCATACAAGCCTGTATGAAGCTCTATAAAATCAGCTTTTAAAGAAGATGATTTTTTGATATCTTCTAAATTAGGATCAATAAATAAAGAAACTTCGATTTGCTCTTGCTTTAAAACATTAATAGCTTCTTGTAGTTTTTCATTATCTAAATTTAAACCACCTTCTGTTGTAAGTTCTTGTCTTTTTTCAGGCACTAAAGTAACGCGTGAGGGTTTGTATTTTAAAGCATATTCTATCATATCAATAGAGCATTCTAAATTCACTACACATTTGCAATATTTTAAGATATTTTCTAAATCAAACTCATTAGCATGGCGACGATCTTCTCTCACATGGATAGTGATTTGATCAGCTAAATTTGCACTCAAAAACGCAGCCTCAAGCAAATCAGGATCATTTACTTTTCTAGCTTCTCTTAAAACTGCTATATGATCGATATTAACCCCTAAAAGCATAAGTTTTCCTTATAAGTTTTTTGCTATTATACTTTAAATTTTTTAAGGAGAGCTAGTGCTAGGTATTGATATGGGTTCAAATACATTAAGAGCTGTTTTAATGGATGAGAATTTTAATAAATTAAAAAGCGAAGAATTTATCATAGGGACAGCTAAAAATATGCAAAATGACACCATTAGTGATGAAGCTATAGAAAGAATTTTTAGCGCTTTGAAAATCTTAAAAGAAAAAAATTATAACTTAAGTCAAGCTAAAGCAGTCGCCACAGCTGCTTTTAGAAAAGCAAAAAATACTGAGTTTATTTTTGAAAAAATTCAAAAAGAATTTAAACTTGATATAAAATTAATCGATGCAAAAACCGAAGCAAAACTAAGCATTTTAGGTATGCAAGAGCGTCTTAAAGCTCTTAAGCTTTTTAGAAAAGACCTAAACTATTGTGATTTAGGCGGTGCTTCTTGTGAAATTTCAAATGAAAAGTTTAGTAAAAGTTATGATTTTGGAATTATTAGTTTTTATGAAAGAATGCATTTTAAAGCTATAAAATCAAGTGCTTATGTAAGATTTTTTAAAAAATATCCACAAAATCTTGCACATATTAAAGATGAAAAATTAAAAATTCATCTAAGCCCCTACCCTGCACATTTAAAACAACTTGCCCTAAAAGCTTTTAATCTTAGTAAAGATATAAAATTAAAAGGAAATTTTTTCATACTAAATTCAGGAGTACCCACCACACTTTGTGCTTATAAACAAAACATAAAATACAAAGATTACTTAGAAGAAAGTGTAAATGGTAAAATACTCAAACGCAAAGATTTTTTTGATTTTGCTTTAAAAATTTGGAATTTAGAACAAGAAAAAGCTAAAATTTATCTTGGAGAAAATAGAAAAAAATACCTCATAGCAGGCTCAATGATACTTTTTGCTTTATTTAATAAGCAAAAGCTCATTGTGATTGATGATGGTGTTAGAGAAGGTGTGTGTATAGCGCATTTTAAAAATATCAAATTTTAAAGGAGAAAAAATGAGTTTAAAAGATCAAATTTTAGAAGATATTAAAGAAGCTATGCGTAATAAAGATAATTTTAAAAGAAACACTTTAAGAACGCTTAATGCTAGCTTTAAACAAATAGAAGTTGATGAGAGAATTACGCTTAATGATGAAAGAATATATAAAATCATTGCAAGCGAGATTAAAAAACGAAATGAAGCAGCTTTGGCTTTTTCTAAAGGCTCTAGAGAAGATTTAGCACAAAAGGAACTCCAAGAAGTAGCTATTTTAAGTGCTTATTTACCAAAACAACTTAGCGATGAGGAATTAGAAAGTGAGCTAAAAAAACTTATAGAAAAATTACAAATTAACTCTTTAAAAGAACAAGGTATTTTGATGAAAGAAGCTAAAGCAGCTTTTGGCGCAAGCGTTGATGGTAAAAGACTTAATGAAATGGTAAGAAAGCTTTTAGCATGAAAAAAGTTTTAACACTTTGCGCCTTAGCTTTAAGCTCTTTTGCTTATACTCAATATGAATTGCATCCTAGCTTTAAAGCTTATTTTAAAGACTGCTCTTTATTGATGGATAAATATTATTATATTAATTGTTATGATTATAATTATAAAGGCACTAAGGCTATTGCCTATAAACTAGAAGCTAAAATTTTAAATCAAGGACACATCAAAAAACGCCCAAGATTTCAAGAAGATACAAATATACCTAAAAAATATAGAACTTATTGGGAGGATTATCTAAGAAGTGGTTATACAAGAGGACATGTCGTGCCAAATCAATCCATGAATGCAACCCCACAAGCTCAACTTAGTACTTTTTTAATGAGCAACATAACTCCGCAAAAAAAAGATATTAATGCAGAAATTTGGAATGAAATCGAACAAAGAGAAAGATATTTAGCAAAGAAAAACAAAGAATTAGAAGTCTTAAATTTAGTACTTTATGATGATAAGCCAAAACGCATTAAAAACAACATAGCCATTCCTAGTTTTTATGTCAAAATTCTTAAGGCTAAAAATTTCAGTGAATGTTATAAAGTGCCAAATAATGATAATTTTGCAAGATTTGATAGAAATTATTTTAAGGAAGATTGCAAAAAATATATTGATTAAACTAGAAGCACAAGGCTTCTAGTTTAGTTTTTACTCAACTTCAGCATCGATTACATCATCGTCTTTTTTCTTTTGAGCGTTTGGTTCTTCTTTTTTATACATATTTTCTGCTAATTTATGAGAAACTTCACTTAAGGCTTTCATTTTGCCTTCGATTTCTTCTTTAGAAGCATTAGCATTTTTCAATGTCTCTTTTAACTCATCTAAAGCTTTTTGAATATTTGCTTTATCATCATCACCTACTTTATCTCCAAGTTCACTTAAAGATTTTTCTACTTGATGCACTAAGCTATCAGCAGCATTTCTAGCTTCTACTGCTTCTTTGCGTTTTCTATCTTCTTCTTTGTGAAGCTCTGCATCTTTTACCATATTATTGATCTCTTCTTCACTTAGTCCACTTGAACCTGTGATTTTAATCTCTTGAGCTTTACCTGTAGCTTTATCTTTTGCACTAACTGTTAAAATACCATTTGCATCAATATCAAAAGTTACTTCAATTTGTGGCATACCGCGAGGTGCTGGTGGAATTCCTTCAAGATTGAAATTTCCCAAAGATTTATTATCACGGCTAAATTCTCTCTCACCTTGTAAAACATTGATAGTAACTGCGCTTTGATTATCTTCAGCAGTTGAGAAAACTTGCTCTTTTTTAGTTGGTATAGTTGTACCTTTTTCGATGATTTTAGTCATCACACCACCTAAAGTTTCAATGCCTAAAGAAAGCGGAGTAACATCAAGCAATAATACATCTTTAACATCACCTTTAATAACCGCACCTTGAATCGCCGCACCTATTGCAACAACTTCATCAGGATTTACTGATTTATTAAGCTCTTTTCCAAAAGCTTTTTTAACTTCTTCTTGTACCAGTGGAACACGGGTAGAACCACCCACCATAACGATTTCTTTTACTTCATTTTTGTCAAGCCCTGCATCTTTTACTACTTCGTTAATCTTACTAATAGTTTCAGCAACTAAGCCATCAATCATACTTTCAAATTTAGCTCTTGTTAGAGTTTTAGTTAAGTGTTTTGGACCACTTGCATCAGCTGTGATAAATGGTAAATTAATATTAGTTTCATTAGCTGAACTTAATTCTTTTTTAGCATTTTCAGCTGCTTCTTTTAATCTTTGTAAAGCCATTACATCGTTTTTAAGATCAATACCTGTTTCATCTTTAAACTCATTTGCTAAAAAGTCGATTAATTTATTATCAAAATCATCACCGCCTAAAAATGCATTACCACCGGTTGCTAAAACTTCTACAACATTATCACCTGTTTCAAGCACAGTAACATCAAATGTACCACCACCTAAATCATAAACTACAATTTTTTCACTTTCTTTTTTATCAAGTCCGTAAGCCAAAGCTGCTGCAGTTGGTTCATTAATAATTCTTAATACATTCAATCCTGCAATTTGTCCTGCTTCTTTTGTAGCTTTTCTTTGTGCATCATTAAAATACGCTGGAACAGTAATAACCGCATCTTCTACTTTTTCACCCAAGAAAGCCTCTGCATCTTCTTTTAATTTCATTAAAACTTTTGCTGAAATTTCTTGTGGAGTATAAATTTTACCTGCTATTTCAATCGCACAAGCTCCATTTCTTTCTGTGATATGATAAGGTAAGCGATTTTTAGCTTCTTTTGCCGCTTCTTCATTAATCATCAAACCCATGATTCTTTTTATAGAATAAATAGTTTTTTCAGGATTAGTAACCGCTTGACGCTTAGCGCTATCTCCAACTAAAACTTCACCTTTATCTGTAAAAGCAACTACTGAAGGAGTAGTATTTTTACCTTCTTTATTTGGGATAACTTTACTCTCACCTCTTTCATACACACTCACACAAGAATTTGTTGTACCTAAATCTATACCTATAACTTTTGCCATTTTTTATCCTTTTTATTAAATTTTATTTTGCAACACTAACTTTTGCTGATCTAATCACTCTATCATTCATCATATAGCCCTTTTGTAAAAGCTGAACGATATGATTGCTTTCATGATCAGCACTTTCAACATGAAACATCGCCTCATGTAAATTTGGATCAAACTCACCATTTGCTTCTATTACCTTAACCATATGTTTTTCAAGTTTTTTCAAAAGCAAATCTAAAGTGTTTTGAACCCCTTCTTTGATTTTTAAACTTAATTCATCATTGGCTTCTACATTAATAGCCGCCTCTAATGCATCAACTACATCAAGCAAATCTTTAGCAAAACTTTCATTTGCATAAATTGTTGCTGAAATTTTTTCTTTTTCCATTCTTTTTTTGATATTTTCAAATTCAGCATTTGCTCTTAAATAAGTATCTTTTAACTCATTATACTCTGCTTGAAGTTTTTCTAATTCATTGTTTTGATTTTCTGAATTTTCCACTGCTTCTTCTTGCATTTGCTCATTTTGCTTTTCTTCGCTCACGCAGCCTCCTTTATAATATTTAACATTGTTTTAAAATCAGAATACACACTACCGGCAAAAACCATATTAGATTCTTTGCCTAAAAATGTACTCTTAAGCTTTAATCCCATAAAACCCTCTTCAAATAAAGGATCAAATTGCAATTTATCGTTAAAATAAAATCCAATTTGAGGAGATAAAAGCTTAGCAAATTCATCATTTTGATAAATTTGATAAGCTTTACTCTCATTATATCTATAATAAACCATAGCATCTTTTAACATAGCAATTTTTTCTAACAACTCTTTAAACTCAACTCTAAAAGCTAAATTTTCAATACTTTTTAGATCAAGTCCTATAAGTCTTTGTAAGAAAATTAAACTATCTTGACTAAATCTTAAAACCAACTCATTTTGTCCAAAATCAAGTATGATAAATTTATCATTAACCTTAGTAATATCTTGCAAAATAAGCTCATCACCACCATAAACTAAGGTATAAATTTCAAACTTATCAAGCAAAAACTCTAGCAAAGCAAGATCGTTAATCACAATCTCATCTTCGCAAAGTTGCTCATACCAATAAGCCTTCATAGCAGTAAAAGTTGGTATGCGACCACTGCTAATATGAAGTTGTGTTAATACACCCTCATCGCTTAATTTTTTAAAATAAACTCTTATAGTAGAAGCAGGTATGCTAACTTTATGATTTAACTCATTAGAACCCACAGGATTATTACCATCTAAATAGGTCTCAATGATGGTTTTTAAAATTAAATCTTTTTTACTATAAGACTTCACTATAAAACCTTAGTTTTTTATTTTAGCACTCAATGTTTTTAAGTGACAAGATAATTATACAACTTTAGTATAATAATGTCAAGTTATTTTTAAATAAAAATATTTAAAATTATTTAGTCTATATAACTAAAGTTTATTTAGCCATTTATATATAATATATAAAAACTTATTTTTCAGTTTTTTTAAAAGAAAAGATAATATAATTGCATCTAGCAATATTTTTTAAAAGGTTTACAATAATGAAAAATCTTACTTTAAGAGAAAAGCAAGATCTTGAAGCTTATGTGTTTTCTAATATAGAAAGAAAAAAAATGGCTTTAAGTAGAATTTTAAAATTATATTATTTAAGATTTTTTAGATTAGTTTTTTAATTTATATTTTTTCATACCCTCTTTTGTGAAAGATAAGTCTTTAAAATCAGGAGATGAGATTAACTCCATACAAGTTTTATCTAAATTTTCCATTCCGCTTATTTGCATACTAGATTGCAAATTTTCATCTAAATATAAATCAAAAACTACACAAGCTTGATTATTAACCTTGTAAAGAATTTTTCCACCTTTTTTCTCATCTAGTTTATACGCTTGTAATTTATCATTTTTACTCATTTTTTTAATTTCATTTGCAAAAGATTGATGTAAGGTATAATAAATCATAAAATCACGCATTATGTTTTTAATATCAGTAATTTCTTTTCTTAGTTTTGATAAATCTTTAGCGTATAAACTTATAAATTGCGTATTTAAGTACTCATTTAGACTTTTTTCGTTTAAATTTTCACATAATGGATAAATTTTAACCACAAAAACCTTATCTTTAGCAAGTACTATATCCACACAAGCTTGTTTGTTTTGTTTGTATTCTAAAAATAAAGCTTGACTTGAGCTTAAATTTAGCGTGTTTTGTTTATTGTAAGCAAAATCACTTAAATCTTCATAGATATTTGCATAAGAAAAAATTCCCGCAAAAAACAATAATAAAATTTTCATTCAAATAAATCTTTATGATGATTTTTTAAGTACTCTACTACTTCTAAGATCTCATCAACTCCTTCTTTTTGAGTATTTTGACAAACCTCATCAATACAATCAATATAAGCCTCAATTGCTTTTTCTAATTTTGCTCTTTTTACCCCAGCAAACAAGAGCATTGCCTCTAAAACTATGCTTAATTCATATTGTAAATTTTCTATTTCTTCTTTAAAATCATGATTTGTTTTCATTATTTTCCTTTAATTCTTTGCTTTTAATCAAATCCGCAAATTGTGCTTTTATAAAATCATAGTTAGAGCTATCTTTATACGCAGCGAACAATCCACCGCTAGCATTTTTATGCCCTCCTCCATTGACCAAACTCTTAGCCATCAAACTCACATCGATTTTATTATTTGCTCTAAAACTTAAGGTTTTTCTTGAACTAAGATCAACGAAAAAATCAAAATCAGGATTTTGCATTAAAAAATCATTTCCAATTACGGAAGTATTGCCTATATTTGAAGTTAATAAACCTTTACTTCCTTTATAAAATACACTAAATTTTTCTTTATTTGCACTTAGTTTTTCTACTACGAATTTAGAAATTAAATTACTTAAAGTATCATCATTTTCTTTTTTGAAAAAAGATTTTTTTAAGCCATGCAAATCATCATCTAAATTAATATGAGCATTTTTTTGATGAATGTATTTTCTACAAACATCAAAAAGATAAAAAAGATATTTGATATTTTCTTGTGCAAACATTACTCTATTGATTTCTTTTGCTCCAGAAACCATACCAAGCAGTACTTTTCCAAGTTCAAAATTCTCATCTTCACTCAACCAAATATCCAC
This sequence comes from Campylobacter sp. CNRCH_2015_0814, assembly GCF_025772765.1. NCBI lineage: Bacteria > Pseudomonadati > Campylobacterota > Epsilonproteobacteria > Campylobacterales > Campylobacteraceae > Campylobacter > Campylobacter sp. CNRCH_2015_0814. The sequence continues at coordinate 146,590 of NZ_JAKMSR010000001.1, read as the reverse complement.
CGCATTTACCACATCTACAAATTCTGACAAAGCCTTATTTTCGCCATAACATTTACTAAAAAAATCATAAACAATCTTAGTAGCACATCTTTTATCATCTAAAAAATACCAAGGATATTTTTGCATACATTCTAAGCCACTTTGATGATGATCTAAAAGTAACAGTTTGATTTTTTTGCCTTCTATAGCTTTTTGAAAATCTTCACATTGACTTAAAGTCAAATTTAAATCCGTGATTAAAATCACAAATTCTTCATTAGGATTTTGCTTTAAATCTTCCTCTATATTTTTAAAAATCACATTAAAATTTTCATTAATCTCTTTACCATAATTAGAATTATAAAAATAACAATTCTTAAAATAAAAATCTAGCACATACTGACAAGCATAGCCATCTAAATCTGTATGTGAAAGATGATAAATTTTCATATTTTTCCTTTATAAATTATCAACTTTTATGATACCTTCTGTTTCAAATTTGGTATTTTCTGCAATCTCAGCAAAACTCAAAACCGTAATATTAATACCAAAATTAGAACAAATATCAGCAATAAATTTTCTAAGTTGTGGCTCAACACAAAGCAAGAAAGGTTTAATTCTTGTATTTGCTACACTTGAAAGTTCAGCTTTTAAAGCTTCTACTAAAGCGCCAGTTTGAGCTACATTTATCATTAAATGATACGAACCATCTTTAAACTGCACATGCTCCATTAATTTTGCAGCCGCAGCTGCATCAAAAATATAAAAGCTAATTTGCCCTTTTTCATCCACATATAAATTTGTAATTGCTCTTGCTAAAGAAGCTCTTACATGCTCAATAATCATATCCAAACTCTTACTTACTTCAGCTATATCACTAATTGATTCTAAAATTGTAAGCATATCTTTAATAGGAATATGCTCTTTAAGTAAAGCTTTTAAAACTTTTTGGATTAAACCTATACTAGCAACTCTTAAACAATCATCTACTACGATAGGATAATCATTTTTGATTTTATCTAATAAATTTTGAACCTCTTGTTTAGTTAAAAGTTCTGAAGCATTGGCTTTTATAAGCTCGCTCATATGGGTTGAAATCACACTTGCTGGATCAATTACAATATAACCATTTAGCGTTGCCTCATCTTTTAAAGATGATTCTATCCATAAAGCATCAGAATTAAAAGCAGGTTCTTTAGTAGCTATACCTTCGATAGGTTCAGTTATAAAACCACTATCCATAGCTAGATATTTATCAGGATAAATTTCAGCACTAGCTATGCCCACACCTTTGAGTTTAAAAGTATATTCATTAGGCTTTAATTGTAAATTATCTCTAATTCTAATTTTTGGCATCAAAAAGCCTAAACTTTGAGCTATATTGCGTCTTGTTGATCTAATACGCTCTGTTAATTCACTTTCTGCTAATTTAATAAGTCCATAGCCTAATTCTAATTCTAAAATTTCTAATTTTAAAATATCTGTGATTTTGTTTTCTTCTTCTTTTAAAATTTCTTCCTCACTGCGTTTTTGAGGTTTAGCTTGCTCTTGCTCATCAGCTTCTTGGGATTTTTTAGCCGAAATTGTATTGATTTGAATTTTACCTTCTTGTACTTGTTTTATCATATAACCAAGACCCAAAAACACCAAAGCCATAAAACCCAAAGAAAAATGTGGTAAACCAGGCACTAAAGCAAAAATAAATAAAACAAAACCTACAATTAATAGTGTTTTGTATTCTCCTAAAAGCTGATTAATAGAACCTTCAGCAAAATTATCCTCATCTTTACTAGCACGCGTGATGATAATTGCAGTTGCTGTTGAAGTGATAAGCCCAGGAATTTGAGAAACAAGTCCATCACCTATTGTTAATATAGTATAAGTTGAAGCACATTCTCCAAGCTCCATATCATGCTGAAAATAACCTATCATAAACCCGCCAATTAAATTTACAATGGTGATAATAATCCCAGCAACAGCGTCCCCTTTTATAAATTTAGAAGAACCATCCATTGCTCCATAAAAATTTGCTTCGGCTATAATTTCTTGGCGTCTTGCGCGTGCAGTTTTTTCATCAATCAAACCTGCATTTAAATCCGCATCAATAGCCATCTGCTTACCTGGCATTGCATCAAGGGTAAATCTTGCTTGAACCTCAGAAACCCTTGTACTACCTTTGGTTACAACCATAAAATTAATCAAAACCAAAATACAAAAAACAACCATACCTATAACATAATTGCCACCAACAACAAATTCACCAAAACTTGCCACTATATCACTAACAGCTGCTGGACCTTGATGACCCTCACTCAAAATCATACGCGTTGTAGCAATATTAAGTGAAAGTCTAAAAAGTGTGATGATCAAAATCAACGTTGGAAAAGTTGTTAAATCCGTAGGCTTTGGTATATACAAAGAAATTAAAATAATTAAAACCGAAATGGCAATACTTAAAGCAAGAAAAAAGTCTAAAACTATACTTGGTAAAGGCACTATAATAATTGCTAAAATTGCAATAATTACGGCTACTATAGTTAAACTTTTTGCCTTTAAAATAGGTGCAACAAGCGGAGCAACCCAAGGCAATACTAAGCTAAAAATATCTCTTTTAGCCATTATTTTGAATAATATCCTCTAAGGTAATAGAAACTAAAAAATCATCGATTTTATTTTGAAGTTTCACTAAAACTGGCATAATTTTGCAATTATCCTCTTTTTGAGAAGGACAAATTCCATTACTACATTCAAAAACATTAATAGATTTTTTCTCTACGCTATTAATAATTTCTTTTAAAGTGTATTCACTTGGCTGCTTAATAAGCGCAAAACCACCCTTAGCTCCCTTGTAAGACTTCAAAAGTGCATCTTTAGCAAGAGCTTGTAAAATTTTTGCTAAAAAACTTTTAGGTATATCTAAGACATTTGACATAGTATCTACATCTTGTGGTTCTTGGGATTTTGCTATATGAATTAAAGATAATAAAGCATATTCGCTAGCTTTGGTAAATAACATTTGTTCCTTTCAAGTTATAAATAAAATATATTAATTGGTTATTAATAAAAATTTTTATTATATCAAAAATAAGTATCGATAAATATTAAATTTCATATTTTTTAAATTTCAGCATTCTTTTTGGTTTTTTAGTTATAATTACACTTTTTATTTTAATACCGCTCAGGAGGTCTATTATGGCTTTAGATTCGGCTAAAAAAGCAGAAATAGTTGCAAAATTTGCTAGAAAAGAAGGAGATACAGGTTCTCCAGAAGTTCAAATCGCACTTTTAAGTGCAAGAATTTCGGATTTAACAGAACATTTAAAAATCTACAAAAAAGATTTTTCTTCTCGTTTAGGTCTTTTAAAGCTTGTTGGTCAAAGAAAAAGACTTTTATCTTATCTAAAAAGAAAAGATTATCAAGCTTATTCTAAATTAATTAGCGAATTAAACTTAAGAGATAAATAAGCTTCGTGCTTATTTATCTTTATATATTTTTTATTACATTTATTTACTACTACTTTAATTTAAGTTTTCAAAATTTCATCGTTTTATTCACAAGAGTTTCACAGTGTGATTTTAGCTTCTAAGCACCTAAAAATAGCACTTTAAGTTTTAAACTAAAAAACATTTTTCACATTTAATTTTATTGATTTTTAATATTTTTTCACTTTTGCTATAAAAAACCCATCTGCATAGTCATCTGGTAAAACTCTTTTAGCAAATGATAAATCAAATTCATCACTCTTTGCACATATAAAATCAACATTAACCAAATTAAAATCAAGCAATTCTAATTTAAAATTTTCATTTCTTAATGCATTTTCTAAAACTGCTTCATTTTCTTCTCTTAAAAATGTACAAGTGCTATATACTAATTCTCCGCCATGTTTTAAAGCTAATAATGCTGAATGCAAAAGCTTTTTTTGCAAATTTGCAATTTGCTTAATTTCTTTTGTGTTTTTTTGGATTTCAAAACCCATTTTTGCAAAAGTTGAGCAAGGTGCATCAAGTAAAATTTTATCAAATTTCAAAGGACAAGCCTTGCCTATAGTACGTGCGTCTTTTAAGAAACATTTTGCAATTTTAACTTGATAATTTTCCATAGTTTTTTTTAAGGTAAAAAAACGTGTTTTAGATAATTCACAACTTGCTAAATAACCCTCATTTTGCATAAAATTAGCTAAATTTAGACTTTTTCCACCAGGAGCTGCACACATGTCTAATACACTCTCACCAGCTTTAACACCCAAAGCTTTAGCGCATAAATACGAAGAATAATTTTGTATATAAAACTTGCCCTCATTAAAAGCTTTCATTGAGCTTAGTTTGCTTTTGAAGATACTTGGAATTTTATAACAATTCAGATCAATTTTTTCAAATTCTATATTTTCATTATTTAAAATTTCTTCTAATTCATCATTATCAACAAGCAAGGAATTTCTAAAAATATTAATATATTTTTCTTGATTAAAACTTTGAAGGATTTGTTCTTTTTGCTCTTTTGTATAAATTTCATCTAAAGCTGTATTTAAATCAAGTAAGGCCATAAAAATCCTTTAAAAACAAATACGCAGCTAAAGAATCAAGTTTGCCATCTTTTTTCTTTAAATTCACCATGCCAAATTCTTGTGCATTTTTAGAACTAAAACTCTCATCGACAAAAAAAACTTCTTTATCGAAATCAAGTAAAGATATGAAATGTTCCACCCTTTTTCGCATTTCATCTTCACTAGATCCACCTAAAGGAATTCCTACTACTAAAGTATTTACATCATACTCTTTGATGTACTTTTTTACCTCGTTTGCTGCTTGGTTACGGTTTTTTCTAATAATAGCTTCAAGTGGCATAGCTATACTTTTATTAACACACAAAGCAACACCAATACGCTTTAAGCCTATATCTAATGCTAAAGTTTTCATAAGCAAGATCTTATTTTCACTCCAGATATTTCTACTAAACCCTCAAGTTCATACTCATAAACTCTATCGCCAAATTTTTTCAAAACTTTTTCTAAATCGTCTTCATGTTTTAAAAAACTTAACAAATCATCTTCACTTTGCTCATAATGAAGCTCTCCAAACATTTTTGCAAATTCATCAAAATCATGAATTAAATTTGCCTTTTTTGTAGCTAAAAGTAGATTTGTTCCTTCGCTTTCATTTTTCCTATGAGGTAATACATATATAGGTTTATTCATACCTAAAGCAAGTCTTGCACTTTGCATAGAACCACTTTTTAAATCAGCTTGAGCTATTATAACAACCTCACTTAAAGCAATAATAAGTCTATTTCTTAATAAAAAATCATAGGGCTTTGCCTTGTAATTTCCTTCATTTTCACTTAAGGCTAATGCATTTTCATAAATATTTAAAATTTCATTTGTGTTTGCTTTTGGATAAATCTCATCAAGCCCATTAGCAAATATAGCTATGGTTTGAGGATAAGCTATTTTAGCTGCTTGGATATCCACCCCCAAAGCCCCGCCACTTACTACACAAACCTTAGCTTTTTTTAACAAAGTCACCAATTCAACAAGACAATTTTTAGTATAAACACTCATTTTTCTAGAACCTATAATAGCCACTTTTCTAGCATTTAAAAGCTCTAAATTACCTTTATAATAAATCTTTGAAGGTGGATTTAAAAGATTTTTAAAATCTTCAATATTCTCAATAAATTTCATTTAAATACACAAGCTCAACTAAATTTAACAAATCTTTACTTTGCACCAAGGCCTTAAAAGTCTTTTCTCTTGGATGACCAATAGCGATGGCAAAACCTTTCTTTTTTGCCTCTTCTACTGCTTGTCTGAGTTGGTTTTTAATATATGTTATATCATCTTCATTATCCAAAAAAACATCTCTAGCTATATAAGGCTGATTAAACTGACTTGCTAAGTTTTTGGCTTTAGAATTTCCTATGGTTCTTGAATCAACAAAAATAAAATCATTTTGTTTAAAGGCACTAAATAATTTTTCCATAGCCTGCTTATTTGCAGTAAATAAACTTCCTGTGTGGTTGTTAATAAATTTTACTTTTGGAAATTGCTCTTTTACAAAAGCTACGCGTTTACTTATTTTTTGTATATCATCACTAGGGTGTAAAGTATTTAATTCTGCCTTGTCATATTTTATAGCAGCAAGGGGCAAATGCACCATAAAAAAGTCAAAATCCTTTGCGAACTCAGCTGTATAGGGATGATGTTTATCAGGCGGAAAAAAAGATGGGATTAATTTTAAATTTGTTTTTTTAAGCATATCTACATGAGTGTGACTTGCCATATCATCTATAATAATTGCTAGACGAGGTTTGGTATTTTTTTGCACTAGGATTTGAGTTTTATTATCCTCATTTTTATCTGATATATTTTGCTCTTTATTGATTAATTCTTTGCTTGCATTTTGATCTATTATTTCTAAAATTAAAGTTTGATTATCCTCTTTAGTTTGATTTAACTCTGTATTTGCAGGGTTTAAATTTAAAATTTCACTAATATTTTTATCTAAAAATTCTAATTTTTCATTTTCTAAAGTCAAATTTATATCATTAAAACTAAAATTATTTTCTTGCTCTTTTGTGGGTAGTAATGGTTCTTTTTGAATTATGGTTTGATTGAAATCTAAAACTTTATTTTCTTCTTTTTTTAAAAACAAAGCTCCAAATGCAAAAAGAAAAATTCCAAACACAACCAAACAAAGTGCTAAAAGCACTTTGTATTTTTTATTTATAGTTTTCAAATTAGTTTTTATCTTTATCAACTAATTTTTTAGCACTAATCCAAGGCATCATAGCGCGAAGTTCGCGTCCTGTTTTTTCTATCAAAGAATCATTCATTAATTTACGCTCTGCATGCATTCTTGCAAAATTTGCTCTTCTTTCTAAGATAAAATCTTTAGCAAAACTTCCATTTTGTATGTCTTTTAAAACACCTTTCATAGCCACTTTAGTTTCTTTGGTAATAATCTTAGGTCCTGTGATATAATCTCCATATTCAGCAGTATTAGAAACAGAATATCTCATATCAGCAATACCACCTTGATAAATCAAATCCACAATTAATTTCATTTCATGCAAACACTCAAAATACGCCATTTCAGGCTCATATCCTGCTTCAACTAAGGTTTCAAAACCAGCTTGAATTAAAGCACTAAGTCCTCCACAAAGTACTGCTTGCTCACCAAATAAATCTGTTTCAGTTTCAGCTTTAAAAGTTGTTTCTATAATACCTGTTCTGCCACCGCCTATAGCACTAGCATAACTTAAAGCTAAATTTTTAGCATTTTTACTCTCATCTTGATGGATAGCAATTAAACAAGGAGTACCCCCACCTATACTAAATTCATGCCTTACAGTATGACCTGGAGCTTTAGGAGCTATCATAATCACATCTATACCTTTTGGAGCAACAATTTGTCCATAATGGATATTAAATCCATGTGCAAATGCTAAAGTTTTACCTGCTTTTAACTCAGGTTTAATTTCCTCATTAAAAATTTCACTTTGAATTTCATCAGGAGCTAAAATCATAATCAAATCTGCTTCTTTAGTAGCTTCTTTTACACTTTTTACTATAAAATTTGCTTTTTGAGCTTTTGCCCAACTTTGCCCACCCTCTTTTAAGCCTATGATAACATCTACACCACTATCTCTTAAATTCATAGCATGAGCATGACCTTGAGAGCCAAAACCTATAATAGCTACTTTTTTTGATTTTATTAAATTAATATCACAATCTTTATCATAATAAATTGATACAGCCATTATGCACTCCTAAAATTAAAATTAAAGCAAAGATTATAACTAAAAAATATAAATTTAATCCTTTTATGATAAAATTTAAGTTTTGAAAAATTACTATAAAGAGTCTTATGAAAGAATTATTTAATCAACTAAGTTATGGTCTAAATGCTAATGAAATTACCAATAAAAATAAGCAAATCATTAGAGAATTATTAACTTGTGATATCATTAAATTTTATAAAAACAAATACTATTTAAAAGATGGCTTTACTTTTGGTAAAATTGATATTTCTGTTAATGGAACGGGATTTTTAGAAAGTTTTGATCCTGCTTTTAAGCGTGATTTGCTCATAGAAAATAAAAATTTAAAAGGAGCAAATTATGCTGATATAGTTGTGGCAAAATTACTCCCTCTTAAAAAAAAGCGTCCAAGTGCTAAAGTTATTTTAATACTTAAAAGAGCCCACGAAACTTCTTTGGTTATGACTAAAAAATACGGCGAAGCAGTCCTTGGAGTAAATATTCAAACAGGACTTACATGCGCCTTAAAAGCCTCTCAAAAATCTTTAAAAGCTCTGCCTTTAGGAACTATTTTAAAAATAGAAAATCATGATAATAATATCACTGAAGTGATAGGGCATATTGATGATGATTTTGTGGATGAAAAAATTTCCTTAGCACTTTTTAATAAAAATGCAATTTTTGATAATTTATGTGAAAATGAAGCAAAAGCTTATGGAGATAAAGTTGATGCAAGTATGTATCCATCAAGAAAAGATCTTAGAAATTTAAATTTTTGCACCATTGATCCAATTGATGCAAAAGATTTTGATGATGCAATTTATTATGATAAAAATGAACATGCCATTTATGTAGCCATAGCTGATGTAAGCGCTTATGTGCATGCTTATAGCGCCATTGATAAAGAAGCAAGATCAAGGGGTTTTTCGATTTATTTTCCTCATATTGCTATACCTATGTTGCCAAGAGCTTTGAGTGAAAATATTTGCTCACTAAAACCTAATGAAGATAGGTTAGCATTTTGTTTTAAAATAAGCTTAGATCAAAACAATAAAGTGATTAAAGAAGAGCTTTTCGAGGCTATTATTAACTCAAAGCGCCGTTTTAATTATGATGAAGTTGATGAGTATTTACAAACGCAAGAAGATTTAGGTGTGACTAATTGGCTTTATGAAGTTTTTAAAATCACTCAAAATTTACGCAAAAAACGATTAAAAAATGCTTGTGAGTTTAAAACCCAAGAGCTAAGAATGACTTTAGATGAAAATAATAAACTCATAAAAACACGCCTTGAAAATGACACGGCCTCGCATAATTTAATCGAAGATTGTATGCTTTTAGCTAATAAAGCTGCAGCAAAACTCATTGATATAGGAGTTTTTAGAAATCACTTAAGTCCTGATTATAAAAAAATAGATCAATTACTAGTTGATCTTTCAACGCTTAGTATAGATATTAATCCTAAAAATAATGTCATAGAATTATTTAAAGACATTCAAGTCTTAGCAAATGAGCTAAATATAAGAGAAGAAGTAGATAAGCTCATCATCAAAGCACAAAAAAAGGCAGAATATTCTAGTGAAAATGCGGGACATTTTGGCTTAGGTTTTGATAAATATACCCATTTTACAAGTCCTATTAGAAGGTATTCTGATCTTATTTTACATAGACTTTTAAAAGCCAAAATCAACAATGATGAAAAAATGTTTAATTATTTACTTTTAAATATACAAAGTACTTGTGAGGAATTAAGCTTACTAGAAAGAGAGGCGGATAAAGTTGCTTGGCATTTCATGGATAGAAAATTTGCAAGATGGGCAAAAGAAAATATAGGAAAAAGATTTAAGGCTTTGGTGGTAGAAAATCAAAGTTCATTACAAGTAAAATTAAATGATGAAATTAAAGGAGCTTTGATTACCATCATAGGTTCAAGGGCAAATTTATTAGAAAATGTAGAAGTAGAAATCACTGAAGTAGATATTGTTAGTGCTAAAATTTTTGGCAAAATTACCAAGCATTTTAATTTAGAAAGAAACCAAAATGTATAAAAATCAACTCCAAAGCTTACTTAATAGCAATAGTTTTCCTAATTATTTCTTACTTTATGGAGCGGATAATTTCCAAATAGAGCTTTATGCTAAATTTATTAAAGACAAATACTCTTTTGATGAGAGTTTAAGATTTTATTTTGAAGAATATGATTTTAAGCAAGCCCATGATTATTTATCTAGTGTTTCTTTATTTAGCGAGAGAAAACTGCTAGAAATCAAAACTCAAAAGAAAATCCCAAGCAAAGAACTCAAACAACTTTTACAGCTTTGTCAAATTTCGCAAGATAATTATTTTTTACTTGAAATTTATGATGAAAGCTCCAAACAAAGCGAAGCGGAAAAAATTTTTGCTAATAATTTTTGTAGATTTTATAAAGTAAATTCAGCCAAAGAAGGTATGGAATTACTAGCTTTAAAAGCCAAAGAATTAAATATTAACATCACTCAAAATGCCCTCTATGCTCTTTTTTATAATTTTAATGAGAATTTGTATTTAGCAGCTAATGAGTTAAATAAATTTAGCGGTTTAAATATCGATGAAAAAATTATTCAAGAGCATTGTTATAGCTTAAGTACTATTAGCTTTGAAAGTTTTTTTGATAAATTAATGCAAAAACAAGATTTAAGAAATGAACTTGAAAATATTTTAGAAAATTATAATGAAATAGCACTGATTAACGCCTTATATGCAAATTTTTCTAGACTTTTTAAAATTGCATTACATGTTAAAATTTATGGAAATTTAGACTTAAAAGAAATTTTAGGCTATGCCCCGCCTATTTCTGTGGCACAAAATCTTCAAAAACAAGCTCTTGTGATCAAAATATCACAATATAAACATATCTTTTTAACACTTTGTAATTGCGAATATGAATTAAAAAAGAATTCTAAAATAGAAAAAAAAGAGTTTTTAATCGCAACACTTTTACAACTTAGCTCCATATTAAAAAGTTAAATTAAGAAAACTTATGGTAAAATAAAATTTGCATTTTATGCAAAATCCTTGCCTAAAAATTTTAGGCTTTATATCCATAAGGAGAAATTAAATGAGACATTATGAAGTTTTATTCATATTAAAACCGACACTTACAGAAGAAGAAGTAAGTGCTAAGTTGGAATTCGTAAAAGAAGTCCTTACAAAAAATGGCGCAGAAATTGAAAGCGTAGTTCCAATGGGAACAAGAAAACTTGCGTATAAAATTAAAAAATACGAAAGAGGAACTTATTTTGTGATTTATTTCAAAGCTCCTACAAATTTAATAGCAGAGCTTGAAAGGGTATTAAGAATCACTGAAGAAGTAATTAGATTTTTAATCGTAAAATATGAAAATAAAAAAGAAATTGCAGCTTGGGAAAAACTAAGCAAAGGTATCAAACAAAATAAAAAAGAAATCAAAGCTAGTGAAAATACAGAAGGCTAATTAATGTTTAATAAAGTCGTTTTAGTAGGTAATCTTACAAGGGATATAGAGATGCGCTATGCTCCATCAGGTAGCGCGATAGGCTCTTCTGCTATAGCTGTAACAAGAAGATTTAGTACAAATACAGGAGAAAAAAGAGAAGAAACCTGCTTTATCGACATTAGCTTTTTTGGTAGAACAGCAGAGATTGCTAATCAATACCTTAACAAAGGTAGTAAAGTTTTAATTGAAGGTCGTTTGAGATTTGAGCAGTGGAGCGATCAAAATGGACAAAATAGATCAAAACACAGCATTCAAGTTGAGAATTTAGAAATGCTAGGTTCAACTGTACAAAATAACCAACAAAACAATTTTGACAATCAAAATTATGGCTATAATCAAAATTTTAACCAACAACAAAGTTTTGATCCTTATGCTCAAGTACAAACTAGAACAAACCCATCTAATACTTATCAAAATCCTCAAAAGGAAGCTCCTATGAAGGAAATTGATATTGATAAATATGATGATGATACAGAATTACCATTTTAAAGGAAAAAACATGGCAGAAAAAAGAAAATATTCACGTAAATATTGCAAATATACAGAAGCTAAAGTTGATTTTATAGACTATAAAGATACAGCATTGCTAAAACATGCTTTATCAGAAAGATTTAAAATTATGCCACGCCGTTTAACAGGTACTAGCAAAAAACACCAAGAAATGGTTGAAGTTGCTATTAAACGTGCAAGACATGTAGCACTTATCCCTTATATCGTAGATAGAAAAGAAGTTGTTACTAATCCTTTTGAGGGACTATAATTATTAAATCAATCCCAAGCTTAAAAGCTTGGGAAAATAAAAGGTTGTCTTATGTTTTCAGATATAGAATCTGAAATTTATGCTATTTTACTTGCTTCTGTTGCTATTATAGCAGTCTTAAATCCTTTTGGAAATCTTCCACAATTTATCGCAATGACCGAAGGTCTGGATGCTGATACGAGAAAAAAACTTTTTAGAAATATCATTTATACTGCATTTTGTATTGTTTTAGTTTTTTTACTTTCTGGACCATTTATCATGAAATATTTATTTAAAATAGATATTAATGATTTACGAGTTGCGGGTGGTTTGATTTTAATCATTATGAGTACTAAAAACTTACTTTTTACTCCATCAAGTTCTCAATTTCAACATTATCAAGGATTAAGTCATAAAGAATTATTGAAAAAAAGTATAGTCCCAATGGCATTTCCTATGCTAGTAGGTCCTGGAACACTTTCTACTATAGTGGTTATTTCAGAAGATCAAAATTTAGCTATAGCTATAGCTTCTGTACTACTTACCTTTGCTTTTATTTTTGCTTTATTTCACTTTTCAGCTACCATTGAAAAAGTCATAGGAAAGCTTGTACTTTATGTTTTTTCACGTATTGCTTTAGTTTTTATTATGGCTATGGGGGTAAAAATGATAGCTATTGGAGTTCAAACTTACATTCAATCTAATTTAGGATAAACAAAAAAACTTTTTTGTAAAAACACTTCTTCATTTACCGCTTTATTGCCATTTAGCAACACACTAATATTTACAGCTATAATGCTTTTTGCATTAGCATCATTTACTATCAATTTATATTCTTTACACTCACCCAAAGGATAAGCATAATCAATTCGTATTTTTATATTATTATATTCAAAATTATATTCATTTAAACATTCTTTACCCTCTAAATAGGCTTGATATAAAAAATATTTAGAAAGCTCTTTTGTATCATAAAGCAAAATCTTTCCTTGAGTATAAAGAGTTAAATCTTTCATAATTCTTGGAGAATATGAAGAAATTTTTATTACAAATACCATAACAAAAGAGATAAATAAAATAAAAGATATTGTATAAACCATAGCAAACGATTTTTTCATAAAAACATCCACTTAGATAAACATTCATTTTTACTTTTATCGCATATTAAAACTTTTAGCGCCTTATCATCTTGCTTGAAAATAAGCTTTGAAATATTTTGAGCTAGTAAAAAAGATCGTTTGTTATGATTTAAATCATCTATTTGCATATAAATATTTTCATTTTCTAAATATACTCTAACATAAGCATATAAAATAGTATAAAATCCACTAAATTTCTCATTATTAAAATGGATTTTCTCTCTATCATTCACTAATGCTTTATAAATTTTTGAATTTTTTATATCATAAAAATACATATAATCATTAGCATATATTTTTAACTTTTTTTCGCTATGGATATCTTTATAATTACTTAAAATTCCTTTAGAAATTCCATTTTCTATAAAATGTAAATTACTTTTTGGACTAAAAAAACTTTCATTGTTTTCTAAAATAATGCCACTAAAGTTTAATTTTTTCAATGATACATCATAAAAAATATCATCATTTGCACTCATATAGCACTCAAAAGAACTACTTGTCAATGTCGCATTTAAACAAGAATGATAAATTTTTTCCATACTAAGCAAAGTTTGATTTAAATTTAAAAATACTGTGTTGGAATTTTTAATTTTGTAACTATGATTATAAAGATGTATAGCCGGATTGCTTAAGATAACAATCAATACACCCAAGATAACAAGGCTTAGCACAAGCTCTAATAAACTAAAAGCTTTTTTCATCTATAAAGGCTTCTTTATAGGATAAATCTTTTATTTTTAAAGATTTGAGTTTAAACTCATCACTAGTGTATTCTAAAAAGTTATAAGTATTTATATTTACTTCTTTTGCTTTATATGAAGGATTTTGCATAAATAATTCTTTTTCTTCATTAAAAAGGATTTGATTTTGCCATATAATATTTAAAGATTTATTTGCAAATATAAGATAATAAGATCCAAAAACAAAAGATAAAATTACAATACAAAAAGCAAGCTCTAGGAGACTAAAAGCTTGCTTCATTTGTTTAAACTTACATTAAAAGCTTCAAAAAAAGCACCGCGCAAAGCTCTTTTTTCTAAAGCCTCAACTCCTCTTATAGTCACTCCTGCTGGAGAACAAATTTTTTCTTTAATAATAGCAGGATGTGTATGATTAAATAAAGCACTAAAGCTTTCAAAACAAGCACGAGTAAGCTCATAACTAAGCTCATTTTTTAGACCATTTTTCACACCTGCATTTGCTAAACTTTCTGCTACCAAAGCCAAAAACGCAGGAGCACAGCCACTTAAAACCATAGCCACATCAAATTCTTTTTCATTTTGCAAACCTATGGCTTTACCAAAAGTATTTAACAAAGATAAAATTTCATCTTTATATAAATCATTTTCCATCAAATACGCAGTCGCTGAGGCTTTAAATTCAGCTGCTGTATTTGGCATGATTTTTATATAATTTTGCGCATTAACACAATGAAGTTGCTCAAAAGTAGTATTTGCTAAAACTGAAATAAGCCATCTTGCCTTGCCTTTTAATTTAATAGCTACTTCTTCTAAAGCATAAGGTTTAAATGCTAAAATAACATTTTTATCTTCTAAATCAAATTCTTCATAAGATAAAACTTCTAAATTTAAGCTACTAGCTTTTTTTAAATCCCTAGCAACAATAACTACTTTATAAGTATCTTTTAAACCTTTAGCTATAGCACTTGCCATAGCGCCATTTCCTAAAATATAAATTTCAGACATTATTTTGCTTGTTTAATAAAAGCTGAAATCTTTTCAGATTGAAAATAATTAGGATATTTGCTTGTATCTAAAATCACTTGTACTAAAGAATTATTATCATAATTCATCACAACAGGTGCTAAAAAATTAACTGTAGATTCTTCTAATGGCTCATTAATAGCGACAA
Source organism: Campylobacter sp. CNRCH_2015_0814 (assembly GCF_025772765.1). Classification (NCBI taxonomy): domain Bacteria; kingdom Pseudomonadati; phylum Campylobacterota; class Epsilonproteobacteria; order Campylobacterales; family Campylobacteraceae; genus Campylobacter; species Campylobacter sp. CNRCH_2015_0814. The sequence continues at coordinate 131,582 of NZ_JAKMSR010000001.1, read as the reverse complement.
TAACAAATACACCAAAATTAGTTTGTTCATTTAAAGCTAATAATTCTTGATAATAATCAGGTACTTCAAAATCATAATCAGGACGGATCATATAAGGATCAATCATCACAAAAGAAAAATCTTTACCATCAAGGCTTTTAAGTCTATAAAAAACCTCATCTATTTTATAAAAGTTCATATTTTTGGTATCTTCAAACCCCAAAATAGGACATTTAACCTCTAAGTTCATTTTGCCTCCTAAAATCTATTGACTAAGAAATTACAACTCATAAAGCAATTTTAGTTCCAACTTTTTAAATTATGCTAATTAAAACTTTTTGATTATAATTTTAATTCAAAAATTAACATTTTCATAAACATAAAAACACTATAATTATAAACTATATAAATTTACAAGGTAACATCATGAAAAAACTTTTTATTTTTTCGCTTATTATTGCAGGTTTATTTTTAGGGGCATGCAGCTCAAAAAAAGCCGAAGATTTGTATAATCTAAGTTCGATGGAATGGTATCAACAAATTATAAAAGATTTACAAGAAAAAAATCTTGAAGCAGCTGATAAACATTATACTTCAATGGCAGCTGAACATATAGCTGATCCATTATTAGAACAGACTTTGCTTATATTGGCTCAAGCTCACATTAGTGAAGAAGAGTATGAAATGGCAAATTTTTATCTTGATGAATACTTAAATAAATTTGGTGATTCACAAAATGTAGCTTATATAAGATATTTAAAAATCAAAGCCAAATTTGACTCTTTTGCTGTTCCAAATCGTAATCAAGCACTAATGTTAAAAACAATAGAAGAAATCAAAGAATACAATCAAAGCTATCCTAATGTGCAATATAATGATTTAATTGACACCATGCTTACTAAATTTAATCTTGCAGTTTTTTATCTTGATACCAGCATAGCAGAGTTATATCATAAAAAAAATAGAGAGCAAAGCTATGAGATTTATAAGCAAAAAATAGAAAATTCCGATTTTAATAAAATCGATATGATTAAACCAGAACTTCCATGGTATAGAAAAATATTTGAAGAAGGTATAATGTAATGAAATTAGAAAACACTCAAAACTATCCAACAAAACTTCCTGTTCTTGTGGAAGATGAGCTTTTTTTATACCCTTTTATGATAACACCAATTTTTTTAAATGATATGCAAAATATCAAAGCCTTAGATACTGCTTTACAAAATGAAAGCATGATTTTTGTAGCACCATCTAAGATTGAAGGTGGACGTGGTTTTGATGAAATTTATGATTGTGGGGTTATTGGAACCATTATGAGAAAAGTTCCATTGCCTGATGGTAGAATTAAAATTTTATTTCAAGGTTATGCCAAAGCTAAGATAGTTGAAAAAATTTCAGATGACCCCTTACTTGCTCTAGTTGATTTAATCCACCAAGAACCATTATGCAGCACAAAAAAAGAAGCAATCATCGAAGTAGTAAGAGAAAAAGCTAAAGCTTTATCTACTGTGAGTCATTATTTTCCACCCGATCTTTTAAGAACCATAGAAGAAGATGTCGAGCCTGGTAGAATTTGTGATTTAATACTAAATTCCATTAAAATCAAAAAACAACAAGCGTATGAATTTTTCATCGAAACTAATTTAGAAACCAAGCTTTTAAATTTAATTGATTATTTAGCTAAAGAAATTGAAGCAAATAAAATTCAAAAAGAAATCAAAAACAAAGTTCATTCTAAAATAGATAAAGTCAATAAAGAATATTTTCTAAAAGAACAGCTCAAGCAAATTCAAAGAGAGCTTGGAAGTGACATACAAAAAGAAAGCGAAGTAGAAGAATATAATAAAAAATTAGAAAAGAAAAAAGCTTTTATGTATGAAGAAGCTTATAAAGAAATCAAAAAACAAATTCAAAAATACGAAAGAATTCATCAAGATAACTCAGAAGCCTCTATGGTGCAAACTTACATAGAAACGGTTTTAGATATACCTTTTGAGCACTCCTCAAAGAAAAAGCTTAATCTAAAAGATGTGTCTTTACAGCTTAACAGTGATCATTATGCATTAGAAAAACCAAAAGAACGTATTGAAGAATATTTTGCAGTAAAAGAGCTTTTAGAAAAACGCAAAATTAAAGATAGAGATGGTGCAAAAGTTATCTTGTGTTTAGTTGGACCTCCAGGTGTTGGTAAGACTTCTTTGGCAAATTCAGTCGCAAAAGCATTAAAAAGAGAATTAGTACGCATAGCTTTAGGCGGTTTAGAAGATGTAAATGAATTAAGAGGGCATAGAAGAACCTATATAGGAGCTATGCCAGGACGCATTATACAAGGACTTATAGAAGCTAAACAAAGTAATCCTGTAGTAGTGCTTGATGAGATTGATAAACTAAGTCGCAACCATAGAGGAGATCCAAGTGCAGTTTTGCTTGAAATCTTAGATCCTGAACAAAATACTAAATTTAGAGATTATTACCTAAATTTCAACATTGATTTAAGTAAAATTATTTTCATAGCTACTGCAAATGATGCAAGTTTAATCCCACCTGCTTTAAAAGATAGGATGGAATTTATAGAGCTTAGCTCTTACACTCCTCAAGAAAAATTCCAAATAGCTAAAAACTATCTCATACCTGATGAAATAAAAAAACATGGACTAAAAGAAAAAGAAATTAGTTTTGATGATGAAGCTATAGAATTAATAGTCAGTGAATATACCAGAGAATCAGGTGTAAGAAATTTAAGAAGAAAGATTGCTGAAGTTTGTAGAAAATGTGTTAAAAAACTTCTTTTGGAAGAAAATATTAAAAACATTCATATTAATACTAAAAATTTAAAAGATTTTTTAAACAAAAAAGTCTTTGAAATAGAAAAACATGAAAAAGAAAATAAAATCGGTCAAGTAAATGGACTTGCATGGACTGCAGTGGGTGGTGATGTTTTAAAAATAGAAGCTATTAAAATCAAAGGCAAAGGCGAGTTAACTCTTACAGGAAGTTTGGGTGATGTGATGAAAGAATCAGCAAAAATTGCTCAAAGTCTTATTAAAAATTTAATTGATGAAGAACAAATCAAAACACCAAAAAATCTTTTTTATAAAAAAGATGAAAGCATTTACAATCAATACAATCTTCATATTCATGTTCCAGATGGTGCAACACCAAAAGATGGGCCAAGTGCAGGTATAACAATCACTACAGCTATTGCCTCTATTTTTAGTGACAAAAAAGTAAGATCTGATGTTGCAATGACAGGAGAGATTGACCTAATGGGTAATGTTTTACCAATAGGTGGTTTAAAAGAAAAATTAATTGCTGCTTATAAAGCTGATATTAAAACGGCTATTATTCCACATAAAAACTACGAAAGAGATTTAAAAGATATCCCAGAGGAAGTAATAAAAAATATGAAAATAATTGGGGTAAAAACTTTAAATGAAGTATTAAAAATAGCTCTTGTGTAAAAACTAGAAGCTTATTAAGCTTCTAGTTTATCCATAATTAATTTACTATCTTTTTCCAACTCTCTTATGTCACTAATAATTGAATCATAATCTTCTTTTGAAATATTTTCTTTTTTAGCTATTTCTATAGCTTTATTTGCAGAGTATTGTATTTTTTCACTCTTGGAATCCATTTCATTTTGAGAGATTAAAGGACAGAAAATACTTTTTGCATCTTCATCTTTACATAGACTAGAGATTGGATCAAGATTTTGTAGATTTTGCTGAGAACCATTAAGAGTTAGATAAACATCTGATTTATATAAAATATGATCTATTTTCATAGCCGATAAAGTCAAATCAGAAGCAAAATTAACAAATTCTTTTCCTAAATGAGAACTTTTATCCTCTAATTCTCTAAATGCTTCACTAAAATCAGCGATTTTGCTATTAGAAGAATTTGCGATATCAAATACCTTTTCACTATTTTCTTGTATTGAGCCAATTTCTTGATTCATTACTTGAATTGCCAAGGTAATCTCGCCAGTTGCTTTTTGTGTTTTTTCAGCAAGTTGTCTTACCTCATCTGCAACCACAGCAAAACCCCTTCCATGTTCACCCGCACGAGCAGCTTCAATAGCCGCATTTAGCGCAAGAAGATTAGTTTGATCTGCTATATCTCTAATAACTTCTACAATTGCATTAATACTCTGAGCATTTGAGGCAAAAGTATCAACAGCATTTTTACTCTCATCGGCCACTTGCATCATAGAAGAAATCGAATCTTGCAAATTGCCCACTTCTAAACCATTCTTTTGAGCAGTATCTGATATTATTTTAATATCACCAAAAACTTCCCTCATCAACTTAATAATACCATTTAAAGCAGAAGATAAGTCATTTAAATTTTTATTTTGACTATTTAAACTCAAATCCATCAATTCTCTTGATAAAGCATTTTTAAAAACAGATTTTCCTGTTTTTTCTATATCATCTAAAGCTTTATTGATAAAGTTAATATTATGAACAAAAATTCCTTTTAAACCTTCAGGAATAGCTCTTCTAAAATACTCACCCTTTTGAGAACAAGCAATAGAGGTATTAATTTCTCTCAAATAAGCTTCTAAGCCATCTATAGTATTATTAAGATTATCCGCAATTTCTTTAAGTTTTTTATTGCTACATTTAATGTATACAATTCTTGAATCAAAATTACCATTTTTTAATTCTCTACTAAGATCTAAGATTTTATCACTAAATTGATCTTCTTTTTTTAAAACAACAAAAGCAAAAGCAAACAATAATAACAAAGCCAAAGAAAACCCAAAAGAAATAAAATCCATAAAATATATAGAATTTGCACAAGATAAAATACCTAGACCAATACCAACTAATACTATATTTTTCATCAACATCCTTTTATTTTTGAATTTGCATTATTAATTCATTGTAGCTCATCCCATAAGATTTTACTACAGCATTTAGTTCTTCAAGTCCTGCTTTTATACCACCTTCCTTTTCTTTTCTTATAAGAACTTTATAAATTTCCTCTATTGTTTTAACAGCTTCTGCTTTAGGCTTTCTTCTTACTGAATAATAATTTAAAATATTTTCATTAGAATCACAAGAAGCAGTTATGTTTGCAAAAACCCAATAATAATCATTAAATTTTGTTTTGTTTTTTACAAAAGCAAAAACCTCTCTTTTCATTTGAATATTATCCCATAAATATTTAAAAACAGTTCTTGGCATATCAGGATGACGCATAATACTATGAGGTTTATATAAAATTTCATCAATTTTATAATCAGAGTATTTTAAAAAATCCTCATTGGCATAAATAATTTCACCTTTTAAATTAGTTTTTGATGTTATTAAAACATCTGGAGTTAGAACTTTTTCCAAAGACATAGATAAATTCCTTAAATTTAAATTAATCAGACTGATTATACCTTTTTTTATAAAAACATTTTTTAAATATTTTTATAAAATTATTTTTGAAGCTCTAAAATTAACTGGTTATAACTCATACCATAAGAATTAACTATCTTCATAAGTTCATTCACTCCGGCTTTTATACCTCCAGTTTTTTCAGCTTCTAGTAAAACCTTGTAAACTTGCTCTATAACCGGTATGGCCTCTCTTTTAGGTTTTCTTCTTACTGAATAATAATTTATAATATTTCCTTGATTATCAAATGAGGCTGTAACATTAGTAAAAACCCAATAATAATCATTTTGTTTGGTTTTATTTTTTACAAAGGCAAAAATTTCTTTTCCATCTTGTATATAATCCCACAAACATTTAAAAACCGTTTTTGGCATATCAGGATGACGCACAATATTGTGTGGTTTATACAAAATTTCATTCATTTTATAACCAGCATATTTTAAAAAATCATCATTAGCATAAATGATATCTCCTTTTAAATCTGTTTTAGAAGTTATTAGTGTATCTGGTTCTAAAATTTTCTCTTGTGACATTTTTACCCTTTTTTGGTTTTATTTAAAAAATATTATATTTAATATATCATAAAATTTCATTAAAATTAAAACCTTTATCATAAAGTATCTTTCTAACTAATTCTTGATGTTCTTTTCCCTTAGTTTCTAAGGTAATTGAAATCATTGCATCACCATATTCAAGCTTAGTTGAAAATCTATCATAATCAATTTTAACTATATTAGCCTGAGCTTCCTTAATCGCATCACTTAAAGCACTTAAAGCCCCTGGTTTATCAACTAAAGTAACATTAATAAGCATTTTTCTAAAAGCTTTAAATAAGCCTTTTTCTATAATAATATTTAACATTTGTACATCAATATTTCCACCACTTAAAACCACACCGATTTTCTTATGATTTTTTAAATCTATTTTTTTATGCAAAAGCGCAGCTACTGCTGATGCTCCTGCTCCTTCAACTGTTATTTTGTGTTTTTCAAGTAAATACAATACCGCATTAGCTATTTCTTCATCATCAACTTGAATAAAATCATCAACACATTCAAGAATAATATCAAAATTAATTTTATTCACATCACGCACTGCTATACCATCAGCTATGGTTCTAACAGCTTTTGAATTAATCATTTTTTTACTTTTAAAACTCTCATACATCGCAGGAGCTCCCTTAGCACTCACTCCGATAACTTTTATAGCAGGATTAATTTGCTTAGCAGCACTTGCTACACCACTAATCAAACCTCCCCCACCAACTGGAGCCAAAATCATATCTAAATCACTTATTTCATCAAGCATTTCAAGCATTAAAGTACCCTGCCCTGCTATAATACTTTCATTCTCAAAAGGATGAATGAAATTTAAATGATGTTCTTTGGCATAATTTAGTGCATAAGCATAAGCCTCATCAAAATTATCTCCTTTTAAAATCACTTTTGCGCCTAAATTTTTAGTCGCACTTACTTTTAATAAAGGCGTAGCTTCAGGCATAACAATCACAGCTTCTATGCCAAATTTTTTAGCACTAATTGCTACTCCTTGTGCGTGATTTCCTGCACTTGCAGCTATTACACCTGCTTGTTTTTGTTCTTTAGTTAAATTAGCTATTGTATTATAAGCTCCTCTGATTTTATAAGCACCTGTTTTTTGCAAATTTTCACATTTTAAAAAAACATCAGTTTCTAAAAACTCACTCAAAAAAGAAGAGTGCACAAAAGGGGTTTTTAATACAAAATCTGCGATTTTTTGTTTTGCTTGATAAATTTTATTTAATTCAACCATGATTATCCTTTTTGTAGTTCTATTTTAATGCAACGATCTTGAACGCAATTTATACCATATTTTTTACATTTTTGCATTATTTCTTCATTGGCAATGCCAAGTTGCATCCAAAAATTTTTAATCTTTTTACTCAAAAGATCTTCAAAAATTTCATTTGCAAAACTTGCTTTTCTAAACATTACAACCGTATCAATTTCAAAAGGGATTTCTTTTAAGTTTCTATAAACTCTTTCATTTAAAATAAAATCTTCTTTAGGGTAGATGGGATAAATTTTATAACCTAAATCTTGTAAATATTTGCTTACAAAATGAGAAGGTTTATCTTGATTAGGGCTAAGTCCTATGATGGCTATATTTTTCATAGTACTTAGTATTTTATAACTATCACACAATGCTTTTTCCTTTTTAAAGCATTGTATCTAAAATCAAATTAACAAGAAGCTTTTTTTACAACCAACAAACAATACAAAATCAAAGCCATTGCAACCAATAAAGCACAAAAAGCATAAACATTAGCAAAACCTATACTTGGCTCTATAATGCCTAGCAAATAAGGACTTACTCCTATACCAAAATCTAAGGCTATAAAAAATGTAGAATTAGCCAAACCCATTTTTTCTTTAGGTGCAAGTTTTATAGCTAAAGCTTGAGCACTTGAAGTAGCATTAGCATAACCTAACGCACAAAAAACTCCAGCTAAAATAATCATATAAAAATTTAATGCAAAAGCAAGTAAAAGCAAACATACTATAAAACTCAAAAAGGAAAAAATCATCACAATATTAGCACCATATTTATCAAATACTTTACCAGCAAGTGGTCTAAAAACCATAGAAAATCCAGCATATACCACAAAAAACATAGATCCAGCAAAAGCTAAATTTAAACTTTGGGTATAAGCACTCATATAAGCTATAATAGCACCAAAAGGACATGCAAGCAAAAAGGTTACCAAGGCTAAATTTAAAACTGATTTTTCAAAATAATTATAAATACTGAATTTTCTTTTTATATGATGATGTTTTTTAAATCTTCTTACTTTTAAAAAAATAGACAAAACCAATGCAAAGACAATACTCAAACAAGCTATTAAAAAACTAAGCCAAAATTGATTGATAGAGTCAAGTTTTATAGCCAAAAAAGGACCTAAAGCTGAAGTTAAAACAACGCTTGTAGCATAATATCCTATACCAACTCCTCTTTTATTGCTAGGTATTATCCTAGCAATAGCTGCCCCACAAGCACAAGAACAAATTCCATAACAAATCCCTGCTAAAAAGCGTATTAAAATTAAAAAATATACATTATAAAATTTCAAATATAGCAAATTAATAAAAAGATAAAACAAAAGCGAAAACACTATAACCTTTTTTATATTAACATCATCAATTATAGAACCAAAATAAAGTCTAGATAGCAAAGCGCCTATAACAAAAGCTCCCATAATAAGACCTGCAGTGCTAGTTTGAAGGTTTAAAACACCTAAAACATAATCTGTACTAGAAATAGTACTCATATAAAAAACAAGACAAATAGCAAAATTTATCCCAAAAATACAGAAAAAATTTATATTAAATAAATTATATTTTTTACTTAATCCCATGAAAAAACCTTTTAAATTTTCTCATTGATATAATCAAGTAATTTTAAAAGTCTTTCTTGATCTTTTACATCTAAGATATCTAAAATCTTTCTTTCATATTTTCTTATATAGGCATTTGCATCTAAAAAAATTTCTTTACCTTTAGCGCTTAAAGTAATGATTTTTTCTCTTTTATCATCTGCTTTTAAAAACTCTATATATTCAAGTTTTGCTAATTTAGAAACAACTCTAGAAAGTATAGCTTTATCCATCTGATAAAACTCACATATTGGAGCTAAAGTGCTACAACCATGCTGATTTAAATATACAAAAACCCTCCAATCACTTGATTTTAGTCCAAAGGGTTTTAAAATTTCATTGACTTGATAGAGTATTTTTCTATTTGTATAAGTAATTTTTTGAAATAAAATAAGAAATCCTTTATAAAAATTAATTGATTAAATCAACTATTTTTATAATAACAAAGTTTGTATAAATTCTAACTTATACTAAGCTTTTATTCTTAAATGCACCCCACATTCAAGATGAGGAGTATTAGCAAATTGATCAAAAAAGGCTAAATTTAAAATTTCATGACTTTGACATAAGATTTCAAGATTTTCTTTTAAAGTGATAGGATTGCACGAAATATAAATGATATTTTCATAATTTTTAATAAGTTCAATCACGCTTAAATCAAGCCCTGCTCTTGGAGGATCAACCAAGACATGAGATATTTTAAAGCTATCTAAGTCTATGTTTTTTAAGCGGTTAAATTCTCTTTCTTTTTTCAAAGCTTGACTTAACTCTTCACTAGAAAGTCTTGTAAAAGTTATATTTTCAATAGAATTTAAAACACAATTTTTTAAAGCAAATTCGATATTTTTTTTAGAAATTTCAGTTGCTAAAACTTTGTTAAAATTTCTTGCTAAAGCTATGGTAAAATTTCCATAACCACAATAAAGCTCTAATAAATCTTGTTTAAAATCACTTCCAATGCAAGATACAACCCATTCGATCATCTTTTCATTGATAAAAGTATTAGGCTGGATAAAACAATCATTATTAAACTCATATAAAAATTCATTTGTATTGATTTTTAAAGCTTGTCTTAAATTCTCCCCATTAAATATAAGTTTTTTACCCCTGCTTCTTGCTATGAGTTTGAGATTTAATTTTTCTGCTAATTCTTGTAAATCTTGTACAATTAGCTCTATATTTTTATGGAAAAGTAAAGTTATACTTAAATCTAATTTTGTAGCTAAAAATTCTACTCCAAAAAGCTTATGTTTTAAATTTTCATTTAGATTATTTAATAAAATAGGCATACAGTCTTGAATTTTTTCATCTGCTATATCAAATTTCTCAATAGGAATTTTTTTCTTGTTTTCAAACATTGCATAAGAAATTTCCCCATTTTCATGATGATATATAGAAAATTCCGCCCTTGCTCTATAAGCTTTTAAAGGTGATTTAAAGCACTGAATTTCTTTATCATATAAAGAAGAAAACAATGCTTTATTTAAAGCAATTTTTTCTTCAAAATGCATCTATGCATCTACCTTTTTGCCAACTACAAAAAGTAAAGCTATCATAGCTAAGATTCCAAAAACAAGCCCTAGCCATACATTAAGTCCTAGTGCTACTGGTAAATAACCACAAAGTATACTAATAGCACAAACACTCAAAGCATAAGGCATTTGCGTGCTAACATGAGCTAAAAGATCACACTTACTTCCCATAGATGAAAGTATAGTTGTATCAGAAATTGGCGAGCAATGATCTCCAAAAATAGCTCCTGTTAAAACCCCTGAAATATTAATAATCATATATTGGTGCAACTCTGCCCCACTTAATTCATTATGAACACCAACAGCCATAGCTAAAGGAATAGCTAAAGGCATTAAAATACCCATAGTTCCATAACTAGTTCCTGTTGAAAAAGAAATAATAGAAGCAAAAATAAAAATTGCCGTAGGAAGCAAGTAAATAGGTGTTTTATCTGAAAATAAATCAATTAAATATTTAGAAGTTCCTAAATCCTTAATCACAGAAGCTAATGACCATGCGCAAAGTAAAATAATCACAGTCATAATCATAGTTCTCCAACCATGAGTCCAAACCGCAATAGCTTCTTTTAAAGTAAATATTTTTCTATACATTCCCAAAATAATAGCTACTATGGTAGCTAAAAGTGCTGCTTGAAATAATACAACCGAAGCATCAGCTGCGCCAAAAGTTTCTCTAAAAGCAAATAAACTAAGCGGTGCTGCATCAATTTGTGCTTTAATACTCGCATCATCTAGAGCATTATAACCACTAAAATAAAAACCTATAAATGAAAATACAATCAAAACAGCTAAAGGTATAATAGCATTAGAAGCTTGTAATTTCACATGCTCTTTTGGCTCTAAAACCTTATCTTCTATATTATCAATTTGCTCATGACCATGAGAAAATTTACCCGCTCTAGCTCTAAGCTCAGCTTTTAACATAGGTCCAAATTCTCTACCTGTATAAATAGTTAAAACAACAAAAATCAGCATAAAAAGATTATAAAATCTATAAGGTAAGGTTTGTACAAAGATTTCAAAAGCATTGATTTCTTCTTTTACAATACCTAAATGCGCAAAAGTTGCATTATCGATTAAATCATATCCGCTACGAATTAAAGAAATTTCAAGTCCTATCCAAGTAGAAATGATAGCAAGACCAGTAATTGGCGCTGCGGTTGCATCCATAATAAAAGCAAGTTTTTCACGACTTACTCTAAATTTATCTGTTACCGGGCGCATGATAGGACCTACGATTAATGAATTAGCATAATCATCAAAGAAAATAAAAATCCCCATACACCAAGTAGCAAATTGTGAGCTTTTTGCCTGCTTAGCTTTAGTAGAAAGCCAAACAGCCACAGCTTTAGTACCACCTGTTTTAGTAATAAGAGCTACAACCCCACCTATAGTTAAAACTTGTAATAAAATTCCTGCATTACCCGGACTTGCCATAGCATTTACCACTTTAGAAATAAAGCCCGTAAAAGAAGCAATAATAGCATGATAAATACTATTTTCAATAAGTCCTAGCATAAAAGTACCACTTAATGCACCAATAAACAACGAAAGCACTACATCTTTAGTGATAAAAGCTAAAATAATAGCTATCACTGGTGGTAAAAGCGTCCAAACTCCGAAAAGTTCTGCATTTGCTTGTGCATCAGCAAATAACAATAAAGGAGCTAATAATAAATAAAAAATTTTCATATTTTTCCTTAAGTTTTTATATTTTCTCGCTAAAAGTTCCTGCCCATGTTTGAGTCACAGGCATAAGTTCAATTTCGTTAATATTAATATGCTCAGGCAAGCTAATAATAAAAGTAATAATTTTTGCTATATCTTCAGCTTTAATATATTTAGTATTTTCATAAACCTCATCAGCCTTTTTAATATCACCTTTAAATCTCACTTCACTAAATTCAGTTTTACAAAGCCCTGGAGCTATATTTGTTACCTTTATATTACTTCCGCGCAAATCCGTTCTTAAAGCTTTGGAAAATTGTGCCACAAAAGCTTTCGTACCACAATAAACATTACCTCCATAATAAGGCACATTTGCCGCAATTGAACCAAGATTAACCACATGAGCATTTTTTGCCTTTCTAAGTAAAGGTAAAGTAGCTCTTGCTATATATAAAAAGCCTTTGATATTAGTGTCTACCATGGCTTCAATATCTTCAATATCCAAAGAATCAAACTCATTTAAACCCAAAGCAAGACCTGCATTATTAACAAGTAAAGAAATATTTTGTAAATCTTGAGGTAAATTTTCAATTGCTGTAAAAACTGCTTGTTTATTTCTAACATCAAGCACGATAGGATAAATTTTATCCCCATAAAGCTCTTGTAGTTTTTCTAACCTTTCTTTACGTCTTGCTATGGCTATAACCTTATAATCAAGTTCTATTAAAGCTTTTAAACTCTCTAGTCCAAAACCTGAACTTACCCCTGTTATTAAAGCAATTTTCATGGTTGAGCCTCTTCATACAACATCAAATTTTCATTTTCTTTTAAACCAAGTTTTTTTAAAAATTTAATATTTTCTTCTTTTTTTGCAATGGTAGCAAAATCAAGAGCATTAAATCCCAAATCATCTATTTCTTTATAGTTAGCTTTATAATCTATAAGCAACTTAAGCATTTTTACATCAGCATAATTTGCCCCATGCATAAAGATATTTTTAGAAGTATGCTCAAGTGCACATAAGGTAATAAAATATGGCGTATTGCTTCCCATACTGGCAATAGAAAGTTTTTCATTATCATTAATGTATTTTTGATTTACATTTGCACCATTTTCAAGCAAAAGCTTGGCAATCTTATAGTTGTTATATTCAACAGCATAAAACAAAGGTGTTTTTCCAAAAGAATTTTTATAATCAACCACCGCTTCATTTTCAAGCAAAAGCTTAACATTTTCTGCATTATCTAGTGCAAAAAATAAAGCAGACTCATAACCTTCATTTATTTTTACACCCAATTTAATAAATTCTCTTATAATCTCACTTTCTCTATTATTTAACAAGGCTGATTTAAAACCATTGTTTAATTCTAAATTACTAATTTTTTTAGTATAAATATACTCTTTAATCTGCTCCAAAGAATTATTTTTATTAGCTACAAATTTTTCAAAATCTGAAATATCTTTAAAGATTTTAGTCTCGCCAACTGCCCAGTTTAAAAATTCATTCAAAGCATTACTAGCAAAATAAATTGCACTTGCTTTATCTAAATTAAATTCCTTTTGAAAATATCTTGTTAGAGGGTTAATCGCATTATTATATTCTTTCCAAAATTCCTTAAAAAGTTTAAAATTTCCAATGCTTTGATAAGCCCAATATCTAAAATACGCTTTTAATTTTGCAAATTTTTCTTCAAGTATTATAGGATCTTGTAAAGTCTTTTGATAGCCTTGTGGATCAAGTGCAATTTCTAATAATTTAAAATCAAATTTTCTCAAATCACTAAAGTATTCTCCACCCATACAAGCACTATTGCTTCCTCTAATTTCATTAGCAAGTTCATATAATCTTTTTGTGATTTGATGATTTTTTAAAGAAAAAGCGCAATTTAAATCCACTTGAGAAAAATCTTGTGTATTTTTTGGCTCAAACTCTTTAAAAAAATCAGCCTTATTTTCCTTAACATACTCACAAGTATAATCCAAAGCTAAAGCATTTAAACTTATAATCAAACTAAATAATAAAATCTTCAAATATTTTCCTTGAATATAAATTAAATCACTATTTTAACTAAATTTTTGCTTTAATAACAATTAATTAATTTAAAATTCATACAATGCTTGCTTTTAAATAAGGAAAAATATGTATCAAAGTTTTTATAAAGCTAGTTTTGCTTATATTCTTTTACAAAGTGATAAAGATAAGCTTATTAATGTTGATTTTGCTATATATAAGCCTGATTTTACCAAAGATAAACACCCTGTTTTAAAACAAGCCTTAGAAGAACTAGACCTTTATTTTAACAAAAAGCTTTTTACTTTTAGCACTCCCCTAGCTCTTCAGGGAAGCGAATTTGAACAAAAGGTATATAAAGCTTTGATAAAAATTCCTTATGGACAAACTAAAACTTATCAAGAAATTGCTTCTTTTATCAATCATCCAAAAGCTTTTAGAGCAGTAGGCAATGCAAATTCTAAAAATAAACTTGCAATTTTTATACCTTGCCATAGAGTAGTAGCTAAAAATCACTTAGGTGGATACAATGGTGGTTTATTTATCAAAGAAACTTTACTTAAATTAGAAGGCGTACTTTAAAATGCCAAGCTTATTGCTAGCAAGTTTTATTTGGGCTTTTTCTTTTCCATTAATTGGGCATTTTATTACCTTAGAAATGGATAGTTTTTTTGCAGCATTTGCAAAAGTTTTTTTATCTTTATTGGTATTTTTACCTTTTTTAAATTTTAAGCTAAATTTGCATTTAAAACTAAAACTCATAGGCATTGGAGCTTTGCAACTTGGCGTGATGAATTTATTTTATTATCATTCTTTTTTATATTTAAGTGTAAGTGAAGTAGCGCTTTTTACGATTTTTACACCTTTTTACGTTGTGCTTTTTTATGGGCTTTTTTCAAAAAATCTTAGATATTTATATTTCATAAGTATTTTTATATGCATTATGGGTGCTTTTGTAGTTAAATTTGATAATATTAACTCTAATTTTTTATATGGCTTTTTACTTATTCAGGGGGCTAATTTAGTATTTGGAGCTGGACAAAGTTTTTATAAAATTTTATTAGAAAAAAATACAAACTTAAGTCAAAAAGAAGCCTTTGCTTATTTTTATTTAGGCGCAACCAGTATAACCTTACCTGCTTTTTTATTTTTTGGAGATTATAATAATTTACCATCCAATTTAAGCTCTTGGATAGCTTTGATTTATCTTGGGACTATTGCTTCAGGACTTGGATATTTTTTATGGAATAAAGGCTCTACTGAAGTAGATAGTGGAGTTTTAGCCTTGATGAATAATGCCATTATACCTATAAGTATTTTTATCAACATGAGTATTTTTGGAGTAGATGTAGAGCTGCTACCTTTTTGCATGGGGACTTTAATCATTCTTTTTTCATTTTTTATACATAAAAAAATCATGCATTATTATAATAAGAAATCTTACTCAAATACAAACCACTAGCAGGAACTAAAAATCTACAATGAGCTTTTTTAGCGTTGATTTGTTCTAAAAGCTCATTTTGGCTCATTTTTCCTTCTAATACCTTTAAAATACTTGCCATCATCATTCTAATTTGCGATCTTAAAAAACCATTTGCTTCAAAATAAAACACAGTGTAATTTTTATAAGCATAGACTCTAGTTTTATACATTTTTCTTATGCTTGTTTTATTATCAGAGCCTTCTTTTTGAAAGAGTTTAAAATCATGCTCTCCTTCAAATAAAAAAGCAATTTTCTTGGCTAATTTAATATTTATTTTTGGATAAAAATGCACATAAGAGGCTAAAAAAGGATTATATTTTTCATGGCTTATAATATAGCGATATGCTCTTTTTTGCACATCAAAACGCACTTGAAAATTTTCTTGCACTCTTTGGATATGCTTTATATGTATAAATGGGTGTGCAAAATGATTGATTTTATTTTTTAAATATACAAAATCTTTAAAATGTTCTCCCGCTTTTACACAAGCGACTGCATTAAATGCATGCACACCTTTATCAGTTCTTGAAGCAAATAAAGGCTTTTCATAAATACCCAAATGCGACAAGGCCTGTGCTAAGGTATCTTGGACACTAAACTTATGTGGCTGGGTAGCTGAACCTTGAAATTTAGAACCATCATAAGAAAAAGTTAATTTTAAAAGCATTAATACTTACTTGCAATTTTTGCTTTAAAATAAAACAAAGAAGTAATTAAAAAGCTTGAAAAAATCACAGCAATAGCTACAAAAGGAGGATTATAAAAACTAATCAAAAGCGTAAAATAAGCAAAAATAATCACAAAAATTCCAAAATAAGCAAAACCTTTTTCATAACGATAAGTTACTATACCAAAAGAGAGTGCAAAAAGCACGCTAGCTAAAGGAAATAAAGCTATAAGAATATAAATAACAAATTCTTTTGCTTTTTCTTTATTGCTTGTTACATCAGACCAATACCCATAAAAACTTTGAGTATTTAATTCTTTAGAAGAAAGCTTGCTTTTAATTAATAAATTTTTAAAACTAGAAATATGCCAATCTTCTTCTTTAATCTCATAAGCCTTTCCCTCATCTAGCTTAAAAGTAATAACCCCATCATTTGTTTCTAACTTTCCTTCTTTGGCTAAAATCACTTGTTCTTTATCTTGTAGATTTTTCTTTGGATGATACATTATGATATTTTTATAAGTTTCATCAGAATTTTTAGCATCAATAAAAACAAGCCATTCCCCATATCTTTGTCCAAATTCTCCTGTTTTTATGCTTACTTTAGCGCTAATTTTTTTATAATCTACAAAATTATCAAAAAGTTCAAAAGATATAGGTATAAAAACCAAAACCACCACAAGCATAAAAGCACTTACCAAAGCTGCAATTTTTGCAAAAAAACTTGCTATCATGCTTGGAGCTATACTCAAAGCAAACAACACCGTGCTTTCATTTTCCCTAGAAAGCCTATAAAAGGCCAAAGTCAAAGCTATGAAAAAAGATATGGGTAAAGTAAAAATCAATATCTTTGGTAAAAGAAAAATATATAATTTGATTAATTCAAAAAAAGTAATTTCAATATAAGCAGTAATTTTAGCAAGTTGTATAAAAAATATAATCGAAACAATAATAAATAAGGTGAAAAATAAAGACAACATTGTGCTTAAAAACTGATTAAGCAAATACTTATAAACTAGTTTCATAATATACTTTCTACACTTAGATTAATCAAAATTCCGCAAAATAAAAAAGGAATCATAGGCATTTGATAATCTTTCTTGGCTATTTTTATAAACATCAAAAGACTTAAAAAACTTGCAATAAATAAAATCAAAAAGCCTTTTTCATAGCCAAAAATTCCAAAAATCAAAGCTATTATTATAACATCACCTTCCCCTAAACTTTCTAAAATTTCATCTCTTTTTTTAAAATTTTTAATAAAATTAATCACACTTTTTAGTATGAAAATTAACCCCGTCCCAAAACACACTCTAAATAAAAAGCTATCTTGAAAATCCTCTAAATTTAAGCCATTTTGTAAAAAATCAAAACAAAAAGCTAAAATAAATAAAATCCAAAGCCAAAGCTCACTCACTGCTTTTAAATAATAATCCATCCAAGAAAGCGCTAATAATATAGCTAGCATACAAGCAAAAATTAAAATTTGAAAAAGATCTTCGATTAAATAAAAAGCAAAGACAAACAAACACGCACAAATAAATTCATTAAAAGGATAAATCAAAGAAATTCTTTCTTTGCAAAAAGCACATTTGCCTTTTAAAAATACAAAAGATAACAAAGGAAAAAGATGATAAAATTTCAAAGTTTTAAGACACTTAGGACATTTTGATCTTGGACTTATTATACTTTCTTTATTAATCGTCCTTAAAATCAAAGCATTGACAAAAGAACCCATACAAAGCCCTAGTAATAAAAAGAAAAATATCATTTACCAAAGGTTCTTTTGCGTTTTTTAAACTCAGTAATAATATTTGCGATTTCTTTTTTAGTAAGTGCAGGAAATAAGGTTTGACTAAAATAAATTTCTGCATAACTTGATTGCCATAATAAAAAATTTGAAATTCTTTTAGCACTCCCTACCCTTAAAAACAAATCCACATCCTCGCTTAAGTCAAGATTTGCTTGTATATTTGCTTCGTTAATTTCAAGATTTTTTTCAATCACCTTTTTAACCGCTCTAACTATTTCATCCTTACCTCCGTAAGAAATAGCTAAATTTACGCATAATTTTGTGTAATTTTTAGTTTGTTCTTGAAAATTTTGTATTTTTTTTAAGGTTAATTCATCTAAAAGATTTAAATTTCCTATGGCTTTAAAACGCACTTCATTGGCTACAAATTTATTTAAAGACTCATCAAGATATTTATTTAATAGTTTAAAAAGAAACTCCACTTCTTCTTTTGGTCTTTGCCAATTTTCTGTACTAAAAGCATAAAGGGTTAAATTTTGAATTTTTTCATCTATACATACTTCTATGATTTTTTCAACAACCTTAGCACCTTGACTATAGCCAATTTTTTCTAAAAGTCCATTTTTTCTAGCCCATCTTCTATTGCCATCCATTACTACAGCAAGATGTTTTAACTCATTCATTCTATCCCTTTATATCCATCAATCTTTTAAAAACAAACATAGGATTAAGCGTATTAACTACTTCAAATTTAAAATACTCATTTAAAAAATGCGCTACTTTGGCAAAAGGTGTTTGTATGCGTGTGATTTTACCATTATCAATTATAATTTTTAAAGCACCAAAAATTTCAAAATACAAATACACTTCTAAAATATTTCCATTTTTCTTAGCTTCAAACAAAGCCCTATTTCCCTCATAAACAAAAGGTATATGATAAATTCCTTCAAAAAATGCAAAAAACATTTCCTTATAAATTTCAAACTCATATGCGCTTTTGCTTTCCATAAGTCTTTGGATAATGAATTTTTTATACCAAGCTTTTTCATCACCTTCTTGCAAAAGCTTTTCTATAAGTTCGGCTCCTTCTTCAAAAAGTCTAATTTTAGGCTTTTTCAAAAGATTTTTAAAAGAAATCACGCCTTTATCTTCATAAACTTCAGCTAAATATTCCTCCCCTACTTCAAGCTCTATCATACTTTTTGTTTCAAGCTTTTTAGTGTTTAAAAGCAATACATAGCGATTATATGCGCGTTTTTCTAAAATTTGCATTCTTACAGGTAAGGTTGAATTGATAATATTCACCAAAGTTTCCTTAATTCTTGCGCTAAAATAAAACCAAGTTTTTCTTTGCTTTGTTTAGAACTTTGAGAGATACCATCTTTAGTGATAAAACAAATGCTATTTTCATCACTTCCAAAGTTCATTTGCTCATTTAAGACATTTAAACACACCATATCTAAATTTTTACTAACTAAAGATTTTTTAGCATTTTCTAAAGCATTTTGCGCGTCAAATTCCATTTTAAAGCCTATTTTTTTGCCTTTAAAATCTAAATTTTTTAAGATGTCTTCATTCAGTTTTAATTTTAAATCAAGTCCGTTTAAATGCTCATTTTTCTTAATCTTACCCTTATAAGCCTCAAGAGTAAAATCACTCACAGCAGCAGCCATAATTAAAGCATCAAAATCTTTGTATTTTTGCAATTTTTCTTTTAGTTCTAAAGAAGATTTAAATTTTTCTAATTTATAAGGTGTTTTAAACTCTACTGAGCTAACTAGCACCACCTTAGCACCTAAAAAATATAAAGCATCAGCAACCGCCTTTGCCATTTTTCCACTTGAAAAATTACTAATACATCTTACATTATCAATTTTTTCTTTAGTTCCACCGCCACTTATAACAAAACTTTTATCTTTAAAAAAATCTTCTTGCATTAGACTTTTTTTTAAAGCATTTATAATGCTATCAAGCTCAGCCAAAGCCCCCAAACCCTCATCTTTGCAAGCTAGAGTTTTAACTATAGGATCAATGATAATATAACCTTGTTCTTTTAAATTTTTTAAAGAATTTTGAGTACTAAAATGTAAATACATGTTTGTATTTGCAGCGGGTGCGATTAAAAATGGTTTATTTTTATCTACTGCTATTAAAGTTTGAATGAATAAATTATCTGCTATACCATAATTTAGCTTATTAATAGAATTTATACTAGCAGGCGCAAAAAGCACACAATCACAAGTCTTGCTAAAGGCTATATGATTATTAGTATTTTGCCAACTTTCATTATCTTCACATAAAATTTCATCTGCTAAAGCTTCAAAGCTAAGCTTAGTTCCAAATTTTAAAACTCCCTGACTTAGCAAAACTTTAACCCTAAAACCTTCTTTTTTTAATAAAGAAATCAACTCATAAGCTTTATAAAAGGCTATGCTTCCACTTACTGCTAGTAAGATTGTTTTCATTTTTTACCTAGTTTTTTATAGTAAAAATCTTCTATGATTTGCACTTTTGCTCTATTAATATGTAAAGAACCTTTTTCTACATCCTTACACACAGTGCTTCCTGCTGCGATGATTACCTCATCTTTTATCTCTACTGGAGCGATAAATTGTGTATCTGAACCCACAAAAACATTTTTACCTATTTTAGTTTTATGTTTTTTAACCCCATCATAATTACAAGTGATAGTACCACAACCTATATTAGTTCCCTCATCTATCTCACAATCTCCTAAATAACTCAAATGCCCTGCTTTAACTCCATTCAATAAAGCATTTTTACATTCTACGAAATTTCCTATATGGGTATTTTTAAGCTGACATTTTGGACGCAAATGCGCTAAAGGACCTACATCACTATTTTCTACTATACTATCTTCAATCACACTTGAACTTTTAATGATAGAATTAATGATTTTTGATTTTCCTTCTATGCGCACATTTTCATACACTTCACACTCGCCTACAAACTCAACTTCATCTGAAATAAAAGTCGTCGCAGGCATATGAAAAATCACTCCTTGCTTCATCCATTCTTTTTTAATCGCTTCTTGCATAAGATCTTGAGCTAGGCAAAGCTCTACTTTATCATTTACCCCCATAAAATCTTGCTCATTTACAAACACCGCATCGATTTCATAGCCCTTTTCTTTTGCTAAATAAACCGCATCGGTTAAATAATACTCTTTAGCCTTATTATCATTTTTTATCAAAGGCAATACTTCTTTTAAAATTTGTGCTTTTATAGCATAAACACCGCTATTGCAGGTGTTTATAGCAAGTTCTTCTTTGCTTGCATCTTTTGTTTCTACTATTTTTTGAATTTTATTTTCTTTTAATACTATTCTTCCATAACTTTTTGGATCTTTTGCCTCAAAAACTGCCACATTAAAATCACTCTCATTTAAAGCTATTTTTTCTAAATCATCTGCTTTAACCAAAGGCATATCGCCACATAAAATCAAAACTTTTTCATGCTTACTCTCATAACCCCTTAAAGCCCCTGCAGTACCTGGAAAATTTTGCAAGTCTTGTTCTAAAAAACGTGTATTTGGAAAATGCTCTAAAACAACTTGTTCAACCTTTTCTTTTTGATGAGAAAGCACCACACATACATCATCACTAATTTTATATGCTTGTTTTAAAATATGTAAAATCATTGCTTTTGAGCAAATTTTTTGAAGTACTTTTGGATTTTGTGATTTCATACGCGTGCCAAGTCCAGCAGCCAAAATAAGCACAGAAATTTTCATAATTTACCTTTGTTTTAAAAATTATTGCTTATTTTAACAAGCTAAAGTAAAAATTCTTACTAGTTGCTATTTGTTTTTTACAGATTTTCATTTACTTTAAACTTAAATTTATGGGGGGGGGTATAATGCTTTTTTCAAAGTTAAATTTATTAAGGAGTAATCAAATGAAACTTTCTTATCACACAAGTAAAGTTTTAATGGGAGTTAGTATTAGTGCTTTATTAAGTAGCACTGCTTTAGCCCAAGAGGTAAATTCTGGAAATTTATCTGATTTTTTTAACTATAAAGATGGAATTTGGAGTTTAGATTCTAAAGAAAATATAGAATTAAAAATAAGTCCGAATATACTCCAACTATATCCTATCCAAGAAGGTATAAATGGGGCTGGAAAAACAATAAAAGAAATTAATATCAAAACAAGTGGTATTTTAACCATAGGATCCGATTCAGATTGGGTAGATCTAGGCGAAACTCCAACTAATGAAGCACGATATGATTTATATAGCGTTAATTTAGAAGCAAAAGAAATTATTTTAAATAAAGATCAAACTTCTTTAAAAGCAAATAAGGCTTTTAATATAAAAGGAAATCTTACACTTAATGGAAGCTCACCTATAACAAATGATAATATAAACAACGAAGAACTTGATAGACCTAGTTTAGATGTATGGAGTGGATATGGCGAAAAAGATGGCTATATGAGCATACAAGGAAATTTAAATGTAAATAATTCTTTTGTTGGTATATATGATGCAAATAAAAAAGGTGGTTTAATCTCTGTAGATGGAGATGTAAATATAAAAGACTCAGCTATAGGCATAAGCACAAATAGTGTTTCAAATTTAGGTATAAACAACTATGTAGCTATAAAAACTACAGGTAATTTCAACCAAGATATTGACAAAAACATAGTAACAGCACTATACACTAAAGATATAACAAGCATGCTTGAAACAAGTAATTTACTTCCAAAAAATGTATTTTTTGAAGATACTGATTTAGCTCAATTTACAGATTATAAACTTAGTGTTTCTAATGATGGCAAAAGTCTTTTAATCAACGGTGGTGCTAATGGTAATGTAAGAAATTTAGCAATGATATTAGAATCTGAAATTGATATTAGAAAAGAAGCTTTAGATAGCTTTAATAATATAAAAGAAGATATCAAAAGAAATGAAAATTTAGAAAATTCTGGATTTGGAACTTATCAAAAACCAGGATATATTGGCGATGATGCTATGCTTGAAGCCATAGCACAAGCAGAAAAAGAACTACAAGAACAAATTAAAAAATTAGAACAGCAGATCCAGGATATACAAGCTAATGGTGGAAAATTTGATGGTGGTGATTTGGTTGAAAATATGAAAGATATTAGCTTAGAAAATAAAAATTTAGCTGTAAATATGCTAAATAGTATTTTAGATTCTAAACTTAGTAATGATGCTGTTGCAGCACTCACTCTAGATACCACAGGAAAAAACCTAAACACACTTACAACAAATACAAAAGCAAGTGCAAAAGCTATAGTAAATAATGCTCAAAATTCTTCTGTTAATTCATCGATAGGTGTAGCAAATGACCTAGCCATTGGAACAAGAATAGCAAAACTTTCAAATCCTTATCAAGATAAAGCTTTGGTGGAAAAATTTGCTACAACCCATATAGCAGCACTAGCAAGTGATGTTTATAATTATTATGGAAATTCTTCATTTAATAATAGCTTTTGGGGTAATGTTTTTGGTGGTGCAAATATCATAGATGGAGATAGTGGTGCTTTATATGGATTTACACTAGGTACTGATAGAAAAATCAATGATAATGCTTTGCTTGGTTTTTACTTTACTTATGCTGATTCAACTATCAAAGATGGAGTTATGGAACAAAAATCAGATAACTACCAATTTGGTATTTATTCTTTGATTAATCCAAATGATCAATGGGAAATTAATCTAAAAGCTTATGGACAAATTTCTCCAACAGATCAAAGCATAGCGATGTTAAGTGATTCTAGTAATGCTGATTTTGATAGTAAATTTTTTGGTTTAAGCGCTAATGCTGGTAGAATTTTTAATCCAAATTCATCATCATTATTCATCAAGCCTTTTGCTGGTATAAATTACTACTACGCACACACCCCAAGTTATAAAGAAAGTGGTATGTTTGCAAAAGAAGTTCAAAGTATGACAAATAATTCTATTAGTTTAGAACTTGGTGCTGAACTTAGAAAATACATGAGCGAAACATCATATTTATTTATCACTCCAAAAATAGAACAATATGTAATGAATAATGGAGATGATTATGTAGCTGGATTTGTTGGTTCAAGTTCAAATTTTATCATCAAAGGAAATGACAAGAAAAAAACCTATGGACAAATCATTATAGGTGGTAATGTAGATATTAACGAACAATTTAGCTTAAATGCAGGTGTTGGAGCTAAACAAATACTAGCTGGAAAAACAGATGGTAAAAATGAAACTTATGTAAGTGGTCAAGTAGGTTTTAAATATAAATTCTAAAAATCTTTCGAGAAACTCCTTAAATGCTAGAGCAAAAACTCTAGCATTTTAAAAATAAACTGTTAATTCAATCATATAAATTGCATTTTTAAGAGTAAAATTGCTAAAATAACGCTTTTAATTTTAACCAAGGAAATATTTTGAGGGTTTTACTAGCTTTATTTTTATCAAGCTTGGCTCTTTTAGGCGCTGAAGCAACCATACCAACTGTAAATTTAAGTCTTAGTGCTCCAAATAACCCACAACAACTCGTAACAACCCTAAATATAGTCATAGTTTTAACCATACTAGCTCTTGCGCCTACCATTGTTTTTGTAATGACTTCGTTTTTAAGACTTGTTGTAGTGTTTTCTTTTTTAAGAACAGCTCTTGGCACTCAAACTATGCCACCAAATACTATCTTGGTTACCTTAGCTTTGATTTTAACTTTTTTCATTATGGAGCCTGTGGCTACAAAATCATACAATGAAGGTATAAAGCCCTATATCGCTGAACAAATAGGTTATGAAGAAGCTTTTGCTAAAAGCGTTAAGCCTTTTAAAGATTTTATGCTAAAAAACACTAGGGAAAAAGACTTAGCGCTTTTTTATAGGATTAGAAATTTAGAAAATCCAAAAACCATAGATGATGTGCCTTTAACAGTTTTAGTGCCAGCCTTTATGATAAGCGAGCTTAAAACTGCTTTTGAAATAGGCTTTTTACTTTTCTTGCCATTTTTGGTTATTGATATGGTGGTAAGCTCGGTATTAATGGCTATGGGTATGATGATGCTACCTCCTGTTATGATTTCTATGCCTTTTAAACTTTTGATATTTGTGCTTGTAGATGGATGGAATTTACTCATACAAAATTTAGTCAAAAGCTTTTTAACTTAGCAGAATAAAATGTATATTTTTTCTTCCTTATTTAGTATATTTTGTTTGCTTTTTGGTGGATATTTTGCTAAAAAAATCAAAATTTTAAAACAAAAACAAGCGCGTGCTTTTTTAGATTTTGCTATTATTTTTGCCTTGCCTTGCTTGATTTTTGAGCGTGCTTATCATTTAAATTTTGATTTTTCTTTGATTGTTATTATATTGCTTGGGTTGGGTTGTGCTATTGTTTCAGCATTATGTTGTGTATTTTTAGCTCTTTGTTTTAAATTTAGCAAAAGCACCCTTGTAAGTATTTTTTTACTTTCTAGCTTTGGAAATACTTTATTTGTAGGTATACCTATCATTAGTGGAATTTATCAAGATCCTCATTTTTTGGGAGAGATTATCCTTTATGATGCTCTTGCTACTTCTTTGCCAGTGGCACTGCTTGCTCCCTTTATCATATCTTTAGCTAGTGAGCAAAAGGTAAGCTTTTTACAAAATCTTAAAAAAGTTTTTACTTTTCCACCTTTTGTTGCTTTGATTTTAGGACTTTGTTTTAAGTTTGCTACACTTCCTGATTTTATCTTTGAACCTTTGCGTATGCTTGGAGCTAGTGCCACACCTATAGCGCTTTTTGCCATAGGTTTAAATTTAGGCTTTTTAAGTATAAAAACTTCCTATAAAGCAACTATAATAGTCATTTTTGGCAAAATGATACTCACACCTTTAATCTTTTTAGTGCTTTTAAAGCTTTTAAATTTCAAATTA
Source organism: Campylobacter sp. CNRCH_2015_0814 (assembly GCF_025772765.1). Lineage (NCBI taxonomy): Bacteria > Pseudomonadati > Campylobacterota > Epsilonproteobacteria > Campylobacterales > Campylobacteraceae > Campylobacter > Campylobacter sp. CNRCH_2015_0814. The sequence goes on along the minus strand of NZ_JAKMSR010000001.1, from coordinate 105,789 downwards.
AATCCTAGCTCTATCATCGCTTTACTTGAATCAGCTATGCCTACTATGACAATGGTTGCAGCTATGATTATGAAAGCAAAACTTGATACGAATTTAGCGGTTAGTTCTGTAGCTTTTGGTATAGTTTTTGCCTTTATTTCTTTACCTATTTGGGTATATTTTCTAAGCTAAGGATATCAATGGCATTTGCTATCTTTGGAAAATATCTTTATAATGATCTTGCCTTTACCCTTAAAGCCTATACTCAAAAAGAAAGTAAAAAAGCTTTTAAAGCTATAGAAAAATATAAAAATCAATATTATTTTTTAGGTTATATTCAATATGAATTTTATAAATATCTAGAAGATAAAAATTATAAAAGCAAAGAGCCTTTTTTATATTTTTTTGCTTTTAAATCAAAAAAAATCTTTACAAGTGAAGAAAAAAAATTAGACTTTTATCCAAGCTTTTCATATAATTTAAACCAAGAAAAGTATTTTGAAAACTTTGACAAAGTTAAAGATGCTATAGCTAAAGGTCAAAGTTATCAAGTTAATTTTACCCAAGAATTACATTTACAATCAAATCTTAATGTGTATGAGAGTTTTTTAAGCCTTTATCCTAAGCAAAATACCCCTTATAAAGCTTATATGAAAAATGAATTTTTAGAGCTAGCTTCATTTTCACCTGAGCTTTTTTTTAAAATCAAAAATAAAAAAATTATCACAAAACCCATGAAAGGCACAATCAAACGCTCAAATAATCCAAAAGAAGATGAAAATCTAAAAAACTTTTTAAAATGTGACGAAAAAACCATTAGCGAAAATGTAATGATAGTTGATTTATTACGCAATGATATTTCAAAACTCATCAAAAAACATTCTTTAAAATGCGAACTTTTTAAGGTTAAAACCTATCCTACCTTACACCAACTCATTTCAAAAATAAGCGGAAAATTAAAGCAAAAAAATGATTATTTTAAAATTTTCAAAGCCCTTTTTCCATGTGGATCTATCACAGGCGCACCCAAAATAGAAACCATTAAACTCATAGAAAATTTAGAGAAAAGAAAACGCGGGGTTTATTGTGGAGCTATAGGTTTAATCTATAAAAACAAAGCAAAATTTAGCGTAGCCATACGCACTTTAGAGAAAAAAAATAATGATGATTTTTTAAGATATGGTGTGGGAAGTGGGCTTGTATGGGACTCACAAAAACAAGATGAATTTGAAGAATTAAAACTAAAAAGCAAAATTTTAGAACCTAACTTTTACTTGTTTGAAACAATGTATTATAAAAATCATTCTATTTTATTTTTCAAAGAACATTTACAAAGAATTTTAAACTCAGCTAAATTTTTTGGCTTTGATACTCAAAGATTAATACATGATTTTAAAAATATACTAGAGAGTAAAGATAAAAAATCTCATTTTAAATCTTTACAAAATTTTAATAATTTTGTTTTCAATCATCATCATTTTTTTACAAAAAGTAATTTTACTCAAAAAGGCTCAAAAGCTATTAAATTAAAACTTTTCAAAAATGGCCTTTATGAGTTTGATTTTAGCAATATACAAGAAAATTCAAGCAAAAAACTACTCATAAGTAAAGATATCGTAAAAGTAAATCTTTTAACACACCATAAAACTTCTCTGCGTAGTTTATATGAAGCAAATTCTCATCTATGGAAAGAAAATATTTGCTATGACATAGTTTTTTTTAATAAGCAAGGCATACTTTGTGAGGGTTCAAGAACTAATATTATCATAAATTTAAATGATGAGTATTTTACTCCTTATGCCAAAAACTGCCTCAATGGCATTTATAGACAAGCACTCTTAAAACACAAGCTCATCAAAGAAAAAGATATCACTAAAGATGCGCTTTTAAATGCTAAAGAAATTTATGCTATTAATTCTTTAAGAGGCTTAAAAAGGGTGTTTTTGTGAGAGTTTTGATTATAGATAATTATGACTCTTTTACCTACACTATAGCCTTTTATTTAAAAGAATTAAATATTACTTATAAAATCATCAAAAACGATAAATTTAAAAACCCAAAAAAGCTTAAAAAATATGATTTTACTCATCTTTTAATCTCCCCTGGACCAAATTCTCCAAAAGAATCAAAGCTAAGCTTAAAAGCTATAAAATATTTTAAAAAAGATAAAAAAATTCTTGGAATTTGTCTAGGACACCAATGTATAGCACATATTTTTGGTGGTAAAATTTCTAAACTTCCAAATCCAACTCATGGTAAAGTAAAAACTATAAAATTTAAACCAAACCCACTTTTTAAAAATCTTAATCAAAATTTTAAAATTTGTTTATATCACTCTCTTTATGTTAGCCATATAGGTAAAAAATGTGAAATTTTAGCCCAAAGTGAAGATAATGTCATCATGGCTTTAAAACATAAAAAATACGACATTTATGGAATCCAATTTCACCCAGAAGCCATACTAAGTCAAAATGGTAAAAAGCTACTTAAAAATTTTCTTGCTTTATAATTACTTTAAGTTATATTTTCTATAATAAAACAAAAAGTTTAAAAATGAAAATTTTATATTTACTTTTCTTGCCTTTATTTTTGCTAGCTAATAATCTTAAAGAATTTATAGATTTAAGTTTAAACAATGAAAATTACTTACAAAAGCAACTTCAATTTTCAAAAAGTATTTTAGAACAAGAAAGTGTGCAAAATGCTTATTTACCAAGTTTACATTTAGGTGTTTCTTATCTTGGCTCAAACAAAGATCGCTTTATCATAGAACCCCAAGAAAGTCTAATGAGTACTCTTTCGCTTAAATTTTTACTTTTTGATGGGGGTAATAGAGAAGCAAAAATCGCTAGCATGCAAAGTCTAAAACAACTTGCTCATCTTGAAAAAGAAAACATGGCAAATTATATGGCGCTTAGTGCTAGTGTTTTGTATTTTAATTATCTTAGTTTAGAAAGTATTATAGCAAGTGATAAACAAAAAGAAATCACTCTGCAAAATCAACTCAAGCGCTTAGAAAATTTTTACCAAGCTGGACTTGCTAGCCAAAGTGAGCTTGAGAGCATAAGAGCAAAATTTGAGTTAAGCTCTTATGAATTGGCTCAAAATGAATTAAAACTATATGAATTAAAAAATGAAATTTATAATCTTAGTAAAACGCATTTTACGCCTTCTTTTCAAAATATTTTACAAGAACCAAGTGTAGAAAAAAACAAAAGCTATGAAATAGCCCTTATGCAAGAAAAATTAAATTTAGAAAATTTAAAAATAGACTCTGCTAGAGCTGAGTTGTTTCCAAAAATATTTTTACAAAATAGTTTTAGTTTTTATGATATGAACTACAATCCTAAATTACCGCATGAGCTAAAATCAACAAGCGAAAGCTTTCTAAAAGAACATGGACAAAGCAATCGTTTTATTTTAGCTTTTGAGTGGAAAATTTTTGATTTTGGTGCTAATCAAAAAGCCTTAGAAGCTCAAAAATATACAAGTAAAATCACTCAATTAGAGCTTGAAAAAACTAAAAGAAAAGTAAATATAGAACTAGATAATCTTTTACAAGAAATTGAAATTTCTAAAGTTAAAATAAAAGCATTAAATGCAAGTTTCAAAGCAGCTAATTTAGCTTTTGAGGCCATTGAGAAAAAATACACCGCAGGACTTTGCTCATATGTAGAATACCTAAATGCATTAGAATTAAAATACAAAAGTCAAAGTCAGCTTGAACTAGCTAAAAATGAATATGAAATCACGAAAGCAAGGTATTATTTTACAGCTGGAATTGATATAAAAACAAAGGTTTTAGAATGAAATTAGTATTTTTAATTTTATTTTCTCTACTCACTTTAAAAGCTGAAGAAATTTATGCTAGTTTTGATGTGCTTGCACAAAATCAATCAAAATTATCCTTGCAAAGTGCTGGTATAGTTAAGGCAATTTATGTGAATGTTAATGATAAGGTAAAAAAAGATCAAGTTTTACTTAAACTTGAAGATTCTAGCGAACAAATAGCCTTAAAATTAGCACAAAATGAATACAAACTTGCCACTCTTGCACTAGAACATGCTAAAAGTTCTTTAGAAAAATTTAAAAAGGTACAAGAAGTTATAGATAAGCAAAGTTATGAAAATGTTTTATTTGAGTTTCAAAAAGCACAAAGCTTGCAACAAAAAGCCTTTTTAAATATACAACACTATAAAGACTTAATCGATAAAAAAACTCTAAAAGCACCTTATGATGGGATTATTTCTAACAAATATATCGACATAGGTGATGGAGCTAGGGGAATTTCTCATGTTTTATTTGATTTTTTTTCTTATCCAAAAGTAAAATTGCTTTTAAGTTTTGATGAGAAATTTAAAGATAAGATAAAAATCAATGATATTTTTATTTATAAAATAGACTCAAATGAAAAAGAATATCAAGGCAAAATCACACTTATTTATCCAAGTATAGACATAAAAACACGAAAAATTTATGCAGAAGTTGAGGCCTTAAACTTTACTCCAGGTTCTTTTGGAGAAGGAAAAATCATCACCAAGGATTAATCTTGTATCGTTTTGCTATTAATAATCCTATTGCTGTTTTGATGTTTTTTATCGCTTTGGTGATTTTTGGTACTTTTTCTATTTTTAGTATGCCCATTAATCTTTATCCAAAAGTAGATATTCCTTTGATTAAAATTACCACAACCGCCAATGGAGATTTAAAATTCATAGAATCTAAAATAACCAAAGAAATAGAAAATGTAATTTCAGATGTACAAGGGATAAAAAATATCAATTCTACAAGTTATAATAATTTTTCTATTTCTGTTGTTGAATTTGAATTAGGCAAAAACTTAGAAGTAGCTGCAAATGATATTAGAGATAAACTTAATACTATTAATCTTCCAGCAAAGCCAACCTTAGAAAAAATATCCCCTGATGCAGGATCTGTTGTATCATTATTTTTAAGCTCCAAAGATCATTTAAAACTTATGCGTAAGATTGACAATGATATAAAACCATTTTTACAAAAAATTTCAGGAGTTGGAACGATCAATGATATAGCCTTTTTAAAACCACAAGTTCAAATCAAACTCCTGCCTAATGCCTTGCAAAAATACCACATTAATGCACTTGATGTAGCTAAAATCATCCAAAGTCATAATTTTAAACAATATCTAGGTGAGTTTGAAAATTCAAAAGATAATTTCACCATCAAAGGATATTTTGAAGCACAAAATTTAAAAGAGTTAGAAAATATACGCATTTTTAGTGGAATATTTTTAAAAGACATAGCAAATATTAGCTATGGCTTAGAAGATCAAAAGCAGTTTGCAATGCTTGATACAAAAGATGGGGTATTGCTTGAGCTTAATAAAATTTCTGGTTATAACTCCTTAAAAGTTATAGAAAATATCAAAAATTCTTTAAAAACATTACAAACAATAGCAGGCAATGAGGTAGAAATTAAAATAGTTTATGATAAAAGCCAAAACATCTTAAAACATATCAATCAGGTTATTTTTGATATGGTTTTTGGCGTGATTTTGACACTTTTAATAGTGTATGTATTTTTAAGAAATATCAGTGCGACTATTTTAGCTTTTATTGTTTTACCAACTTCAATTATTTCTAGTTTTTTTCTCATTAATCTTTTAGGTTATGATATTAATCGCTTAACCATCATAGCTCTTACTTTAAGTATAGGAATTTTTATAGATGATGCTATAGTCATCATTGAAAGTATAGCCAAAAAAGCAAAAACACTCCCTCCTTTACAAGCTTCATTTGAAGGAATCAAAGAAATAGGCTTTAGCGTTTTAAGCATTAGTGCGGTTTTATTGTGTGTGTTTATACCTATTGCTTATATGAATTCAGTTCCTGGTTTATTTTTTAATGTATTAGCTACTAGCGTTGCTTCTGGTGTTATTATAAGCTATCTTGTAAGTGTATTTTTAATACCTACCTTAAGTGCTAGATTTTTAAATACTAGCGAAAGCACATTTTATAAAAAAAGTGAATTTTTATTTATAAAACTTGACTTATTTTATGAAAAGCTACTTTATAAAGTTTTAGCTAATAAAATTAAATTTATCCTATCAACGCTTGTTGTAATTATTTTATGTTTTTCTTTAGCTCCTAAAATAGGTTTAGATTTTCTACCTATAGAAGAAGATAGTGAAATACAAGTTTTATTAGAAAGCAAAAACGACTTATCCTTAGAAGCTATGAAAGAAAAAAGTTTAAAAGTATATGAAAATATAAAGCAAGATCCAAGTGTTGCTTATGCATATTTACTTATAGGATATAATGACGCAAAAGAAATTAAAAAAGCAAAAATTTATGTAAAATTAAAACCTTTAAATGAAAGAAAATTCAGACAACCTAAGCTTATTAGCCTTTTTCAAGAAAAATTAAACTCCTATGAAGACTTAAAGATAAAAGTTTTAGAACTCCCTAAAATAGAAGGAGCAGGCATTGAAGATCCAGTTCAAATTCAAATTTTAGGTGATGATTTAAAGCTAATAAAAGAAGCTATTAATAGAATGAAAGAAGTGTTTTCAAAACACGAAGGCTTTGTTGCTATAGATGATAATGAAGGGGATTTAAAAGAAGAAATTGCTATTAATATCAATAGAGAAAAAGCTGCCAAACTTGGTATTAACCCTCAAGAACTTGCTTATGTCTTGGCTTATTCCTTTGGAAATTTAAGCGTTGGAAATATGGATTATAAAAATTTTAAAGATGAAATTATCCTTAGCTTTGATGAAGCTTTTAAGCAAAATCCAACTAGTTTAGAGCTAATAGAACTTAAAAATCATAACAATGAAAGTATAAAACTTGCTAGTATTGCTAGCTTTTCTTATAAAAAAGATCTTTCTTTAATTAACAGACACAATAAAACTACTAGTATAAAACTCACTTCAAGCATAGAAAACATTTCTTTGGGTGAAGTAAGAAAAATTTTTGAGTCCAATTTAGCTTATATTTTAGGAAAAAATAACCTATCTTTTGCTTATTCTGGTTTTTTGGACTTTTTAGATGATACCATTAGTGGATTTTTGTTTTCTATATCTTTGGGAATGATTTTGATTTATTTAATCCTTGCTTCTTTATATTCAAGTTTAATACTTCCTTTAATCATCATGATAAGCATGCCTTTGGCTTTTGGTGGAGCTTGTTTTGGAATTTTTATCACAGGAAATCACTTTTCTTTATTCGTGCTTGTGGCTATTATTTTGCTTTTTGGAATGGTAGGAAAAAATGCTATATTATTAGTAGATGTAGCTAATAAAAAATGCGATGAAGGTATGGAAGTAGAAAAAGCACTAATTTATGCAGGAAAAAGTCGTTTAAGAGCCATTTTAATGACAACTTTTGCGATGATTTTCTCCATGCTTCCACTAGCACTTTCAAGGGGTTCTGGTTTTGAAGGAAATTCTCCTATGGCCATTGCTATTATATTTGGTCTTATTAGTTCAACCTTACTTACACTTTTAGTAGTGCCAGCTTTATTCAAATTTGCTCATAATTTAGATGTGAAAATTAAAAAAATCTACCAAAGAGAGAAAATTTAATTAAAAACTCTCATATTCTTTAGCTATAAAAACTTCATCATCTTTTACAATTAATGGGCGTTTTATGAGTGTTGGGTTTTCTAAAATCATTGCTTTAATTTCATCTTGGCTTAAATTTTGAAGTTTTTCTTTATTTAAGCCTAATTTTCTAGCACTCATACCCGCTGTATTTACAAACTCCAAAACATTTCTTTTACTAAGCCAAAAATCTAAAGTTTCTTCATCTAGCTTTTTAATGTCTAAAAATTCAAATTCAATTTGCTTAGAATTTAAATAATCCATAGCTTTTTTCACACTATTACAATTTTTAATACCATAAAATTTTAACATTTTCTTGCCTTTTTAACTAAGTCTGCTATGATAAATGCTAATTCTAATGCTTGATCAGCATTTAATCTTGGATCACATTGTGTTTCATAACGTTTAGAAAGTTCTTCTTGAGTGATATTTAAAGAGCCTCCCACACATTCTGTTACATTTTGCCCTGTCATTTCCAAATGCACCCCACCAGGATATACTCCCTCACTCATAGCTATTTCAAAAAATGCACGCACTTCTTGGATGATTTTATCAAATTCTCTTGTTTTAAAATTACCTGATTTAACTGTGTTTGCATGCATAGGATCTATGCTATAAAGTATATTAAATCCTTCTTGTTTTAACTCTTTAAATAATTTTGGCAAGGCATTTTCTATCTTATCACATCCCATACGGATGATGAAATTTAATCTTCCTGCTTCATTATGCGGATTTAAAATACTTACTAGCTTTTTAATCTCATCTAAACCATAATTAGCACTAAGTTTAACACCAAGTGGATTTTTCACCCCACTTAAAAAATGCACATGTGCTTCATCTGCCTTTCTAGTACGCTCACCTATCCAAAGCATATGCGCTGAACAATCATAAATTTCCCCGCTTAAACTATCTACCCTAGTTAAAGCTTCTTCATAAGGCAAAAGCAAGGCTTCATGAGAAGTATAAAAGGCTGTTTGAGAAAGATTTGGAGTATCGGTGATACCACAAGCTTGCATAAAAGCTAAAGCTTGAGTGATTTTTTCGCTAAGTTCATCATATTTTCTCCCAAGTTCTGCCTTTTTTAAAAAACCCAAATTCCACTTATGCACTACTCTTAAATCCGCTAAACCACCTCTTGAAAAAGCTCTTAATAAATTTAAAGTTGTAGCACTTTGATAATATGCTTCTAGCATTCTTTTAGGATCAGCTATTCTTGATTTTTCATTAAATTCAAAACCATTAATAATATCCCCGCGATAACTTGGAAGCTTTACTCCTTCAATTTCTTCAAAATCACTACTTCTTGGCTTTGCAAATTGTCCTGCAACGCGCCCTACTTTAACGATGGGACAAGATCCTGCAAAAGTAAGCACTATAGCCATTTGAAGCATAACTTTGAACATATCTCTTATATTATCAGCGCCAAAATTTACAAAACTCTCCGCACAATCTCCTCCTTGGAGTAAAAATGCTTGAGAATTTACAACCTTAGCAAGGGATTTTTTTAATTTATCCACCTCGCCTGCAAAAACAAGCGGTGGTAATTTTTCTAATTTTTTAACAACTTCTTGTAATTCATTTTCATCAGGATATTGTGGTTGTTGCTGAATTTTATAATTTTTCCAAGAATCTTTAGTCCATTTCATAGCTTAACTTCCTAATTTTAGTAAGCTAAAATTATACAAAATGAGGCTTAAATTAAGATTTTAAAACACTTTTAATGCGTTCAAGACTATCTTGCTTATATAAAGTTAAGCGCACTATAGAATCTTCTAACGCTAAAAGATTATGGATTTCATGAGCTTTTAAACTTACACTATCCAGTGTTTTAAGTAGAATTTTTTGGTTTAAAACTCCAAAATCAATGGAGCCTTTTAATACTTGTATGGTAATATCAAAAGGCGCTTTATGATCTTTCATAAAGCTATCTTTTGACATAGTTATGCAGATTTCTTTAGCATAAGCATTTTCTATTTTCTTAGATATATTTATGCTGTTTTGAATTTCTTGTTCCCAGGAAATTACTTCATATATTTGAGTTCTAAATTTCACTTTTATTTTTTAAGTTCTTTAATACGAGCAGCCTTACCTCTTCTATCTCTTAGGTAGAATAATCTAGCACGGCGTACACGACCTCTTCTTAATACTGTAATACTTTCTAAACTTTCACTATAAATAGGAAAAATTCTTTCAACGCCTACATTGTTAGCACCGATTTTACGTACGATGAAAGTTTCATCTACACCATTTCCTCTACGTGCTATACAAATACCTTCAAAATTTTGAATTCTTGTTTTATCGCCTTCTTTAATGCGAATAGCAAGTCTTAAAGTATCTCCAGCACGAAATTCTGGAACATTTTTACCTTCAATTTGTTTTTGCTCAAATTGCTCAATGTATTTATTTTTCATAACGATATTCCTTAAAATTTGCGTTCATGCTTTTGATACAAATCAGGACGAAAATATTTCGTTTTGCAAGACGCCAAAGTAGTTTTTAAAGCTGTGATTTTAGCGTGATTTCCCTTTAAAAACTCTGAAGGCACATAAAATTTTTTATTTTCCTTTTCAAAAACAAATGGCTTAGAAAATGATGGGGCTTCCAATAAGTCATTTTCAAAACTTTCTTCACTTAAGCTTTCGCTATTTCCAAGAACATCTTGAATATTTCTGCTAATAGCATCACACATCACCAAAGACGCTAACTCTCCACCTGTAAGTATAAAATCACCTATAGAAAATACCTCATTAGCAAATTCTTCCACAATGCGCTCATCCAAACCCTCATATCTACTACTTACAAAACAAATATGATCTTTCTTACTTAATCTTTTAGCATCAGCTTGTTTAAAAGTCTTAGCGCAAGGCAAAAGAAAAACAAAATGAACATTTTTATCTTGCTTTTTAATATGTCTTAAGCAATCATACAAAGGCTGAGCTTGCAACAAAAGCCCTGCACCTCCTCCTATTTTATAATCATCTACTTTAAAGTGCCTGTTTGTGGTAAATTTTCTAGGATTAACAAAAGCAAATTCTAATATTCCCTTTTCTTTTGCCCTTGCTAAAATAGAAGTTTGAAAATAAGGTTCAATAAGCTCTGGGAATAAACTTACAAAAGTATATTTCATGAATTTTCTAAAATATCTAAAGCAGATTGCGTGAATATTTTTTTATTTTCTACATCAACTTTTTGAATATATTTATCAACATAAGGAATATAAAAGTTTTTAACCTTTGTCTGTAGTTTTTCATCACATTTTATACAAAATAAAAATCCTGCTCCATTTTCTAAAATGTCTTCAACTACACCTAATTTTTGCTCATTTTCAATAATATCACATCCAATTATATCAAAATAAAAATATTCATCTTTTTTTAATTTACAAGTTTCTTTTGTGGCTTCAATAGTTTGAAAAAGAGTAATATTAGTTAAGGTTTTAGCAGTCTCAACACTCTGAAAGCCTTCAAATAAAACTAAAGATCTAGTTTTATCAAAAGCCTTTATGGTGTAAATTTTTTGATTAATATCAAAAAATTTAGCACCTATTTTAAACTGCTCATAAAAATCACTAAGATTATGTAGTTTTACATAACCTTTTAAACCAACACTTTTCCCAAGTTTAGCAACTTGGACTAAATCATTCTTCAATGGCTTTTACCGTTATACGATATGAAGTTGCATCTTTAACTTTATAAGCCATAATGACTGTTTTTATTGCGTTGATTAATTTTCCATTTTTTCCGATCAACTTACCAGTATCAGATGGATCGACATAAATGATAATTTCAGCAAAATTATTTTCTAAATTTTGTCTTTGTATATCAACTTTTTCAGGAAAATCAACAATTAATTTTGCGTATTCTCTTAAAAAATTTTCAACCATTTTTATTTGCTTGTAATAGCTGCTACTCTATCGCTTAATTTAGCACCTACGCTTTTCCAATAAGCTAAACGCTCAGCATCAAATTTTACCACTTCAGGTTCAACCATAGGATTGTAATATCCAATGCTTTCTATCCAGCTACCATCGCGTCTTTTTCTACTATCAGTTACAACTATACGATAAAATGGTCTTTTTTTACGTCCCATTTTTGTAAGTCTGATTACTGTCATTTTAATACTCCTAAAAAAATTAAAATTTTGTTATAGATATTTTAACTCATATATCCATAAAAAAGCTTTAATTATTGCGGTCTTTTAGCTTGCTGCAACATATTCATAAAGTTTTCCATTCCTTTTTTGTTTGAAAATTTCTTTGCCAACTTAGCTGCATTACTAAATTGTTTTAAAAAGCGATTTACTTCCATTTGAGATAAACCAGCACCCTCTGCAATACGACGCTTTCTTGCGTTATTTAACAAATCAGGATTTTCTCTTTCTTTTGGTGTCATTGATGAAATCATTGCCTTAATATGAATAATTTCTTTAGAATTGTCCAAATCAATATCTTTAATATTTGCTGCCATAGATGATAAACCAGGTATCATGCCAATGATTGATTTCATACTACCAAGTTTTTTAACGCTTTCCATTTGATTTAAAAAGTCATTAAAATTAAATTCACCTTTTTTGATTTTTTTATTAAGTTTTTTTGCTTCTTTTTCATCTATAATAGCTGCGGTTTTTTCAGCCAAAGTCGCTAAATCACCCTCGCCCATGATACGATTAACAATTCTATCAGGGATAAATACTTCTAAATCAGCTACTTTCTCACCAACACCAATAAATCTTAAAGGTACACCAATTTGTTTTGCTATGCCTAGCGCAACACCACCTTTAGTATCTGCATCAAATTTACTTAAAATAACCCCTGTAATTTCTAAAGCCTCATTAAAACTACTTGCTGTTTTAACTCCATCTTGACCACTCATAGCATCAGCTACATAAAATACTTCATCAGGATTTAAAATAGCTTTTACATCTTTAAGCTCATTCATCAAAGCCGTATCAATTGCTAAACGGCCGGCAGTATCTACAAGCAAAACATCATACATAGAATTTTTTGCTTTTTCCAAAGCTTGTTTAGCAACATTTAAAGGATTGCTTTCATTTTCTATGAAAAATAAATCAAGCTCATTAGCTTGAGTGAGTTGTCTTAGCTGTTCTACCGCAGCTAATCTTTGCAAATCACATGCAGCAATTAGTACTTTTTTATTTCTTAACTTTAAATAATTAGCAATTTTTACCGTAGTAGTAGTTTTACCACCACCTTGTAAACCACACATCAAAACAACCGTAGGCGGCTTACTAGCAAATACAAAACCTTGATTTTTACCTTTAACACTAAGAATTTCTTCTAAATTTTTCTTAATTGAGTCTAGAAATTGTTTTTGACCTATACCATTAATTTTTACATCATTTTCTACTAAAGTAAGTAATTCTTTAGTAACTTTATGATGTACATCTGCTTTTAAAAGGGCTTTTTTTAAAGTGTCAAGAGCATTTTTTAAAGCTTTTTCATCATCAACAAAACGAAGTTTATTAACTGCGGATTTAAATGACTCACTAACTATTTCAAACACTTTATTTTCCCTTTATTAAAATTTTAAAAAGCTAAATTATAAACCCTTTTAGCTTTAAACGCCTTTAAAAATTTAAATTTTTTATTTCAAAACCATAAGCATTGAAGCTCTCATCAAGTAAGGCTTTAAATTGATAATCAAAAATATGTGTTTCATATGAATGTAAATACATTCTAGAAGAGCTAATTTTTGCATATTTTTCATCACCTATAATACCATGTTTTATATGATTTAAATGCACTCTAATTTGATGTGTTCTACCTGTTTTAATGACTGCTTTTATTAAGGTTTTTTTAGCATTTACCATTAAAGGTATAACCTGACTATGAGCTTCTAAGCCAAATTTATCGATTTTGCTAAAGGCTCCAGATTTATTTTTTATAGTAGTTATTTTTTCACAAATTTCAAGCTCTTCAGCAATCACCCCATCAACAATAGCCAAATAACTTTTATAAACATTTTGTTTTTTGTATTCTTGAATACATTTTAGTCTAAATTCCTCATCTTTGCTTAAAAGTAAAACTCCACTTGTTTCCTTATCAAGTCTATTGATTAATTTAGCATTATAAACACTTTCTAAATTCTCGCTAATCTCTCCATAAGGCTTATTTAAAGCTATGATTTTATCATCTTCAAAAAGTATTTTTGCTTTTTTTATTTTTTGCACAACAAATCTTGTTTTAGAACTCATCAAAGCTCTAGCTATAACAACCTTTTTGCCCATAGCAAAAACACAGCCTTTGTCAATCAAATCTTTTGCTGCATTATTAGAAATTTTTTCTTGCATTGCAAGCAATTTATAAGCTTTTTCTTGCATCTAAACCTTCTTTTATACTTAATATAACTTCACTTAAATCACTTTGTTCTTTAAGTTGTGCTTGTGATAATTTTTGCTTTAAAAAAACATTTATATCTTTTGCACTCTCACAAATATACAAATCATCAACTTCTTGATATAAACTTTCTTGATTAAAAAAATATTTCCCTGAGATAATAACATTATTCCATCTAGCTGCCTCTATAGGATTATGCCCACCTATATTATCTACAAAAGAGCCGCATAAAAAAACCACATCACTAATCTTATAAAAACTTTCTAGCTCACCTAAAGTATCTAGCAATAAACATTTGGCATTAAAAAAATTTGCAAAATTATTTTCGCTTAAAGTAAAGTCTGAAAATTTTTGCATATTATAGTGGTTTTTTTGACAAAAATCTTTTAAAATTCCCTCAACCTCGCCAAAACGCTCTGGATGTCTTGGGGCGATAATCAATTTATCGTTTTCTTCTAAATTAATTTCATTAAGTAATAATCGTTCTTCATTTTCATGTGTACTAGCAAATATAATAATCCTAGCTTTGGGCTTGGAATAGTTTTTCACTTGTTCTTGTTTTATATTAGCTTTGATATTTTTATATGCTATAACATTTTTAGCGCCCAAGCATTCTAATCTTTCTTTGTCTTTTTGACTTTGTGCAAATACAACATCAATATATTTAAAAATCAAACGATAAAAAAAGCTAAAACGCTTATAGTTTTTTAAAGATCTATCGCTAATTCTAGCATTTAATAAAACAACTTTTGCATTATAAAATTTAGCCATAAACACAAGCATAAGCCAAAGCTCTGCTTCAAAAATAACCAAAACTTTACAAGGTCTCATCCAAAAAGGTACAAAAATCTCAAAAGGGAAAAAATTTACTTTTTTAGAATATTTTAAAGCTTCACTAAAACCAGTTTGAGTTATGGTTGAAATTTTACAAGCTGGAAAAAGTTTTATTAAAGGAATAAGGCTTTTAATTTCACCAAAAGAACAAGCATGAAAATACACGTCACCTTGTTTTTGCCTTAAATTTTTGTAAAGAAAGAATCTTGATTTTAATGATATTTTATACTTTTCCTTACAAAAACTTAAAATCAATAAAAAAGGAGCTGCAATTATATATATAATCACAGCAAAAATATAATACAAAAAAATCAATTTTGATTTTCTTCTTTTTCTTTGTATAAAATTCTTCCACAATGTGGGCAAGTTATGATTTCATCACCTTTTAAAACAGCCAAATAAGTTTTATCATAAATTCTCATAAAACAGCCATAACAAGCATGTTTTTTTACAGGAACCACTGCAGTATTTCCCGCCCATTTTCTAATTTTTTCATAAAAAGTTAAAACTTTTTGATTTATTTCACCTACTAATTTTACCTTTTTATCATAAATTTGTAATCTTTCTTTTTCAATATCCACTAAAACAGTTTTAGTTTGAGCATCGATTTGATCCACTTCATTTTCAAGTTCGCTTCTTTTAGCTTGCAATTCTTGTATAAACTTTTCTTTATTTTCTAAAATTTTATCCAATCTTTCAATTTCTTCATTTGCTGCATCAAGTTGTTCTTTGGCTATATCCTCTTCAATTTTTAAAGCATTTGCTTCTTTTTCGGTTTTTACCGCTGCACTTTTTTTGGCTATTTCTTTTATTTTTACACCGAATTCTGCAATATGATTGTTGTTTTGAATTTTTTGATTTTCTATATCTTTAATATCTTTCTCAAAACCTGCAATTTCTTCTTCTGTTTTATCAAGTAAATTGCGTTTTTCTTTTAAATCTTTTGTAGCATCTTCTACTTTATTTGCAAAACCATCAAGTTCTTTATCAATTTGCGATAAAGCTATAAGTTGTTCTAAATATTTACTCATTGAAATTTTCCTTAAAAATATTGAAATGGATTTTTTGAAACTGATATTATAACTTCTAAATGAAATTTTTGCAAATCTTTTGCTAAAATTTTACCAAAACAAGATTCGCTTTCATAGTGTCCTATATCAATCAAACTAAGTTTATTATGATAACTTTCCAAAGCTTGATGATATTTAAAATCTCCGCTTAAAAAGCAATCTGCCTTAACACTAGAAATTAAATCTCCCCCACTGCCTGTGCATATTGCTAAAGTTTTAATTTTCTCATTACCTGTATTTACAACTCTTATACAATCAAGCTTTAAACTTTTTTTTACATGATTGATTAAATCACTAAATTTAAAATCAACATCACAATAGATTAAAAACTCATTTTGTTCTTTGATCTTAAAACCTAAAACTTCATTAGTAAAATAAGCATTTAAATGACTTAAATCAAAATTCGTATGCATAGCGATTAAGGCTATATTTTTTTGTATCATTTTAGTAAGAATATTTTGCGGATACAACACTCCGCTTAAGTTTTTTAAGCCTTTAAAAATTAAAGGATGATGGACTATAAAAAGTGAATTTTCGCTTGCATTTTCAATTAAATGCATATCTACATCAAGCGCAAGATAAATCTTATTTATGTCTTGATCGAAATTTCCAAGCAATAAACCACTATTGTCCCATGAACTTTGCGTATTAAATGGACTAATAGTATCTAAATAATCATAAATTTCTTTAATTTTCATCTAAACTTTCTTTATATACTAAAGCACAATTTTTAGATAATTCTCTAATTTTAAGCATAAAATCTTGTCTTTGAGTTACTGAAATAGCTCCTCTTGCATCAAGCAAGTTAAAAGTATGTGCTGCTAACATACAATAATCATATGCCGGTAAAGCAAGTTTTGCATCTAATGCATTTTTACACTCATTGTAAGCATTTTCAAATTGCATATTTAAAGTTTTTACATCACTTACTTCAAAATTATATTTACTAAATTCAAACTCACCTTGCTTATGAACATCTTTATAGGTAATTTTTTCGCCGTTAAATTCATTCCAAACTATGTCATATACATTATCTACATCTTGTAAATACATTGCAAGTCTTTCCAAGCCATAAGTAATTTCAGCACTAACTAAATCTACGCTTATACCACCAACTTGTTGAAAATAAGTAAATTGTGTAACTTCCATACCATCAAGCCAAACTTCCCAGCCCAAACCCCAAGCACCTAAACTTGGACTTTCCCAATTATCTTCAACAAAACGAATATCATGTGATTTCAAATCAAAGCCTAAATTTTCTAAACTTTTTAAATATAATTCTTGGATATTATCAGGACTTGGTTTAATTAAAACTTGAAATTGATAATAAGCACCCAACCTATTAGGATTTTCACCATATCTTCCATCAGTTGGTCTTCTACTTGGTGCTACATAAGCAGCCGCCCAAGGTTTTTTACCTAAACTTCTTAAAAAAGTTGCCGGGTGAAATGTCCCTGCACCTGCTGGAAAATCATAAGGTTGCATAATAGCACAACCTTGTTTTTGCCAAAATTCTTGTAAGTTTAATATCATTTGAGAAAAAGTCATTTTTCTTCCTTTATTTCTTCTGGCTTTTCAGGTGAATTTGCATATAACTCTACTGTTTTATTCCACATCATTTTGTATTTTCTTTTTAGAAATTCCACTTCATTGCGCGCATATTTGAGTTGCTCGTTAAGATTTTCTATGGTTTTTCTATCTTCATCATAAAGTTCTTGCATAGAATAAAGAGCATCTTTTAAAAATTTATTCTCACCCTTTAAAGCTTCTAAGGTCTCATCTTTAGCATCAAGAACTTTTTCGTGTAAGTTTAAAATAGTTCCTATGGTTTTTTCTACAAAACTTTCTCCTGCTAAAGTCATAGAATTTACCATAGCAGGTTGCTTTGAGCTTGTTGGAACCACACTAAATGTTCCTTGATTAGCCTCAATATAAATTTCACCCTCTTCTTCTTTGAAATTTAAAGCACCATTTGCCATCATTCCTTTTACAACATCTTCAGATAAATGCACTAATTGACAAAATTCTTTTAACTTCAAGTAAGTTTGCATAAATACTCCTTAAAGAAAAACTTCAATTGTACTAGAATCTTGAATTAATTTTTCTTGTTGTTTTTTTCTATCTTCTAATAATTTTTGCGCTAAAGATTCATCCTCTATAGCTAAAATTTGTACAGCTAAATAAGCTGCATTAATAGCCCCTGCTTTGCCTATAGCCAAAGTTGCGACAGGAATTCCACTTGGCATTTGCACAGTAGAAAATAAAGAGTCCATACTTGCTAAATTACTTCCTGGCATAGGTATGCCTAAAACAGGTTTTGTTGTATGTGCTGCAACAGCTCCTGCTAAATGCGCCGCCATACCTGCTGCTGCAATAAATACTTTTGCACCTTTTTCTTCGGCATTTTTGATGTATTCTTGGGTTCTTTGAGGACTTCTGTGTGCTGAAGTGATTAAAATTTCATATTTAACATCAAATTTTTCCAAAATTCCCAAAGCTTCTTTCACTACATCATAATCACTCTTACTTCCCATCAATATAGAAACAAATTTCATTCAACACTCCTTCTTAAAAAGCTAAATTCTGGAAGCTTAAACGGTAAAGTAATTTCATTTTCATTACCACTATGAATTTCACTAAATTCTTTATTATTTTTGGCCAATAATTGCTTAAAAACTATAAATTTCTTACCATCATTTTCATAGATTAAACCTAGTTTATTTTCTCCTAATTCTATATTAGAATTAACCGGAGCTAAAATTTCATATTCTTTGTTTAATTCTATCTTGCCTTTACATTTAAAAAACTCACCATCTTCACTAATAGCATGCACTTGATGAGTTCCTTCTTCTATGCTTGTATTGTGATTAATAGAATCGGTTTTTTCATAGGCTCTTGAGACTAAATATCCATCCGTAAAACCTCTGTGTTTTAAAGTATGGATTTCTTTTTCATATTTAGCAGCATCAAAAGTGTCTTCCAATACATCTTGCACTGCCATTTTATATGTTCTTGTAGTTAAAGCTACATAATACTCACTTTTTGTTCTTCCTTCTATTTTAAAAGCATGAATACAATTTTCTTGCATGATCTTTTGAATATATGAGCTTAAATTTAAATCTTTAGAATTAAATACATGTGTGCCATTTTCATCTTCTTCTAATCTAAAAAGTGTATTTGTCTCTGGATTTTTCGCATAAAGCTCATAATTAAATCTACAATCATTTGCGCAAGAACCACGATTACTCATGCGTCCACTTTGTACTGAGCTTATTAAACATCTACCAGAATATGCAAAGCACATAGAGCCATGCACAAAACTTTCAAGCTCGATATCACAATTGTTTTTCAAATCTTTTGCATCTTTTAAACCAAGTTCCCTTGCTATAACAACACGCTTAGCTCCCATGTCTTTATAGACTTGAGCGTCTAAATAGTTTAAAATATTAGCTTGAGTGGATACATGAAGATTGATTTCAGGTGCAAGTTCTTTAACTAAACGCATAGCACCTACAGAAGCTACTATAAAAGCATCAGGTTTCATTTCTTTTAATTTTAAAATATGCCTTTTTAAACCCTCAATTTGTGAGCTAAAATGAAAACCATTAATGGTTACATAAATTTTTTTTCCTCTTGTGTGAGTATAATCAATAGCTTCTTTAAAAGTTTCATAATTGAAATCCCTAGCAGTTCTTGCTCTTAATGAAAAATTACTCACTCCCGCATAAACAGCATCAGCTCCATAAGCTAACGCTATTTTTAATTTTGTAAAATTTCCCGCAGGAGCTACTATTTCAGGAATAATCATTTTTTGCCTAAACTTGCGATTAATGCCTCAATATCATCATTGCTTACAACATCTGTAGTTGTATCACCTTCAATATGCACAGCCGATCCTACGCGTTTTTCATCATCAATTTTACCTTCAAATAAACTACTCATATATCTACTTAAAGCTCTCATAACATTAATAACACGTTCGATTTTTTGACGGTGAATATCTTGGTATTGCATAGCATCCATTGCCATCATAACTTCATCTTGTCCAGTTTGCAAACAACCTGTAATCTCATCTATAATATTTTTAGCATTATTGTTAGTTTCTATAGCTTCTTTAAAGCTTACAACATTAGGAAATTTTGCATTTAGCTTTTCAAAAATTTCTATATTTTTATTCAGAGCATCACTAATTACACAAAGCTCATTTTCTGAATTTGCAAAGAAATCATTAATAATTTCTAACTTTTCCATCATTTCAGTAGCTTTGATTTCACTATCTCTTGTAACATCATCAAGCTGATGCACAACTTTATGTTCTTTACTAGGTGGTGGTGGTGGCCATGCCATATCTGCTCTTGCTTTATAATCACCATTAATCATTGCATCAACAATTTGTTTATTTTTTTCCTCATCTTCATACTCTGTTTCAGGCTTTGTTTCTGTTTCTTCTACAGAATCAAGATCTAAATCTTCAGTGCTATTCATTAAAGCATCTAATTCTTCTTGAGTCATTTTTACACCTTTTTAATATAAAAAACTAATGTGAAATTATATTATAAAAAAATATAAACCAATATTAATTTTGTTAATTAATTATATAAATTAATATTTTTTTGTATTTGACCATAAAAAAAATATTAATTTAAACTTAATTTAATAAAAATATACTACAATCTTAAAAAATAAATTAATACCTATTAAAAAGGAGAGAAAATGGGTAAGTTTGTAAATAACATTGGTGAGTTTTTTAGTTATTGTCAAGAACATGAAGTTTTATTTGTTGATTTTAGATTTACTGATATGATAGGTACTTGGCACCATATTACTTACAATATAAAAGCAATTGATGATAAAACTTTTGAAAATGGAATTCCTTTTGATGCAAGCTCTTTACACGGTTGGCAACCTATAGAAAAATCGGATATGATTTTAAAACCTGATGTAGAAAGTGCATTCTTAGATCCATTTACAGCAGATCCTACTATCATAGTAATTTGTGATGTATATGATATTTATAAAGATCAAATGTATGAAAAATGTCCAAGAAGTATTGCCAAAAAAGCAATGCAACACTTAAGTACAAGCAATATCGCCGATACAGCTTATTTTGGTCCTGAAAATGAATTTTTTATTTTTGATAATGTAAAAATAGTTGATTCTTCTCATTGTGCAAAATATGAAGTAGATACTGAAGAAGGTGAATGGAATGATAATAAAGATTTCACAGATAGTTACAATAGCGGACATCGCCCAAGAAATAAAGGTGGGTATTTTCCTGTAAGCCCTATTGATTCTAGTGTAGATATTAGAGCTGAAATGGTGCAAGTTTTAGAAAGAGTGGGTTTAAAAACTTTCGTACATCACCATGAAGTAGCACAAGGACAAGCTGAGATTGGTGTAGAATTTGGAAATTTAGTTGAAGCTGCTGATAATGTACAAATTTACAAATATGTAGTAAAAATGGTAGCACATTTAAATGGAAAAACAGCAACTTTTATGCCAAAACCACTCTATGGAGATAATGGAAGTGGTATGCATGTACATATGAGTCTTTGGAAAGATGGAGTAAATTTATTCTATGATAAAGAAGGCTATGGAAAATTAAGCGAATGTGCGATTAATTACATTGGTGGAATTTTAGCTAATGCAAGAAGTGTTGCCGCATTTACCAATCCTAGCTCAAATTCCTATAAAAGAATAGTTCCAGGTTTTGAAGCACCTTGTATATTAACTTATTCTTGTCAAAATCGCTCTGCAAGTTGTCGTGTTCCTTATGGTATTAACGAAAAAAGTGCAAGAGTAGAAATAAGATTTCCTGATAGCACTTCTAATCCTTACCTAGCTTTTACAAGCTTGCTTATGGCAGGACTTGATGGTATTAAAAACAAAACCATACCGGTTGGCCCTATGGATGAAAATTTATTTGCACTAACCCTAGATGAGATTAGAGAAAAAGGTATAGAGCAATTACCTCACACTTTAAGAGGATCTTTAGAAGCACTCATTAGAAAAAATGCTTTCTTAAAACCTGTTATGAGTGATGTGTTTATTGATGATTATCAACATATGAAATTTGAAACCCAAGTATGGCCTGTAGAAGCTAGACCAACTGCATATGAGTTTAAAACTTGTTATTCTTGCTAATTTTTGATGCCTTTTTGGCATCAAAAATTTAAAACACTATCGTTTTATTTTCGTGTATAAAAATCCTATCATCAAAGACCAAATCCAAAGCCTTAGAAAAAACATTTTTTTCCACATTACGTCCTGCTTGTTGCATAGCCTGCCAAGAATATTCATGAGTAACTGGTATAACATCTTGAGTAATAATTGGTCCCTCATCTAAGTTATTATTTACAAAATGTGCTGTTGCGCCTATAATCTTCACTCCTCTTTCATAAGCTTGCTTATAAGGATTAGCTCCTATAAATGCAGGTAAAAAAGAATGGTGGATATTAATAATCTTTCCTTCAAAATGCTCCACAAAAGATGGAGATAATATTCTCATATATTTTGCTAAAACAATATAATCAAACTCGTATTGTTTTAAACACTCTAGTAATTTTTCTTCATGCTCTTGCCTACTTAAATCCTGCGCTAAAATAGTATGAAAAGGTATGTTAAATTTATCCACTAAAGGTTTTAACACCTCATAATTTGCAATAACTGCTTTAATATTTGCGTTAAATTCCCCACTAAATTGGCGAATAAGTAATTCACCCAAACAATGAGTTTCTTTGGTAGCTAAAACAATAATATCTTTTTTCCTCTTTGGTGTAATTTCAATTTGTGCATTATCAGGAAGCATAGCCTCAAGCGTTCCTTTAAAAGCTTTTATATCAAGCTCACCTTCTAAATGCGCCCTAAAGAAAAAACGATTTTCTCCAACAAATTCATCATTTTTTATAATGTTGATTCTATATTTCAAAATAACATCTGAAATTCTATAAATCAATCCTTTTTCATCACTACTTGAAATTTTTAAAATATATTCATTCATTTTTACTCCTTTATATAGTTTTTTAATTCTTGTAATCTTCTTTTTTCAAGCTCAACCCCAAGCTCTTTCCCACTAAATCCTTCCTTTAGTAAATCATTTGCACTAATTTTACTTTCAAAAGCATGATGATATAAATTTAATTTCTTTGCTTGTGTTATACGCTCATTATCCCAAAGCCCAAGCCATTTACAAAGTGGCATTTTCAAAGCAATTTTAGCTAAATTAAAATCATCAATTTTACCTAAAATAAACTCTTGTTCACATTTTTTTAATAGTTCTTTTTTTAATTTTGTTTTTTTAAAAAAAATCTCTTTATTTATATGAAAAAAATTCAAATACAAATATAAATACAAAGCCTCATCATAAATTAATTTTTGACTTTGTTCTAAAAGTTTTTCAAATTCTTCATTACAGCTTTGATAAAAAAAGATTTTTTCTTCTAAATTTAAAATTTTTAAATACTCATAAGCTTTATTTAGCCTTGAAGTTTTAAAAATTTTGTAAAGTTCGTTATTAATGCGTTCTTTAGATAAATCACTTATATCCATAGTTTGCATTAATTTTAAACTTTCTTTTGCAATTGTTAAATCAAACCTGCATGCAAAAGAAATTCCACGAAGCACTCTTAAGCTATCTTCAACAAAACTTATATCATCAATATGTCTTATAATCTTTGCTTGTAAATCTTGCAAACCATTAAAAAAATCTAAAAACTTAAAATCAAAAATATTTACCATCAATGCATTAATGGTAAAATCCCTTCTTTTAGCTCCTTCTTGTTCATCATTACAAACTTTAACCTCAAAACCTCTATGGCCTGTAGAAATTTTATTTTCATAACGCGCTAGAGCTAAATCAAATTTTTTGTATTTATATACAAAAAAACTTTTTCCTACTCCATTTGCACCAAGTTTTTGCATAAGCTCATCAAAAAGCTTAGGCTCAATATCATAAATTTCTATATCATAATCATCACTAGATAAATCTAAAAAAGAATTCCTTACACAACCACCTACCAAATAAGCTCTTTGTGTGTAAGGTTTAAGTATATTTTTAATTCTTAAAAAATCATGATCATTTTTTAAGTCTATCTTCAATCTTTGCAAGTAAAAACTCTAAAAAAGTAATTGTAATATCTAGTCTTTTTTCTATATGCTCATCTTTAGTATTTTTTAATCCTTCAAATAAAACCAAAATACGCTCTCTGAGATTTTTTAAGAAAAATTCTTCATTATTTATAATATTTTCTTCTTTTTCCTCTAAAGCTTCAACTTTAATAGCCATAGCTTGCTTATCTTCTTTAACTTTTACTTCTAAATCATCTAATTCTTGGATCAATTCTTGTGCAACTTGATTAATCTCTTTTTTTATTTTATCTTCTTGGATGTTAGTATTTTTTTCTTGAGTAATTTCCTCTACCATAGGAGTAAATTCATCATTTTTACTTTTTTTATTATCTAACTCTGAATTAACTTCACTTATGGCCATTTTTGCTAAATCTTCTATATTCATAGTTTTATTAACCACCTTTTAAATTCATTAACTTCTTCTTCGCTTTTCATATTAACAAAAAAATCAAGCATATCATAATTTAAATCTTCATGATTAGAGCGCAAACCACTTAAACGCCTTATAGCATCAATAGCATTTTTATTTTGCGGATCTTGCTTTAATATATTTTTATAAATCTCCAAAGCTTCATCTTTTAAACCTTGTGCTTCATAAATAGAGGCTTCTGTTACTGTATATCGCATTATCAACTCACAAAAAATAAAATGTCAAAATTCTAACAAAAAAGACTTTAATTTATTTTAATTTTTACTTAATCACAGGAGCTTTATATGCTAAAAATACAAAAATATTAAGTATTATAGCTACCGTAATAAGCATGATAAAGCCTAAAGTAAAATTTCCAAAACTATCATGGAGCATACCTATAATCCAAGGTGCTTGAGCTGCTATTAAATACCCTATGCCTTGTGACATGGCAGAAAGTTTAGCTGCTATAAAAGAAGTTGAACTTTTTATAGCAATAAACAATAATGAAATTGTAAAAACCCCACTAGATGCAAAACCTAAGAAAATAGCTGCTAATAACAATACTAATTTTACATCACAAAAAAACACCAAAATAAAACTTAAAACATATAAAAAACCTAATATTATAATAACAAAACCCTTAGCATGAGCTCTTAGTTTTCCTAAAACAATAGGCAATAAAAACGCCACAGGCATGCCTATGATTTGAGAAAGTAACAAAACATTAGAACCAAAATCAATTCCAAAACCTTTTTCACTTATCATCACACTAAGCCAAGCAAAAAGACTATAAGATAAAAAACTTTGCAGTCCCATTACAATAGTAACTTTCCAAGCTGTTAAATTCAAAAAAAGATTTATTTTATTGATGTTTTTCTTCTTAGGACGTAATAATCTTTTGTTTTTCAAATGTGGAAAATAAAAAATCAAAGCAATCAAAGCTAAAACAACCCAAAAAAACATAGCTTGAGGCACCTCAAAAATTTTAAGCAAAGGAAGTGATAAGGCCACTCCAGCAATTGAAGATAAACCTATAATTGATCCATATAAGCCCATAATCTTATAAGCATTTTTTGCAAATTTTTCTTTTACAAAAGAAGGTAATAAAACATTAGCTATTGCAATGCCTGCCCCAATTAGAAAAACCCCAGAAAATAAACCTATATTACCCCCATAACTTCTAATAAACTCTCCAAAAACAATTAAACACAAAGCAAAAAACAAAGCTTTAATTTGCGAAAAATACGCCACGAAAAAAGATATAAGCCCAAAGGCTATCAAAGGTAAAGTTGTAAGCATACCTGCTAAAGCGGAATTTATCTTATAATATTCTTGAATGTATTCTATCATAGGACCTATAGAGGTTATAGGTGCTCTTAAATTTAAAGCAAGGGTAATTACAACTAAAATATTAATCCAAAAGAATTTTTTATATGAAATTTGTGTATACATGATTATTTTTGATTTAATATATTTTCAAGGTATTTTTGTTTATCTTGCTTAATATTTTTTTGTTCTATTTGCTTTTGTTGTTTTACTACTTCATTTTCCTTAGAAAAATAAAAATGATCAATAATAAAAACAGAAGAAATGATAAAAATCAAAGGAATCAAAAAAACCATAATCAATACTTTCTAAAGACATTGCCATAGTATTCTATATTATCTTTTTTTAAATTCTCATCAAAAACATTTGCCTCAAAATTTGCTTTTAAAATTTTTTCTCTTTCTTCGTCTAAATCCTGATAAGAAAAAACCATATTAATACTCACTACCCCATCAAGCTGTTCTAATTGTTTATATGCTTTTAACTCATCATCTAAATTTTCACTTTCTACTACTACTATAATTTTTTCATCCTGAGCTAATTCCACACTACAACAAGGTGTTTTTTGAATTTGCTCTTTGAGTTTTTCTACTTTTTCTTCTTTAGTTAAAATCAACACACTAGAAAGATTCATCTATACTCCAAAATATAATTTTATCTTCATAACCTGCACTAATAAGCTCATGTTCATTTAAAAATATAAGATATTCTAGCAAAAAATCTTTATTTTGGAATCTTTTTATTGTTTTTAAATTTTTAGTATCTATAAGTTCTATGATATTTTTTTCATTATCTCCAAAAGCCGCTATAGAACCATTTTCATTTAAAGCACAAGTATAAATCAAAAAATCTCTTTCTATATTTTTTTCTTGATCATTTTGCACTATGCCCAATTTTCTATCAGTACTACAGCTTGCAATAATTGTGTTTTTAAAATCAAGTTGATAAATATTATCCTTGTGAATATTCTTATAACTTTTTATTTTTTGCCATTTCTTCACATCAAAAAGCATTAGCTCGCCACTTTCAAAACCTGCCACTAATTGAGTTTTAGTTTCATTTAAAACCACATCACTTAAGCTTGAACTAGAAAAAGTAAAATTTTTTACAACGCTTTTTGTTTTTAGATCAAAAAGCTCTATATTAGAACCTAGCAAGGCTAATAAAACAGTATTATCATCTAAAAACAAAGCTTTTTTTGCTCCATCATTAGCTAAATCATAGCTTAAAAGTTGTTTATTTTTATAAACATATAATTTTTTACTTCCAAAATCACCTTCACTTAAAATCAAAATAGCCCCATTTAAGTAATCAATACTATAAATTCTGGAGCTAAGATTTTCTTCGTAAAAATTTTTAATCTTATCTAGCTGAGTGATTTTTTGCATTTTTTTATCTTTAAGGAAATATTGTTTTATCTCTCCATTATCAAGTCCTATAAGCAAACTATTATCAACAAGCTTTAAAGCGTTTAAATTTGAATCAAGCTTAAGCTCATAACTCAATGCATAAATACTCATTAGTAAGATTAAAAACATTTTTTTCATAATTTTATTTTACACCTTCATTTAAAACATCTAAAAGATTAGATTTTTTCTTTGATTCTTCGCTTTTAAATTTTGCTTCAAAGCTGTTTCCTACCAAAGGTTTAGCATCACTTTGTGGCACATGACATTGTGTACAATTAAATCTTGCATCGCTTATCATATCTTTAGTAGATTTGTTTTTTCTTAAATCAAAATAATGACTACTTGGAAGTGGTGTAGCTCCAACATCTTTAGCAATAGTCTTATCATGACAACTTAAGCAAATATTATTATCTTTAGTAATTGGAAGCATATCCTCTAAAGTGTGCGGGATTAATGGCGGAGCATTTTCAAACGATCTTTCAATCAAAACAGACTCACCAGCCACTGCTTGAGAATATTTTGCGTCCAATAATTCTACATTTTCACTTTCTAAACTTGTTTTTCTTAAACCTATATCTTTTGAATCAACACTTTTAACAGCAAGCCCACAAGCACTTATTAAAACAGCTGCTGCTAAGGATAAAAAGATTTTATTTTTCATTTTCTCTCCTTAAATTTATTATACTAAAACCTAAAGCATCATCACCGCAAATATCAATACATTTTCCACATCTTATACATTCACCTGATTTTACATCTTGATTTTCTTTACCTATCATCCAAAGCACTTGTTTTTCAGGGCACACTCCAAGACATTTATAACACTTAGTGCATTTTTGCAAGTTGTATCTTACTTTTAGCAATGAAAAATGCGAACTTAAAGCCCAAAAAGCCCCTAAAGGACAAAAATGCGAACAAGTAAATCTTGGACTAAAAAATGTATCTATACAAAAAATGATCAAAGCCATAAAAAGCCAAGAAACACCACCGAAAATAATCCCTCTTTGGATTATTCCTATATAAGAAAATTCCTCAAAAACAGGAAAAGAAAAAAGAAAAGAAAAAATCAAAACAAAAGCTAAAACATAATAACGCAAATTTTTATTTACATTAAAAACTCTTGCTTGATTAAAACCTAATTTATTTCTAATAAAATAAGCAAAATCAGTAATGATATTGACAGGACAAACCCAAGCACAAAACGCTCTTCCAGCAAAAATAGCATAAAACAAAAATACTATCAAAGCACCACTTAAAGCCATCAAATCTACTTGCAAACTTGCTAAAGCAAGTTGAATAAATGCAAAAGGATCACTTAGTGGCACCGAAGAAAATAAAACCGAAGAGCTTAAATTTCCTTTTAATATAAAATTAAATACACCAAAAGAAAAAAAAGTTAAAATAGACAATTGCACTATTCTTCTTAAAATAAGATACTTCATAGCAATTCTCCATCGTTAAGATAATCTTTAGCCTTATTTTTATTGAATTTTTTATCTGTGTTTACATCTTGTAAACGTTTTTCATCTTTTTCATCCCAACCTTTGATGTAATTATCCCCAGCTTTTCCTAAAACAAATTCTCTAGGTAAAACTTTAATGGCTGCTTTTTGTGTTATACAAGCTTTTTCACAAATCCCACATCCAACACACACTTCATGATCTACCACAGGTAGTAAAAATGCATGCTTTGCTGTTCTTTCGTTGCGTTTTGTTTCAAGTTTTAATGCTTTATCCATTAGAGGACAAGCTCTATAACAAGCATCACATTGAATTCCCCAATAAGCAACACAACTTGCACT
This sequence comes from Campylobacter sp. CNRCH_2015_0814, assembly GCF_025772765.1. Taxonomy (NCBI): domain Bacteria; kingdom Pseudomonadati; phylum Campylobacterota; class Epsilonproteobacteria; order Campylobacterales; family Campylobacteraceae; genus Campylobacter; species Campylobacter sp. CNRCH_2015_0814. The sequence continues at coordinate 76,894 of NZ_JAKMSR010000001.1, read as the reverse complement.
ATCAATTATAGCTATACCCATTTTTGTTTTATAAATTCCATTATTTTGCTCTAGATATTTATGATCTAGAGCATTTGTAGGACAATCCCTTATACAAGGTATATCCTCGCACAATCTGCAAGGATTTTCTCTTGCTACAAAAAAAGGTGTACCATTTTTAGCACTATTTTCTAAATTTGCTAACTTTAAAACATCATAAGGACAGGCTTTTACACAAAGTCCACATCGTATACATTTTGATAAAAATTCTTTTTCATCATCTGCCCCAGGAGGTCTTAAAAAATACTCCTGATTTGAGCTAAATGCTAAACTTGCTAAAAATGCACTTCCGCTTCCTATGCATAAAAGCTTAAAAGCAAAGGCTAAAAATTCTCTTCTATTTTTCATTTTTATGCTTTAGTAATTTTTACGGCACATTTTTTGAAATCTGTTTGATTAGACAACGGACAAGTTGCATCTAGTGTAACTTTGTTTATATATACATTCTCATCAAACCAAGGCACATACACAAGGCCTTTAGAAGGTTTATTTCTACCACGAAAATCTACTCTAGCTTTTACTTTACCACGACGTGATTCTACCCATACGATATCACCTTGATTAATTTTCATAGCCTTAGCATCATCTTCATTCATATAACAAAGTGCTTCAGGTACTGCACGGAAAAGCTCAGGAACTCTCATAGTCATAGTTCCACTATGCCAATGCTCTAAAACCCTACCAGTACATAGCCAGAATGGATATTCTTCGCTTGGTTTTTCAGGTGCTTTCATAAATGGTCTAAAGAAAATTTTTACTTTGTTTTTTAAACTGTATTTTTCTTTAGTTTGTGGAGCTAGTAAATCTCCTTTTGGTAATTCTTTAGCAAAATCACCATAGAACGCAAAGTCTGAATTTGGAGCAGCTTTTTTAGCATAATAGTCAAATTTAGTATTAAATCTCCATTGGGTTTCTTTACCATTTACCACAGGCCATCTTAAACCTCTTACTTTATGATAAGTATCAAAATCAGCTAAATCATGTCCATGACCTAAACCAAATTTGCGGTATTCTTCCCATAGATATTTTTGTACAAAAAATCCATAACCTTCAAATTCTTTACCATCACTACCTATAACTTTTCTCTCATCACCAAATACTTCAGAATTATCAAATCCTTTTGCAATATTATCTTTAGCTTTAAAAGATTTTGCTTCTTTATTAGCAAATAATACATCATATAAAGTATCATCTTCGCTATAACCCATAGCTTTAGCTTCTTCTAAAACACTTGGCAAGGTAAGCTTATCATTTACCTTAGTTTCGCCCCAAACTTCTTTTAATTTAAAGCGTTTTGCAAATTCCATGATTTGCCAAGTATCACTCATAGCTTCACCTACAGGCAGCACTTGTTGCTTCCAGTGTTGAGTTCTTCTTTCAGCATTACCATAAGCACCCCATTTTTCATAAATCATAGCACTTGGTAAAATTAAATCTGCCACCTTAGCACTAATTCCTGGGTAACAATCACTCACAACGATAAAATTATCCATTTCTCTAGCCGCTGCTATCCAGTGATTTGCATTGGCTGTATTTTGCCAAGGATTATTTACTTGCACCCAAGCAAATTTGATATTTCCATCTTCTAAATCTCTCATGATTTTTAAGTATGGAGCACCTGGTTTAGGATTGATTGTTTTTGCAGGAACTTTCCAAATTTTTTCACTAATTTCTCTGTGTTTAGGATTTGCAACCACCATATCAGCAGGTAAACGATGCGAAAAAGTCCCTACTTCTCTTGCAGTTCCACAAGCACTTGGTTGTCCTGTTAATGAAAACGCACCACTTCCTGGCTTAGCTTGTTTACCAAGTAAAAAATGCACCATATAAGCTTGCTCATTTACCCAAGTACCTCTTGTGTGTTGATTAAAGCCCATAGTCCAAAAGCTTACAACTTTTCTATTTTTTTCTATATATAAATTTGCTAATTCTTGAAGTTTTTTCTTAAATTCTTCTATGCTTTCATCTTCATTACCCTTAGCAACTTTAGCAACATAATCAAGTGTATAAGGCTCTAAAGCTTTTTTGAAATCTTCAAATGAAATTTCCCAATGCGCATCAGGAGCATTTTGGTGTTTCATTTCAAATTTATCGCCTGCTTTTACACCCAAATAAGCCAAAGATACTGCTTCTTCTTCATCTACAATAATAGCATTTTGTTTTGCTACGGTATCTTTTTCACTTGCTTTAAATTTAGGATGGTTTGGATTATTTCTCATTCCATAACCAATATCAGCATAACCTGTTGTAAAAATACAATGTTTTTCAATAAATTCTTTATCCATAGCTTCAGGATGATTATAAACAATCTCTCTAGCGATATAATTCCAAATAGCTAAATCAGTATTTGGTTTGAAAATGATTTCAGTATCTGCTATATGAGAAGTTCTATTAGAAAAAGTAGATAAATTTACGATTTTAACTTTATCTAAATTACTTAATTTTCTATCACTTACCCTTGACCATAAAATCGGATGCATTTCTGCCATATTTGCACCCCAAGTAATAATAGTATCAGTAAGCTCTATATCATCATAACAACCAGAAGGCTCATCAACCCCAAAAGTTTGCATAAAACCAACAACAGCACTAGCCATACAATGACGTGCATTTGGGTCTATATTATTTGATCTAAAACCAGCTTTTACTAATTTTGCAGCAGCATATCCTTCTTGTATAGTATATTGACCACTTGCAAAAATTCCAATCCCCTCAACACCTTTTTCTTTGTAGGCTTTTTTGAATTGTTTTTCCATTTCATCAAAAGCTCTTTGCCAAGAAACTTGTTGAAATTTTCCTTTTTTATCAAACTCACCTTTTGCATTTACACGAAGTAAAGGTGTTACTAAACGGTCTTCTCCATACATAATTTTTGCATTAAAATAACCTTTAATACAATTTAATCCACGATTTACCGGAGCTGCTGGGTCTCCTTTTACAGCGACAATTTTGCCATCTAAACTTGCAACTAAAATTCCACAGCCTGTACCACAAAATCTACAAACAGCTTTATCCCAACGCCATTTATTCTCAGTATTTGCAAGCACACTACTTGGAACACTAAGACCCGCAACACCACAAGCACTAGCAATAGCGGTATTTTTAATGAAGTCCCTTCTGTTCATTATATCCCTCGTTATTGTTTATTTATGTATATAAAGAATACATGAATATAATATTACTATGATTAGTTTAAATTTACATTATAATAAAGAATATTTTATAAGTATTTATAAATAGGAGTTTTTTAGTATTTTTTTAATATTTTTTGCATATTATAAAACGCTAGTTAATTCTAGCGTTTTAATTGATTTACAATTCCAAGCATATCATCACTTGTAGTGATTGCCTTTGAGCCAGCTTCATAAGCTCTTTGCCCTGTAATAAGATCAGTCATTTCTTCTACAAGCTGAACATTACTAAGTTCCACAAAGCCATGTTTGATAACAGAAAATCCATTCTCACCTGCTATACCTGCAATAGGTGCTCCACTTGCATCAGTTTCTACCAAAAGATTATCCCCTAAAGCATGTAAACCTGCAGGATTAATAAAATTTACAAGTTCAATTTGACCTATTTGAGTTTCAGCTGTATTTCCTGGCTGCATAACAGAAACCGTTCCATCACTTGCTACGTTAATAGCTGTAGCATCCTCAGGTATAGTCATTTCCGGCAAAAGTCTATAACCATCTGAATTTACAATATTTCCTTCAGCATCTTTGGTAAATTGACCATTTCTAGTATAAGCTATAGTTCCATCAGGCATTTGAATTTGGAAAAAGCCATTATTACCAGCAATTGCCATATCAAGACCTGAAGTTGATGTTTGTTTTAAACTACCTTCACTAAAAATTTTACTCACAGCTGTCACTCTTGAACCAAGACCCACTTCTATACCACTTGGGTGTTTTGTGGTACTTGAGGTTGAAGTACCTGCGTATTTCATCGTTTGATACATCAAATCTGCAAATTCCGCACGCGATTTTTTGTAACCTACTGTATTAACATTTGAAATATTATTTGAAGTTACATCAATTTGTGTTTGTTGTGATACCATCCCTGATGCTGCTGTGTACAATGATCTTAACATTTTATCTATCCTTAGTTTTATTTAGTACTTGCTAATTTATTAATAGCTTCTTGATTTAAATCATCCATATGAGATGTCATAACTTTTTGATACATCTCAACCATTCTATTTGCTTCGATTAATCCTACCATTTCTGTAACTGGATTAACATTTGAACCTTGAGTAAAACCTTGCTTAATGGCATTTGAATTTGGCAAATCTCTAATTTTGTTTAAATTATCGATTTTATACATATTATCGCCATCTTTTTGCAAATCTCTTAAATCATCAACTTGCGCTACGAATAATCTTGCTATATCTTGATTAGATGCACTGATGATTCCATTTTTATCCACATTAATAAAAGAAGTGGAATTTCCTATGCGTATACCATCGTTTTCAGGATTGTTAAAATAATCACTGCTTAAAACTCTATACCCTTGACGATTTACCAAATATCCCTCATCATCAAGCTGGAAATTTCCATCTTGACTCAATCTTACCTCACCATTATTTGTTTTAATTAAATAAAAAGTATCCTCACGAGTAAGAGCTAAATCCAAAGGATTATGCGTCATTTTCATAGAACCTACGCTAAAATTTGTATAGACGTGATTAACTTGTGGAACCCTATCTATAGTTGTATTTACAAATCTTGCAGCATCTCTTGTATGATTTTGTATAGGTAACTCATCTTGAGTTTCTTTAAAAATCCTTTTAAAATCTGCAATAACAACATTATCTCTTTTATAGCCACTTGTATTTACATTTGCTAGGTTATTAGTTACAACATCTAAGCGATTAAACTGCGTAACCATAGCACCAGTGGCTTGATAATACCCATTTTGCATTGTTTTTCCTAACTAAAATCTTAATTTTCTACACGATAAAGCAAAAGCTATTCCAAAATGTTTTTATTTGTTTTTAATTAATTTTTAGGCATAATATTTAGTTTTACACTCATTACTTAAATACAAGGGGTATCCATGGCTAATGAAACTAATGTTTTAGAAGAACTTTTCAAAGAAAATTCTAAAGATTATATCACATATGAAAAACTTGTCAAGTATTTTGCAAAGCTTCCAAATGCAACAAGTGCAAAAAAAATCCGCGATTTAATGGATAAACATAAAGTAGAATTAATTTCTTCAGCTGAAATTGCTAAAAAAAGAAATTTAGAAGAAGCAAAAAAACTACAAGAAGAAAAACAAAAATTACAAGATACAAGTTTAGAAAATGAATTTGATTTAGCCAATGAAAACGATTTGCTTGAATGGAGTAGATCAGACTCTCCTGTTAGAATGTATTTAAGAGAAATGGGACAAATTGCTCTTTTAAACAAGGACGAGGAAGTTGAAATTTCTAAAAAAATTGAGCTAGGTGAAGACATTATCATTGATGCTTTTTGCTCGGTTCCTTATTTGATAGATTTTATACTTGATTATAAAGAACCTTTAATCAATAGAGAAAGAAGAGTAAAAGAGCTTTTTAAAAGCTTTGAAGATGATGATAAAAGTGATGATGATAAAAGTGATGACGAAATAGACTCTGAAGAAGAAAATGAAAACGAGGAAAATGAAAGCTCAAGCGAAAAAAAACCCAAAAAAGTAAGCAAAAAAGAAGACGAAAGAACCTTAAAAGTTATAGAAAGTTTTAAGGCCTTAGAAAAAGCAAAAAAAGAATGGTTAAAAACCATATCTACTATTAATGCAGAAAAAAACGATGATGAATTATTGGATAAACTCATAATTGCTTTTAAGAAAAATATATTAAAAGAAAAACTAATGGATCTAGGTCCAACTTCAAAACTTATCTCTGAAATCGTAAAATCCATGGAAACAGCTTTAAAAAGCGATGAAGAATTTGACAAAGAATTAAAACGCTTAGAATATCGCTTACCAATGTTTTCAGAAGAATTAAAACAAAGACACCAAGATATCTTAAAAGATATTACCAAACTTAGCAAAGAAGAAATCGCTGAACGCGCACTAGAAACTACCATGGTAAGCACTTATATGGAGATAAAAAAACTCATTCAAACCAAAGAGGCTAGTCAAAATTCTTTTGATTTAGAAAAAGATCAACTAAAAGAAATTCTAGAGCAAATCAAACGTGGTAAAAAAATCTCAGATGAAGCTAAAACTAGAATGGCAAAATCAAATTTACGCTTGGTTGTAAGTATTGCTAAAAGATACACTAATCGTGGATTGCCATTTTTAGATTTGATCCAAGAGGGCAATATAGGCTTAATGAAAGCGGTAGATAAATTTGAATACAAACGCGGTTATAAGTTTTCAACCTATGCAACTTGGTGGATTAGACAAGCTATTTCAAGAGCAATTGCCGATCAAGCAAGAACGATTAGAATTCCTATTCATATGATAGAAACTATTAATCAAATCAATAAAATCATTCGTGAATACTTACAAAAAGAAGGTAAAGAACCTGATGTAAGTATTATTGCTAAAGAAGTGGGACTTAGCATAGATAAAGTAAAACAAGTGATTAAAATCACTAAAGAACCAATTTCTCTAGAAGCGCCTATTAGCAATGAAGATGATGGTAAATTTGGAGACTTTGTAGAAGATAGAACTTCAATTTCACCTATGGATCACATCTTAAAAGATGATTTAAAAGAACAAATTGATGAAGTTTTAGATCAGCTTAATGATAGAGAAAAAGCTGTTATTAGAATGCGTTTTGGCTTAATGGATGATGAGAGTGATAGAACCTTAGAAGAAATCGGTAAAGAACTAAATGTCACAAGAGAAAGAGTAAGACAAATAGAAAGCTCAGCTATAAAAAAACTCAAACACCCAAAAGTTGGTAGAAAACTTAAAAATTACATAGAAGGTTGGAAATAATCCTTGCTAAAAAAGCAAGGATTAGCTATCCCTAAAAAGCTTCGTTGCTAAGTGTGTTGCTCTACTATGATCAGTATCTTTTTTCAAGGTATTAAAAATTCTACTAATATATTCTTCTAAGATTTGCTGAGAATTATTAATTTTTTCTGCTTCATTTAAAGTAACCTTACGATATCTTCCTTCACTATCTAACTCATAAGCTAAATCATTATCACTTAATTGCAGTTTTAAAATTTGGGCTAATTTTGCACGTGAATGCTCATCAAAAATAGGAGTCATTAATTCCAGTCTTCTTTCTAAATTTCTTGGCATCCAATCAGCACTTGAAATAAAATAATTTGGCTCAGTGTGTTTAAAATATAAAATTCTAGCATGCTCTAAATATTTTCCCACTATACTTCTAACTTTTATATTTTCACTATATCCTTTTACTCCAGGTCTTAAACAACAAATTCCACGCACAATAAGATCTATTTTAACACCCTTATTTGAAGCCTCATATAAAGCTTTAATCACATCACCATCTACTAAAGCATTCATTTTGGCTATGATTACCCCATCTTTTCCATGACTTGCTTCTGTAGCTATCATATCTAAAATTCGTTCTTTGATTTGCTTTGGACTCATTGATAAAGTCTTTAATCGACGGCTTTTGCTATATCCTGAAAGTATATGAAAAAAAGTTGTAGTATCTTGAGAGTATTCTTCTTTAGAAGTAAAATAACTCACATCAGTATAAATTTTAGCTGAACTTGCATTATAATTGCCTGTACTTAAATGATTATAAATTTTTAATTTATCCCCTTCTTTTCTAATCACTTGAGCTACTTTTGCATGCACTTTAAAACCAGTGATTCCATACACCACATGAGCCCCTGCATTTTCTAATGATTTTGCCCAGTGCAAATTATTTTCCTCATCAAAGCGTGCTTTTAATTCCACCATTACTGTAACTTGCTTGCCATCACTGGCTGCATCAATTAAAGCTTGGACTATGTTTGAATTTTTTTCTACCCTATAAAGAGTCATTCTTATAGAAACAACCTTAGGATCTTTACTTGCTTCTTTGATAAATTGATATACAGGCTCAAAACTTTCATAAGGCTGTATAGCCAATATATCTTGTTTATCAATTGCACTAAAAATAGATACATTATCTCCAAAAGGTGGTAAAATCTTTGGTGTATACACAGGGTTTAGTAAGTGTGTAAATTCTTTATTAGAAATGATTTGCCACAGTGATGGTAAATTTAAAAGTATGCTGTATTCATAAATGTCTTTATGAAAAATATTCATATGAGAACTTAAAAATTCAATCAACTGCTCATCTGCGCCTTTTTCTATTTGCAAGCGTATAAAAGCACCTTTTCTACGAAGCTTTAAACCCTGCTCTAAAATCAACATAAAATCATCAGCCTCTTCTTCTTCTATTTCCATATCTGCATTTCTAGTTACCCTAAAAGCAGCAGATGATAAAAGCTTATAACCAGGAAAAATATGTTCAGTATGATGGCGTACTATACTTTCTATAGGCACATAAATATTCGAACTTACTTGATAAAATCTTGGTAAAACCCTAGGTATACGTATCATGCCAAATTTTAAAAGTTCAGGATGCATAGGATCACAAAGCTTTACCGCCAAAGAAAACGAAAGATTATTTAAATGCGGAAAAGGATGGGTTGCATCAACCGCAATAGGCACTATTACAGGAAAAATATTAGAGAAAAAATGCTCATTACATTGTTGTTTTAAATCCTCATCAAGTTCTTCATATAAACGAATAAACAAATTTTCTTTTTCTAAATCTTGAGTTATTTTAGTAAAATACTGCTCTACTACATATTTTTCTTCATGTAAATAATTTCTAATGGCTTTAAGTTGCGCAAGAGGAGTCATTTCATCATTACTTGCTGTGCTTATTCCTGCTATAAAAAGCTGTTTTAATCCAGCTACCCTTATCATATAAAACTCATCTAAATTTGTACAATATATAGCTATAAATTTAAGTTTTTCAAGCAAAGGAAGATCTTTAGAACATTGATCTAAAACACGGGAGTTAAATGCAAGCCAAGAAAGTTCTCTATTAATATACATTGATGGTTGAATTTGCATAATACACCTGCCTTATTTTCTAGTATTTAATATTTTAGTATTTCTTTTATTAAAATTTATTTTATTTTTATAATAGTAAATAAATTTATATAAAAAAATAATACTTTTTTTATCTTATTAAAAAAATTATAAATAAATAATAAATTTATATTTACTTTTTAAGATTTTATAGATAATATAATTATACTTAAGTTCTTGTAACTTAAACTTCATTCAAAGGAGAGACTTTGAAAAAAGCAAACTCAAAACTTTTTGCTGTTTTCCTCTTCTTGCTTGTAATTTTAGCAGGAGTTGGAATGTATACTTTCCATAATGCTAAAGGCACTTCTTATTTTAGCGATGCTAGTGAAAGCTGTAATAATTGTCATATTATGAACGAAGTTTATAATGATTATTTAAAAGCTTCACACTCTAAAGAAGTTGATGGTAAACCAAGAGCAACCTGTAATGATTGTCATTTACCACATAGCTTTTTTGAAAAATGGATTGCTAAAGCTCAAAGTGGTTTAGGACATGCTTATGCATTTACTTTTAAACTTGATTCTTTACCTACACATTTAAGTGCAAATACAAAAAGTAAAGAAATAGTCCAAAATAACTGCATAGAATGTCATAAAGAAATTGCGAGCAACACTATCAACCCTACTCTAGATCCACATAAAGATAATTCCTTAAGTTGTGTATCTTGTCACCAAGGTGTTGGTCATAAGAGAGGATTTTAAATGAAAGGAGTAATTAATGAATAATAAAGGCATTTTATATAGTGCTATAAGTGCTACTATAGTAGCTATTGCGGGCGTATTGTGGTTAAATCAAGATATCACAGCTAAAACAAATGATTCAGTAGGTGGAATCATTTCTCAAGAAATTGTAAAACTTGGCGATGAAAACCCTACTTTTGATTATTGGGGAAAGAATTTTCCTGATTATTTAGATATGCATACAGCAGTGGAAAAACAAGCACCTAATGCAACAGAATTTGGTGGAAATTTAGCTTATTCAAAACTAATCCGCTATCCACAACTAACTGTTCTTTGGGCGGGTTATCCATTTAGCATTGATGCTAATGAAGAAAGAGGACACTTTTGGGTTCAAGTAGATCAAATGGATACAGCTAGAAATAACAAAGATTTCTTAAATGCACATGGCTTTGCAGGATTTGGTGGTCAACCAACAGCTTGTATGAATTGCCATAGCGGATGGACTCCTTGGCTTTTAAACAACACCGCAAAAGGTGATTGGGTGGCATTTAACTCTGCAAAATATTGGACTATGATTAAAACAGTTCCTGCGGTAAATGGAGCTAAAGAAAACTCGCCTGAGCACAGTGGACCTCATGGTGGAAAAAGAATGGGTGTAACATGTGCAGATTGTCACAACCCAACAGACATGAGTTTAAGACTTACAAGACCAGCTTTAATTAATGCATTAATTTCAAGAGGCTATGAGGCAGATGAAAAACAAGGCATTAAAGCTTCAAGAAGCGAGATGAGAACTTTAGTATGCTCTCAATGTCACGTTGAATATTATTTCAAACCAACAGGTACTAAAGTAAAAACTATCGGTGAAAGTATTGCTAATGATAGTTCTAAAAAATGGTGGAATGGTACACAAAAAACTTATGATGAATTTGACTCTTGGAGAGATGGAAATAAACCAATTGAAATTGAGGTTGATGGTATAGAGTTAACCTATCCATGGAGTGAGTGGAAAAAAGGTGAGCCATTTAGAATAGAAATGTTTGATGATTATTATGAAAAAAATAGAGAAAATTTCCCAAGTGATTGGGTTCATAAAATCACTAAAGCACCTATGCTAAAAATTCAACACCCAGAAAGCGAGCTTTATAGTGGTGGAGTACATGCTGCAAATGGTGTAAGTTGCGCAGATTGTCATATGCCTTATATTAGAAAAGGTGCAAAAAAAGTTACCAACCATAACATCACCTCGCCTTTAGTTGATATTAATTCAGCTTGTAAAACTTGCCATACTCAAAGCGAAAGCTATCTAGCTAAACAAGTAAAAGATATTCAAAATTCAGTAGCTCATGATTTAAGAACAGCTGAATATTCTTTAGTAAGCTTGATTAAAGATGTAGAAACTATTCGCGCAGAGCTTGGAAAAATGCCTAAATTCCAAACTAATGGCAAAGCAGATGATGCTAAAATTTCAGCTGAATTAAAAGAAGTATTAGAACTTCATAGAAAATCTCAAGTAAGAGCAGACTTTGTAGGTGCTGAAAACTCAACAGGATTCCACAATCCTAGAGAAGCTTCAAGAATGCTTTTACAATCAGTTGATATGTCAAGACAAGGACAAACTAAATTAGTAGAAATTGCGGCCAAAAATGGTATTAAAGATTTCAAAACTTCAAATTTAGGTTTTGAAGATATTCAAAAATTAAATCCAGGTGAAATTCACTATAAAGTAGATCTAAATGGCAACAAAGCAGGAGATCGCTACTATAAACACCAAGAAGTAAATGGTAATCCACCAGCAAAACTTCTTGAAGATGATAAAAATCTAAAACCTTATAATTATAAAGTAATAGATTAATCAAAATAAACCCTCATAATCGAGGGTTTATTCTTTTATCAAACTTACATCCTCGCCTTTTAAAATTTTATTCATAGTGTTCATAGCACACATTTTTCCACACATTGAACAAGAATTAAGCTCTTCAGGCTTTCTTTCATTAAACATTTTCTTAGCCTTTTCTCCATCAATTGCCAATTTAAACATTTTTTCCCAATCAATATCTTGTCTAGCTTTACTCATTTCATCATCTATTTTTCTTTCTTTAGGAAGTTTGGCTATATCTCCTGCATGAGCTGCTATTTTAGTCGCTACTATACCATCTCTTACATCTTCTAAATTTGGAAGTCTTAAATGCTCAGCAGGGGTTACATAGCAAAGTATATCAGCACCAGCTGCTGCTGCAACTGCTCCGCCGATTGCTCCACTTATATGATCATATCCTGCGCCTATATCAGTAACCAAAGGCCCTAAGACATAAAAAGGCGCGCCGTTGCAAATTCTTTTTTCAAGTTGCATATTAGCTTCTATTTCGTTAATAGCCATATGGCCAGGTCCTTCTATCATTACTTGCACATCTTGAGCCCATGCTCTTTTAGTTAATAACGAAAGTTCGATAAGTTCAGCAATTTGAGCTCCATCACTTGCATCATGAGTACAACCAGGTCTTAGCGCATCGCCCAAAGAAAGTGTCACATCAAATTCCTTACATATAGCGAGTAAATCATCATAATATTCATAGAAGGGATTTTCAGCATCATTCATTTGCATCCAAGCATAAAGAACTGAACCTCCTCTTGAAACTATATTAGTAATCCTATCACACTCTTTAAAAACTCTAGCAGCACGAGAATTTATCCCTGCATGAATTGTCATAAAATCCACTCCACTTTTAGCATGATGATACACTACATCTAAAAAATCTTTTGCCTTAATATCTTTTAAATCTTTTTCTAAAAATCCAACCGCATCATAAACAGGCACCGTGCCTATCATAGCTTTTGAAGTGGCAATTAGCTCATCTCTAAAACGACTGGTTTTACCATAATTACTAAGATCCATAATAGCTTCTATATTAAATTTATGAGCCAACTCTACCTTTTTCATTTCTTCGCTATAATCTACACAATCATTTGAAACACCTAAATTTACATTTACTTTTGTTTTAAGTCCATAGCCAATACCATTTGGGTCTAGTGCTTTATGGTTGATATTTGCAGGAATGATAATTTTTCCACATGCTATATTTTCAAGCAAAAAATCTTCACTTACTTGCTCTTTTTGTGCAACAATTTGCATTTGTTTTGTAAAAATTCCTTCTTTTGCATAAGACATTTGAGTTTTCATTTAAATTTATCCTTAAAATAAAATTTGGATAAATGAAGGGTATGTGAGTAGTTGATAAATTATCCCAACGCTAGCATTACCTAGTTCTGGTGCGGTCTAAGCTTTTAGCTTACTCTCAGCCTGTATCACAAGCTCCCGTCATTTATGCAAAGCAAGTATAGCAATAAATACAAAACAAAGTTTATTTTTTTATTTGATTTTTAGCTTGCTTGCTAAAATGTAACAATTCTTCGGTAGTTTTTATATAAAAAGGAATTTTTTTAAGACAGTATTTTAAAATTTCACTTGCAGCCAAAGCATCACTTAAGGCTCTATGATGCTTACTTTCAATACACAAAAACTCTTTTAGCGCATCAAGACCGTATTTTGGACTTTCAATACACTTTTTAGCTAAATCAATAGTACATAATCTTCTATTTAAAAGCACCCCAAAATCATTTTCATACATAGCTTTAGATATAAAATGATAATCAAAACGCACATTGTGTGCTACAAAAATACTATCTTTTAAAAATAATTTAAAATCATTTAACACAGTTTTTAAAGAAGGTGCATTTTCTACCATATCCAAACTAATCCCGGTTAATTCTGTAATATTTTCAGGTATGCTTTCTACTTTTATAAAACTCTCAAATCTATCAATTTCTTTATAATTTTGAATTTTCACCGCACCTATTTCTAAAATTTGACCACTTTTTATCCCACCAGTGCTTTCAATATCTACTACACAAAAAATCTCATCTTTTATTTTTGTATTTTTACTTTTTAAGCACAAGCAATTTTGCGCATTAAGCTCCACTCCTAGTCCTAAAAGCTCAAAAATATATAAATCAAACTCATAATGATTTAATTCTTCTATTTTTGCAAGTTCTTTTAAAACCCAAGGAAAAGGTTTGTTTTCTTTACTTAGCTTGATGATTAACTCATCGATTTGTTGTTGGCTCAAAATTCAAGCTTTAAAGAATTGATTGCTGTTTTTTTATCTTGCGAGGAAAAGATATAACTACCTGCGACTAAAATATCAGCTCCTGCTTCATCCAAATCAGGTGCGTTTAAGCCATTTACCCCACCATCTACTTCTATAAAAACTTTAAGATTTTTCCTATCTATCATTTCTCTTAACTGTCTAATTTTATCATACACTAAAGGTAAAAAACTTTGCCCACCAAAGCCTGGATTAACACTCATTAAAAGCACCATATCTACAAATTCTAAAATATGCTCTATACTTGAAACTGGAGTATGTGGATTTAAAACAATAGCAGGATGAATACTATTTTTTCTTATATACTCACACACCCTAATAGGATGATTTTCAGCTTCCAAATGAAAACTGATAAATTTTGGCTTTATTGGGATAAATAAATCTACAAAACTACTAACATTATGCACCATTAAATGCACATCTAAAGGCACTGAAGTAATTTTTGAAATATTTTCAATCACACAAGGACCAAAAGTAAGATTTGGTACAAAATGTCCATCCATCACATCAATGTGCAACAAATCAGCCCCTGCTTCACACACATCTTTAATCTCATTTTCCAAATTTAAAAAATTTGCAGACAATAAACTTGGCGCTACATACATTTTATATCTCCAATAAAAGTAAAAAATAATTTTATCATACTTATTATCAAATTTTCTTTATGTATTTTTGATAATATTTGATTTTTTTAAGCTTGTTTTAGATACAATGCTAAAAATTATTTTTATTTCATAAGGAAAATTTATGTCAAGAATTTGCCAAATTACAGGAAAAGGACCTATGGTAGGTAACAATGTTAGCCATGCTAACAATAAAACAAAAAGACGCTTTTTGCCAAATTTAAGAACAGTTCGTATTACTTTAGAAGATGGAACTACTAGAAAAGTTAGAGTTGCTGCTTCAACTTTAAGAACACTTAAAAAGCAAAGTAGTAAATAATCCTTAATGTAAATGAGGAATTACTATGTCTTTTTTAAAAAAGCTACAAAAATTCCTCAATTGGTCTCCCTCTCCAAAACCTTCAATTAATCTCAATGATGAGCTTTATGAGCAACTTAAATTTTTAAGAATTCCTCTTATTGCCGTTGTTGTTATGACATTAATTGGGGCTTTTGGTTATATGCTCACAAGTAATTACAACCTTAACGATGCTATTTATCAAGCCGGTATGACTTTTACCACTTTGGGTTATACTGAAGTTAATCCCATACCAACAGCAGGTAGAATTTTTACTGTTGTATATGTACTATTAACTTTTACAATATTTACTTTTTGTATGGGTTTAGTAATAGAAATAGTAAAAAAAGGTGTTTTGTCTAAAATCATCAAGGAAAGAAGAATGCTGCATAAAGTTGCAAGATTAAAAAATCATTTTGTAATATGTTACCATAATGATTTTACCATAGAATTAGCACAGCAATTTAGAGAAAATCATATTCCTTTTGTTGTGGTTGATGAAGTTGAAAATTTCAGCGAGATTGCCGAAAAATATAATTATCCTTATTATATAGAAAGCGCACCTCATACTAATATAGCCTTTTTAAAAACCAATCTTTCTAGCGCAAAAGGCGTAATAACCCTTAGTAATAACATAGCAGATAATATTGCTATCATTGCCTCAGTAAGATTATTTGAAAAAGAACTACAAAGAATTAATCCTTATTTTATACTAGCTAGCTCAAGCAACGAAGATGAAACAGAAAAACTTAAAAAACTTGGAGCAAATTCTATTGTTTCTGCTACAAAATTAGTTGCACAAAGACTTAGTGCGATGTCAGCAAGACCAGATATGGAAAATTTATTAGAAAATTATCTTTATAAAAAAAATAGCCCTATTGATTTAGAAGAGGTTAAAATTCCTGATGAATCATGGGTGAGATTTAAAAGATTAAAAGAAATTCATTTAAGAGATATGGCAAACGTAAGTATAGTAGGAATTTTAGAAAATAAAAAATTCACACCTATGCCAAGAGGTGATACTTTAATAGGTACTGGAGCAAAATTATTAATCGTAGGTACAGCAGATAGCATAAAAATAGCCAAAAAGATTATAAAAAACAAGCAAAAACCCGATGAGTTAAAATATATTTAACTTATTTTAAGCTATAATCAAATATTAATTTTAAAAAGGAGGCTTATATGCTACATGAATTTAGAGATTTAATCACTGAGCTAAAAGGTAAAGACATGCACTTTGATAAATTGTTTGAAGATCACAATGAACTTGATCACAAAATCAAAGACGCAGAAGAAGGTAGAATTCATCTAGATAGCTTGGAAATTGCAAATCTTAAAAAAGAAAAACTAAGATTAAAAGATGAGCTAAACACTTATTTATCAAATTATAAAAAATAATTTCTTTCTAATTTTAACTTTCAAGGAAAAACTATGTTTGGAAAAAAAAGTCAATCAAAACAAGACTTTGAAGATTTACAAAATAAAATCAAAGAACTAGAAGAAGAAAACAAAAAACTTCTTTTAGAAAAACAAGAATTAATCGAAAAATACGAAAAGCAACTTCAAGAAGATTGTGGGAAAACTGCACTTGAAACTCGTCTTTTGGAGATGTTATTAACTGGAGTGTTAAAAGGCATTTCAAATGTACAAGGCGATATGCAAGAAAATGTAAATAAAGCTGAAATGATTTCCCAGTATTCTGACTCATCATTAAAAGATATGCAAGAATTAAATGCAATTACGCATTCAATTATATCTTCACTTCAAAGCATTATTGAATCAGCTAACCGTTCAAGAGATACAGCAGGTAATTTACACCGTAGCGTTGATGAAATCACTAATGTTATTAACTTAATCAAAGATGTATCTGATCAAACTAATCTTTTAGCACTAAATGCCGCAATTGAAGCTGCTAGAGCAGGAGAACACGGCAGAGGCTTTGCTGTTGTTGCTGATGAAGTTAGAAAACTTGCCGAAAAAACACAAAAAGCAACCTCTGAAGTAGAATTAAATATTAATTTATTAAAGCAAAATGCAGATGAAATGTATGGACAAAGTGAGCAAGTAGAAAAAGTATCATTAGAATCAAATGAACATATTATAAAATTCTCTAGTAATTTTGCTCAATTAATCTCTAATGCAAATTCAACTAGCTCACACGCTAAACGTATTGCTTCTGAAATTTTTGTTTCCTTAGCAAAATTAGATCATGTTGCTTTTAAATTAAATGGTTATAATGAAATCATTCATGCTTCAGGTAAAGCACTTTCTGATCATTTAAGTTGTAGACTTGCAAAATGGATTGCAGGTGTGGGCAAAGAAAGATTTTCTAGTGGAAGAGCTTTTGGTAAGTTAAATTTACCACACCAAAAGGTGCATGAAAATATCAACCAAGCTGTTGCCTTGGCACATAATGAAAATACAGGCAATGAATTAGTTCAAAATCAAATTCTAGATAAATGCTCAAATGCTGAAAAAGCCTCTGAAGATTTATTTGTAATCTTTAAAGAAATGCTTGATGAAAAAGACCCAAACATTGAAAATAAAGAAGAAAAATAAAAGGTAAGATTAATTCTTACCTTTAAACCACAAATACGCATATTCAAGTAAAGGGGTTTTGATGGGATTTTCTTTAGAAAATTTTTCAAAGTCTTTTCTTTTTATCCATACTGCTTGAATATCCTCTCCATCAATTCCACCGCCATGACCAGTTTTATCATCTTCGGTAATTTCAGCATAAAATAAAAACTGTCTACTTACACCTGAACCAAAACCTGTATAAAACTCTCCTATTTTTTCTACAACCCTAGGAGCATAACCTAGCTCTTCAATACATTCTTCTTTAGCTATTTCGTCTAAACTCAAATTTTTATCAACAAGTCCCGAACAAAGCTCTATACTAAATCCCATCTCATCTAATTTTAAATCATTACGTTTTTGATAATCCCATAAAGGAATTCTAAATTGTTTTACAAAGACAAAAGAATCTTTTTGAGTATGATATAAAAAAACAGAAACACTATCTAATGCTTCTATAAAATCCCAAGTATATTTTTTATTATCTTTGCCTATATAAGTATATCTTTTAGGTTTAATGTATTTTGAGTTGGAAAATTGTTCTTCTTGTAAGTTTTTCATGTAAAATCCTTATAATTTTACATCTATTATAACAAAAATAAAAATCGGTGTAGAAAAATAAAAAAAGAGTGAGTTGCTTTATATAAAAAGCAACTCAAAAGCAACAAAAAGATGGTATTACATCATACCACCCATGCCTCCCATACCGCCCATGCCACTCATATCAGGCATAGCAGGTTTATCCTCTTTGATTTCACTAATTGTAGCTTCAGTTGTTAAAAGCATACTAGCTACTGAAACTGCATTAAGTAAAGCCACTCTTTCTACTTTAACAGGATCAATAATACCGCTTTCAAGCATATTTACATATTCACCTTTTGCAGCATCAAAACCGGTATTTTCTTCTTTACTATTTTCTACTGTATTAACAACTACACCAGCATCAAATCCAGCATTTTCAGCAATTTGTCTTAAAGGTGCTCTTAAAGCTCTTTCTACAATAGCAGCACCAATAGCCTCATCACCTTGCAAATTCAAGCTGATTTTTGATTTTGCTTTGATTAATGCAGCACCACCGCCTATTACTATACCTTCTTCAACAGCAGCTTTTGTAGCGCTTAATGCATCATCAACTCTATCTTTTTTCTCTTTCATTTCAGTTTCCGTAGCAGCACCAACTTTAATTACAGCTACACCACCACTTAATTTAGCAAGTCTTTCTTGTAGTTTTTCTCTATCATAATCTGAGCTTGTTTCAGCAATTTGAGCTTTAATTTGGTTGATTCTTGCATCAATATTTGCTTTCTCACCTGCTCCATTTACAATAGTTGTATTATCTTTGTCAATAATCACGCTTGAAGCCTGACCTAAATCTTGGATACTAGCACTTTCTAAAGTTCTTCCAAGCTCTTCAGAAATCACTTCACCACCTGTTAAAATAGCAATATCTTCAAGCATAGCTTTTCTTCTATCGCCAAATCCAGGAGCTTTAACTGCTGAAATATTTAAAACACCTCTTAATTTATTTACAACTAAAGTTGCTAAAGCTTCACCTTCAATATCTTCAGCTATAATTAAAAGTGGTTTTCCTGTTTTTTGAATTTGCTCTAAAATTGGTAATAAATCTTTTAAATTAGCAATTTTTTTATCAAATAACAAAATAAATGGATTTTGCAATTCAGCTGTCATTTTTTCAGTATTTGTAATGAAATATGGGCTTAAATAACCTCTATCAAATTGCATACCTTCAACCACATTTAATTCATCATTAATTGATTTTGCTTCTTCAACAGTGATAACACCATCTTTTCCAACTTTTTCCATAGCATCAGCGATTAAATTTCCGATTTTCTCATCTGAATTTGCAGAAATTGTTGCAACTTGAGCAATTTCTTTTTTATCTTTAACTTCACGAGAAAGTTTTTTAAGTTCAGCTACTATAGCTTCACAAGCTTTATCCATACCTCTTTTAACTTCGATAGGATTAGCACCTGCTGTGATATTTCTCAAACCTTCTTTGAAAATAGCATGCGCTAAAACTGTTGCTGTTGTTGTTCCATCGCCTGCTTGATCAGCTGTTTTACTAGCTACTTCTCTAACTAAAGAAGCACCCATATTTTCTAAAGAATCTTTTAATTCTACTTCTTTAGCCACACTCACGCCATCTTTTGTGATAGTTGGAGCACCAAAACTTTTTTGAATTAATACATTACGACCACGTGGTCCCATAGTAACTTTTACTGCATCATTTAGTTTTTTAACACCTTCATAAAGTTTATTTCTTGCTTCATCTGAAAAAAATATTTCTTTTGCCATTTTTTATCCTTTTTTATTTAATAATCCCTAAAACATCTTCAACATTAAGAACCAAATACTCTTCATTGTCAAGTTTAATTTCAGTTCCGCCGTATTTTGCAAACATTACTTTATCATTTACTTTAACATCTTCTATTTCTTTGCTTACTGCAACAACTTCACCATTTAATGGTTTTTCTTTAGCATTATCTGGTATAATAATCCCAGAAGCAGTAGTTTTCATTTCTTCTAAGCGTTTTACCAAAATACGCTTTCCTAGAGGTTGAAAATTCATTTTGTATCCTTTCTAAAATGTGCCATTTTTAGCACTCTTTGTTTTTGAGTGATAGAATTATACATTAAAGAAAGTTAATTGTCAATAAATTAAGTAAAATATATCATATAAGTTTAGTCTATTACGCTAAATTTTTATGATATATTATTATAAAGGTTTCTCATGAAAAAAATTCTTTACATCCTTTTAGGCGTAGTATGTGTGGCATTGCTAGCTATATATACATTATTGTTTACAAGCATGGGTAATGCTTTTTTAAAACCAAGAATCGAAACGATTATTGCTCAAAAAAGTGGTATGAATGTTAAATTTGAAAATTTCAAAATTAGTTTTTCACAACTTGACATTAAAGCAAATATTGATGATAAATTTTTTGCTAATATAGAAGGTGGCATATCACCTTTAAGACTAGGATTTGATTTAAACTATCTTTTAGGACTTAAACAAAACTATATTCAAAATCTTGGCTTAAAAAGCGATAAAGATTTTACATTCAAGGGTGATGTTGTAGGTAAAAGTAGTGATTTTTCGGTAAAAGGTAATGGATTTTTATTTGATTCTAATCTTAGCTTAGATGCAAAAATTGTTGATTTTTCTCCTATAAATCTTGAATTTATTGGAAAAAATATAGATTTAGCTCAAATTTTAGATTTTGCTAATTTACCAAGATATGCTCAAGGAAAAATTAGTATTATAAGTGATATACAAGCTAAAGATTTAAAACCAAATGGTAATGCTTTGATTAATTTTTACACAAGTTCTATCAACAATACTCTCATTGAAAAAGATTTTAATCTAAGCCTACCAAAACAAAGCTATATAAAGGGTGAAATAAGATCTTTAATCCAAAACAATGAAGTTATATCTAAAAGTGAAATTTTAAGTAACTTCTTCAAACTTTATACACAAAAAAGTATTTATGATATAACAAAACAAAGCTTAGCTAGTGATTTTGACATCAAAATAGATGATTTTAATCAATTTTCATCTTTAGCTAAAATAAAACTCCAAGGCAAAAGTCAAATTCAAGGTAATTTACTTTTTGCAAACAATCAATTACAAAAATTAGATGCTAACTTGCTTGGATTTGGTGGTAGCTTAAAAGCTATTTTAGAAAATAATAATCTTAACATCAACACAACTGATATAGAAGTAGCAGAGCTTTTAAAGACTATCTCTATGCCTGCTTTTATTAATTCTAAATTAATTTTAGATTTAAAAGCGCAAGGACTTGATTTTAAAAATTTCAATCTAAATACTAGGTTAAACAATGCAAATATAAATGTTGTAGAATTTAAAAAACTAAGCAATCTTGATTTTCCAAAAACAACTTTTAATCTACAAGCTAAAGCAAATGCGAAAAATTCTTTGATTGATTATGAAGCTTTGCTTGATTCAAACATAGCAAAAATACCTCAGCTAAAAGGCTCTTATAATCTTACAAACAAAGATTTAAAAGCACAAATTAGTGCTTTTGTAGATAATCTTAACAAATTAAAACCTTTAACCAAACAAGATCTCAATGGACCTTTAAATTTAGATGCCAAAGTTGATCTTAAGGCAAATCAAATTCAAAATCTTGATGCAAATATTAAAATCATGCAAGGACTTATCAATGCGAAATCTAATGGAAAAAGTTTACAAGCGAAAGTTGATAATATAAAATTAGAACAACTTTTCCCTTTAATAGGACAAAAAGTTTTAGCATTTGGCGATGTAAATGCTGATATTGATTTAAAAACACTTGATTTTAACAATATTAATGGTGATTTTAAAGCCACTATCAATTCTTCTTTTAATGAAGTAGAATTATCCAAGCTTTTAGAGAAAAAATTTCCAAAGAATACTTCAGCAAAAATCAATCTTGATGGAAAAATTTCTAAATCAATCATTGATTTTAATGCTAAAGCTCTAAGTTCATTTGCAAATATTAACTCATTAAAAGGAAATTTTGATCTTAATCAAATGGCTCTAGCAAGCACTTATAATATATCATTGCAAGATTTTTCTAAGCTAGGATTTTTAGTCGATAGAAACTTAAAGGGCAAGGCTGATTTTGAAGGAAAATTTTATTTTAAAAACGCTTTAATAGATGCAAGCGTTAATAGTAAAAATATATTTGATGGCTCATTAAATGCAACTTTAAAAAATAATATTTTTAACGCTAAAATGCAAAATACTGATCTTTCAAATTTAGCTCAAAGTTTAGATTTGCCTGATTATTACCAAGCAAAATCAAATTTAAGTATTGACTACAATCTTTTAAAAGAAAGCGGTGTGGTGCTAATGAACTTAGCCGATGGACAACTTAAGAAAAACCTCATCACAAGTGCTTTAATGCTACTTTTACAAAAAGATATCACTCAAGATGTATATCGCAACGGTGAAGCTAAAATAAATATCAATAAAAATCTTATAGATTTAAATTTAAACCTAGTGGCTGATAGAAGTAATATAAACATCAGCAAAGGCAAAGTTGATACAAAAAGCACTAAATTAAACATTCCTTTTAATATCGTTATTGATAGAGCAAATTTCAAAGGAATTATAAAAGGAACAACACAAGATCCTAAAGTAAGTCTTGATACAAAAAGTGTTGTAAATTCTATTGTTAATACAATAGGTGGAAATGCTAGTGATGGTGCTAAAAACACAGGTAAAAAAGTAGATCAAGCAATAGATAAAATTTTTAACAAACTCTTCTAATATATCTAGCCTTAAAAAGGCTAGATTTTTTAAAATAAACCAAATTTACCATCTTTTTTCTTATATAACACCCTCATTTTTGCATCTATGTCATTAAAAACTAAAAATATATCCTTACTTGCTTTTAGCTTTTCTAATGCTTCTTCAATTTCTAAAGGTTTATATAGCTCAAGTTCTGTTGGAACTATCTCATCTTCCTCAATCACACTTGGCAATACTAAATTTTCTTTTATCTCATCTTGATGCTTATGAGTAATATTTTTATCATGTAATCTTCTTAAAACCTTAGAAATTCTATCAATAGCTAAATCTATAGCAGCATATAAGTCTTTATCCTTTTGCTTTACAACCACTGTGTTAATACCAGCTAAGTTAATGCTAAATTCAGCCCAAAAACCTTTCTTTCCATGCCTTTCATCAGCGCTTATAACACAACGTGCAGAAATCACATCTAAGCCATATTTACTTAAAGCATCAAAGCTTTTTTCCACATACTCTTTTATAGACTCAGTTAGCTCAAATTGCTTTCCAACTATACTTGTATTCATTACTTCTCCTTTTTATGAAGTTAAATACATTATAGCACTTTAATCGTAAAAAAATAACTTTTTAAATAAAAAATAAATTTAAAATTTTAAAGGATCTAAAATAAGTGCGCCATCTGCTGAAAGTTTTTTACCTTGAAAGTGTGTTTTACAAAAAGAAACAATTAAAGCATGAAAAATTTGATAAAGCTCATATAGTTCACATTCTTTTTTTAGCAAAACACATAATTCTTGTTGATTTTTAGCTATGCCTTTTTTTAAAAAATCTGCTAATTCATCATAACTTTGACACTCATAACCTAAATAATTAGCTATTTTTGCACTATAAGCATCAACTACTAAAACTTCTTTTTTACATATATAATTTAAAATTCCATCTGCACTTTCTTGACCCAAGCCTTTAATGCCTAAAAGCCATTCTCTATCTACTTCTTCTTTAAAAAGTTCAAAAGAATTAAAATCTTGGAAATATTTTTGAGTGAAATTTTTAATATATTTTGCCTTGGTATTATAAAATCCACTTGGCTTTATTAAAAGTGCTAAATCTTGAGTGTTTAACTTTGATAAATCTTCTATATTAGTAATATTTGCTTGTTTTAAATTTATCAAAGCTTTTAACACATTTTTCCAGTTTGTATTTTGAGTTAAAACCACAGAAATTAAAATTTCAAACTCGCTTAAAGTATTATTTTCTAGCCACTCAAAATCGTTATAGTTGATATTTGCATTAACTAAAGCTTTAAAAATTTCATATCCACTCATGCTTTTTCACTCTTTCTTAAATGCATCAAAATAGCCTCGATCACATCATCATCGTCTTTGCTTTTTGCCTTAATGACTTCCTTACTCTCATCATCTTTTACAAAACAAATATTTTGCTCATAATTACTCACTAGTTTATAATGCTTGCTAGCTAAAATTTTTATGATGATTAAATCCAAAAACTGCTTTGTGAAGATATCAGGCTTACCAAAACGATCATTCATCTCACTTTCTATTTCATAGACTTCATTAACACTCATACATTTACTAAGTCTTCTATAAAGCTCTAATCTCAAACGATCTTCACCAATATACTCACTATTTAAAAAGGCATTGATATTAAGCTTTAGATCTATTTTTTTCTCTTTAATTTCTTCTTTTTTGCTTAGCTTATTAATTTCATCTTCTAACATTTTAAGATATAAACTATAACCAATTTGTTCTATATGTCCACTTTGATCCACACCTAATAAATTTCCACCACCACGAATTTCTAAATCATGATAAGCAAGTACGCTTCCTGAGCCTAAATAAGAATTACTCTCCAAACTCGTAAGTCTTTTTAAAGAATCTTTTGTGATTTTTTCCTTATCTTCAATCAAAAAATAACAATATCCTTGCTTAGCACTACGCCCTACTCTTCCTCTAAGTTGGTGCAAATCAGCCATACCAAAGCGATCTGAATTTTCTACTATGATAGTGTTTGCATTTGCCAAATCAATACCACTTTCAACTATAGAAGTACAAAGCAATAAATCATATTCTTTATT
Organism: Campylobacter sp. CNRCH_2015_0814; assembly: GCF_025772765.1. Taxonomy (NCBI): domain Bacteria; kingdom Pseudomonadati; phylum Campylobacterota; class Epsilonproteobacteria; order Campylobacterales; family Campylobacteraceae; genus Campylobacter; species Campylobacter sp. CNRCH_2015_0814. Next base: position 52,030 of record NZ_JAKMSR010000001.1, on the reverse strand, counting down.
TTCGAATTTAATCATTTCTTCTTCGGTAGTTTTTGCATCAATTTTAGAATGCAAGATTAAAATTTTTAAATTCGGAAATAAATCTAAAAGATATTTTTTACACCCATCAATACTTGCTATATGATTGTGAATATAAAAAATCTGTCCTGCTCTTCTTAATTCTCTTGAAATAGCTTCTTTAATCAAAGCGTCATTACTTTCTCTAACAAAGGTACGCACATCCAAACGATCCTCAGGTGGAGTTTGTAAAACACTATATGATTTTAAAGAACTAAGAGCTTGATTTAAGCTTCTTGGTATAGGCGTTGCTGACATAGATAAAATATGGGAGTTTTTACTTAATTCTTTGAGTTTTTCTTTTTGTTTTACACCAAATTTATGCTCCTCATCTATCACAACTAAACCCAAATTTTCACACTCAATCCCTAAAAGAGAATGCGTTCCTACCACTACACAAGGCTTATTTTCTTTTAAAAATGCCAAAACTTGTTTTTTTTCTTTAGCACTAGTAAAACGATCTAGCTTAAAAACATCTATATTAAAAGAGTCAAATCTTCGTTTTAAGGTTTTAAAATGCTGGGCTGAAAGTAAAGTAGTTGGCACAAAAAACAAAGCCGTATAGCCACTTTTTACACAAGTAAATATAGCATTCATAGCAACTTCTGTTTTACCAAAGCCCACATCACCACTTAAAAGCCTATCCATTACTTGAGAACTTTTTAAATCTTGAGTGATTTCTTGACAAACTTGACTTTGATCTTTAGTATAAAAAAATCCTGCTTTATTGATAAATTCATCTTGTAATTCTTGAGAAATTTTTAATTCTTTTGCTTTTATCAAAGCTCTAGCCGCTGCTAAAGAAACTATATTTGAAGCAATGGCAAATAATTTTTCTTTTAATCTTTCTTTGATTTTTAGAAAACTTCCTTTTCCAAGCTTATCAAGTAAAGGCACGCCACCACTTGCACCGATATATTTATCAATCATATACAAATTTTCAACAGGTAATAAAAGCTTGTCATTATTTAAATACCCAAGAGCTACAAATTCTTTTTTTGCTCCTGCAATTATAATAATCTCAAGACCTAAAAATTTAGCTACACCATAATCTTCATGCACAACAAAATCCCCAACCCTAAGCTCATCTATTACCAAACTTGCTTTTCTAACTCTTTTACTTTTTTCTTTTTTATTTAAAGAGATAATAAGCTCATCTTGAGTGATTAGGTTGATTCTTTCTTGAGATATTTTTAATTTAATATTTGAAAATTCTTGTAAATTTAAAGCTTTAAACAAAGCTTCATTTTTTGCCAAAATAGTAATTTTTTTATCTTTGTGAAAAGTGAAAAAATCATAATTATAAGAACTTACTAAATCTTTATAAAATTTTGGTTCAGGTAAAATATTTTGATTGATTTTACTAATATCTTCTTCAAAATCATTTATATCAAAATTTTTTATACTCACAAAATTTAAATCCAAATAATCACAAAAGTCATCAACACACCAAAAACCCAAAGAATTAACATCATTAACAATGCTTTGACTTTGAAAATTTTGAATTTTTTCTTGTAAATTTTCATATTGCTCTTGATTAAAAGCACTTAAAAATGGACAAATCTCAATTTTTGAAAGTTCATTTGGGATTGATTTTTGTGTATGAATATCAAAATATCTTATACTTTCTATCTCATCTGAAAAAAGTAAAATTCTAAAAGGTTGTTCTTCGTTAATCGCAAAAATATCTATAATATCCCCGCGTATTGAAATTTCACCCTTATCTTGAACTATATCTACAAATTCATATCCACTATGTAAAATTTCTTCTTTAAATTTCTCTAAAGTAAGAAGTGAATTTCTTTTAAGAATAATGTTTTTTAGATGCTTTTTACCTGGTAACTTTTGCAAAATTGTTTTTATAGGAGATATTAAAATTTTATTTTTATTTTCTTTATGATAAGCATTTAATACTTTACAAATTTCAAAAAGTTCTTTAGAAAAAGAGCGTAAATCGCTACCAAATTCTGCTCTAAAATCAGGTAAAACGAAAGTTTTTAAATTTAAAAATAAACAAACTTGAGCTAACTCATCTGCTTCTTTATCATTCTCACAAATTATTAACTCAGTTTTATTACTTAATAAATATTCATATAATTTAGCTTGCATTTTCTGAATTTTCTATACTCACATCAATAGTTGCAAGCTCTTCTTCTTTTTCAATTATTTTACTACTTCCGTTAAATTTCCCACCATTTTCAATACTTAATTGTTTAACTATGATATTACCATTAAGCACACCGCCGGATAAAATTTCTAAAGAATCAACTTGCATTTCTCCCTCAAAAACTCCATTGATTACTATTTTACTTGCCTTAACTTGTCCTTTTAAAACACCACTTTTACCTATCACTATCACATTAGAAGAATTAATTACTCCTGTAATTTCTCCATCTAAATGAAGCATAGAATCAAAATAAAATTTTCCTTCTATTTTTGCTCCGTTTGAAATGACTGTAGTTTCGGATACTGCAGCAATAGAGCCTTTATTAAAGATTGCCATGGCACTCTCCTTTCTTTTTCAAAAATTTGTTCATAGTTTTTTCGGTTTAAATCTATAAAAATCTTAGGATCTAAAAGTTTATTAATAAATCTAACCTCATAATGCAAATGCGGCCCCGTAGAAAGACCTGTATTTCCTGTATAACCCAACAAATCACCTTTTTTTACAAATTGCCCTGCTTTGACAACATCCTGACGCGTCATATGTGCATAAACCGTTTTAAAACCAAAATTATGGATCAAAATCACTGAGTAACCATAGCCATTATTGCTATATGCAGCGTATTCAACCACTCCATTTGCCGGCGCATAAATAGGAGTTTTTAAAGCTGCTCTTAAATCAATACCTGGATGAAATTCTTTTTTATTTAATATAGGATGATGGCGCCATCCGAAATTACCTGTGACTCCATTATCTTCTATCACATGACCATTTGGAATTTGTGTTAAAAATAAATAAGCTTGATCATTAGTAAGTTTGACTTTTTCTAATCTTTCTGGTATATCTAAACTTTCATCTTGCTTTAAGCCTAAATTATCCTCAATATCTGCAAGTTGGGTTTGGAGTTCATCATATAAGGCTGTTTTTTCTTCTAAACTTTTTTGCATACTCTCATTTTGAGAAAACAATTTAGTATTCTTTGAAGATAATATTTCTTGTTCTTTTAAAAGCTCTGAACGCTTATCTGCTAGATAATTAATATATAAAGCACCTAAAACTATAACAACAAAAACAAAAGTAGTAAAATAAATTATTACTTTTTTTATAATCTGACTTAATAAAAAATGTCTAGAACCATTTACATCTGTAATAGTTAGCGTAAATTTATCTTTCATTATAGCCTCTTAAAAATTTTTCTACCAATACAAAAGAACCAAAAACTAAATATAACTCATCTTTTTTTATTTGTTCAAATTTTTGATAAACAATATCTAATTTTTCTAAATTTTCTAGCAAAACAGAACCCGCCAAAGGTCTATCTTTACTTTCATAATCATAAATTTCAACTATTTTTATTATAGGCTTTAAAGCTCTTAAAATTTTATAAGAATCTTTATCTAAAAAGCAATTATAAACCAAATGAACTTTTTTTTCCTTGAAAATTTCAACTAAAGCTAAAGCCGCCATTTCATTATGTCCTACATCAATAAAAATATTTTGACTTATTTGCTCGCACCTTCCTTTTAAATCAAGTTTTGGTAGATTTTTGATACTTTGAATTAATTCTTTTTCATTTTTAGCACAAATTTTAGAAAAAGCTTCTAAAGCTAAAAAAAGATTATCTTTTAAAAAAGTTGCAAAATTGTGCTTTTGAATATATTCTTGCACATAAGGATAAATAAAATTATTTTTTTCTAGCAAACTGATACTTAAACTAGCTCGTTTTAAATTTGCTATTTTTTGAGCCAAATTTAATACTTTTGCTTCTTGCTTATGATCAATTAAAGCTTTGGCACTCATGGCTTTTAATTTTGTTCTTGCTATTTCTTCTAAATTTTTACCTAATAAATCTTGATGATCAAATCCTATTTTAGTAAAAATACTAAAATTTATTTCAAAAACACTTGTAGCATCGTACTCTCCACCTACTCCAGCTTCTAAAATCACATAATCGCAATCTTTAAAAACAAAAAATGCTAAAAATGTAGCATACTCAAAATAGCTAAGTTTTTTCACATCATCTAAAAAAACACTTTCTAATTCTTCGTGTGCTTTTTCTAAAAGCTCATTGCTTGCAATTTTCCCATTTAACCAAAATCTTTCATTAAATTCAAAAATATGTGGACTTGTATAATGCCCTACTTTACATCCTTGCTCTAAGAGTAAAAGGGCTAAAAATCTACCTGTACTTCCTTTGCCATTAGTGCCAATAATTTGAATATTTTTAGTTTTTGGGATAAATTTTTTATATTTTTCATACATACTAAACATAAAAAATCTACTGATTTTTTGTACATGCATGGTTTTTTGTGAAAGTGTTTGCTGGAATTTCATACTAAGCTTTTTGCATTAATTCTTTTAAAATATCGCCATCTGGAAATTCTTTTTTTTCTATACAAGAAGATGATAAAACAAGTCTAACTACTTCTTCTTTATAAATAAATTTATAATCATCTATAAGCTTCAAAGCTTTTTCCGTAAAGATTTGAGCATCTTCTAAGCTTTTACCCGGAAAAACAATTAAATAAGAACTTTCATCTAAAATCCAAATTTCAGCTAAATTTTTACATAAGTCTTTGAGGATTTTTTTAAACTTCCCGCTAATGGTTTTAAAACTATCAATACCATAAGCATTAATAACATGTTCTATATTATTGATTTTAAAGAAAGATAAAGCATAATTAACCGCATAAAGCTTATAATTTTCATCAAGTTTTTTAAGCTCTTGAGCAAGACTCCATTGTTCTCTTTGCTCATCATCGCTTGTAGCTTGAATTTGAGTTTTAATTTGAGCTATTTGCTCGTTTGCATACAAAAGCTTATCTTTTAATGTATCAAAATTAATCTGCACATTACCATTTTTATCTTTAGTTAAAGCATTAATAAATTTCACATCTTCTTGGCTATTATCATAAAGCTTTGAAACCATTTCATTTAGGCTTTCTAAATGCTGATTGAAAAAAGAAAGATTTTTTTGTATGTAGTATTTATCTATTACTTCTTTTTTTTGTAGCATCAAACAATATTCATGTGCAAATTCTTTTCTAGCAATCAATCTAGGATTTTCTTTTAATTTTTGCTTAAATTGCTCTACTTCTTTACTCTCACCAAATAAAGGCTCCAAAGAAGCTAGTAAAAGTTCAGCTTGTTTTTCATAGGAACGTTCTTTTAGCATAGTGATAAGTTTTTCTATTAAAGCATGAAAATCCAAAAAAGCTCGGATATTAAATTCTTCTAATTTTTTTAAGAGTTCTCCATCTTCATAAGATTTTTCAAGTTCTTTCCATTTGGCTCTTAAAAGATATATGGTTTCTAAGTCCATAGCTTGAGATAATCTGTGTTGAGTAATTTGAGCAAGCTCTTTGATTTTTTTATCTTTACTAATACTAAGTTGCTGAATGATTAAGCCAAGTAAAGCATAAACATCTTCATATTTTCTACTTACCTGTCTATTGAGCCTAGAGACTAAAAACATCAAAAACTCATCAATAGTTCGAATGCTCTTTCCTTTTAATTCTTGTTTGTAAGAATCATCTAAAAGATTGGTGTATTTTTCTATTCTGGCTTTATTTGAACTCATCACTCCTGCTTTTTTAGCACACTCTTCAAACACCTCGCTATAATTTTCAGGAGTTGGATATAACTTACGCTCTTTTAGTTTTATCAATGTTTCTTTTGCAATTTCATTGATATGACTTGCCATTTTATTTATAACCCCTAATAGCTATAATAGAAACAAATTCATCAAAAGCTTCACTTGATGCATTTTTAATTGCTTCAAATCTTGCTTGATCACTGATGATAGAGTTTGGATTAATATCAAAATTATAACTCCCTTTAGTATTTACAATTTCTTCCTTGCCATTTTTATAACGCAACACAAACTCCAAATAAAGCTCCGCTTTATAATAAATTACATAACCATTTTTATCATAAACTATAGGATGAAATTCTAATTTTTTCATCGTAACTATAATAGAACTATCTGCATTATACTCATCTGTGATTTTTCTACCAAGCTTATTAAGCATAGCTTCTCTTAGAATATCTGTTATGTAAACACTGTTTTCAGGATCTTGTTTGCTAATATTGATTTTTAAAAATACATTTTCGCCCAAAACTCTACTTGCCATCTGCGAAGAGGGAATATATCCACAAGCTATGATGAAAAAAGCAAAAAACAACACTAGATATTTTTTCATTTAATCACCAAATTTACCAATTTCTTATCAATATAAATTTCTTTTACTATAGTTTTTTCTTTTAGCCATTTTGCAACATTTTCTTTAGCTAAAGCTAAAATCTCATCTTCTTTAGCTTCTGAATTTATTTCAATCTGTGCTCTTTTTTTACCATTAACACTAATAGCTATATTAAAGCTATCCTTTATAAAAACCTCATCTTTTATTTTTAATACTTTAAAATTTTCACATTTAAATAAATGCTCACTAAGTTCAAAACAAACATGAGGGATGATAGGCTCTAAGATATTTAAAATAATATAAAAAGCTTCTTTTGAAACTTCTTTATCATTTATAGCATTTAAAGCATTTAAAGCCTCCATACATGCAGCTATTAAGGTATTAAAGGCAAAACTTTCTTCATAAACTTCGAAAGATTTTTTCAAAGCTTCATATACTTTTAATCTAGCATATTTTTCTTCTTTATTTAAACTTTGATGATCAATTTCTTGTATTTTTCCACATTCTAAACTCATAGCCTTTTCATAAAGCCTATTGATAAATTTAAACGCACCTTCTAATGCACTATCGTTCCATTCAAGTTCTTTAGCAGGTGGTGCAGCAAACAATATAAATAATCTTGCACTATCTGCTCCATATTTTTCTATAATATAATCAGGATCAACCACATTCCCCTTAGACTTACTCATCTTAGCACCATCTTTAGTAACCATTCCTTGGGTTAAAAGTCTATTAAAAGGCTCATCATCTTTTAAATAACCCAAATCTCTAAGTGCTTTTTGGAAAAATCTAGCATAGAGTAAATGTAATATCGCATGTTCAATCCCACCAATATATTCATCAACATTCATCCAATAATTAACACTTTTTTCATCTACTGCTTTTTCTTGCCATGTTTTATCATCACTTGCAAAACGCGCAAAATACCAAGAACTTTCAAAGAAAGTATCTAAAGTATCGCTTTCTTTTTGCGCTTTTTTACCACATTTTGGACAAACGCACTCTTTCCATGTTTCATGCTTATCAAGTGGATTTCCTTCTCCATTTATCACCACATCCTCAGGCAAGGTAATAGGTAAATTTTCTATTTTTTGAGGAACTATGCCACAAGAGTCACACTTAATCATTGGTATAGGAGCTCCCCAATATCTTTGTCTAGAAACACCCCAATCACGAATTTTAAAATTAGTAACCTTTTTACCAATACCCAAAGATTCAATTTTTAAACTAATTTTTTCTCTAGCATCATTGCATTCTAATTGATCAAATTCGCCACTATTAGTTAAAACGCCTTCTTTTAAAGTGTAGCATTGTGCGTCATTTTCATCTTTATAAATTACTTTTTTTATAGCCAAATTATAAGTTTTTGCAAACTCATAATCTCTTTCATCGTGAGCAGGCACGCTCATAACAGCCCCACTACCATAATCACTTAAAACAAAATTAGCTACCCATAAAGGAATTTTTTCTTTACTTAGTGGATGGATTACATAAAGATTTAAAAAATATCCTTCTTTTGGTGCGGCCTGTCTTTGGCGCGGTGTTTGATTTTGTATATTTTGAATTTTAGCTATAACATCTTGATTTAGTAATTTTTTATCAATTAATTCATTTACCATTTCATGATCAGGCGCTAAAGCGATGTAAGATACTCCATAAATAGTCTCAGCTCTTGTGGTAAAAACATTGATCTTTTTTGCGCTGATTTTATCATTTTCTTCTATATCAAAATCAAAACTAAGCCCTGTGCTTTTACCTATCCAATTTTCTTGCATAGTTAGAACTTGACTTGGCCATTTTCCTTCTAATTTTTTAAGATCATGCAATAATTCATCTGCATAAGCAGTGATTTTTACATAATATCCTGGCATTTTTTTTCTAATGACTTCATGTCCACAACGCCAACATTTGCCATCTTCAACTTGCTCATTTGCTAAGACTGTTTTATCATTCTCACACCAATTAACTTCAGCTTCTTTAGTATAAACAAGTCCTTTTTCATACATTTTGATAAAAAATTCTTGCTCAAATTTAGTATATAAAGGATCAGAAGTAGCAAACATTCTTTTTTTAGAAAAAGAAAAGCCCAAAGATGCAAGTTCATTTTGCATATAATCAATATTTTCATAAGTCCATTTTTTAGGATGGATACCATGTTTAATTGCAGCATTTTCAGCAGGCATACCAAAACTATCAAAACCTATAGGATGTAAGACATTAAAACCTTTTTTTCTATAATACCTAGCCATAGCATCACCTATGCTATAGTTTCTCACATGTCCCATATGAATTCTACCACTTGGGTATGGAAACATAGATAAAATGTATTTTTTTGGTAAAGAAAAATCATCTTTTGGTTCAAAATATTCTTTTTCTTGCCAAATTTTTTGCCATTTTTTTTCTATTTTACCTGCTTCATATGCCATTTTAACTCCTAATTTTCTTCTTGATTTTTTACTGAATCAACTATAACTAAAATCATTGAAAAGATATTAGCTATCAAAGCACCAATTGCTAAAGTATAAACCATAACATTAGCTTCTGGATTAATTTGTATTAAAGCAAAAGCTGGAATTAAATGCAAATCAGCTACCAAAGAACTAGCAAATAATTCAGCTGCTAAGAAATTTCTAACCCCAATTTTCAATAAAGTAGAAATTAAATTCACACAAGCTGCAATAAATAAAGCAACTTCATTTTGATCATATAAAAATCCTGCGGTTGTAGTTAAGCTCATTAGAGCAAAAAAGATATAAATAACCTTACCCCAATTCATTTTTACACCGTTCCTTTTTCATACATCGCTCTTAATTTCTCTTTTTCTTGTTTTTTCTTTACTTTTTCTAATTCTTTTTGACGATACTGCGTAACACTAAATTTAAACCATAAAAGTGCTGGACTTGCTACAAATATAGAACTTGCAGTACCTGCTACAATACCCACTATCATAGTTAGAGCAAAACCTTCTATCATAGATCCGCCAAAGAAATAAAGCACTACAACAGTAATTAAAGTTAAACCCGTTGTTAAAGTAGTTCTTGATAAAGTAGCTGAAACTGATTCATTGATAATTAAATCAAGTTTTGAATTTTTACTTGTTTTAACACCTTCTCTAATCCTATCAAAAATAATAATCGTATCATTTAAAGAATATCCAAGCACAGTTAAAACAGCCGCCAAAATATCTAAATTTACATCTATTTCAAATAATGCAATAGCACCTAAAGTAATGACTATATCATGAATTTCACACACAATAGAAGCCATAGCAAAACGCCATTCAAATCTCACTGCCAAATAAATCAAAATAGCAATCAAAGAAATTCCAACCGCCATAAGACCTTTATTACGCAGTTCATCTCCTACTTTTGGACCTACTACATCCACGCGGCGCACTTCAAATTTACCTGTATCTTTTAACAAATTTGCAATACTTACTCCAATATCACTTCCTAAACTATCACTGCTTCCTGAAAAACGAATAATCACTTCATTAGCGCCACCAAATTCGGTAACACTAGCTCCTTTTAAATTTTCATTAATAGCTAAAGCTTTACGAATTTCAGCCAAGGGTGCTTTTTGCTCATATTGAAGTTGTACCAAAGTTCCACCGGTAAAATCAATACCAAAATTCAAACCCTTAGTAAAAAGGATAAAAATAGAACCAAAAAATAAAATAAAAGACAAAGAGATGGCTGCAAATCTCATTCTCATAAAATCATAAACATGTTTTTGACTAAAAAATTGCATTAAGGTCTCCTATATCCAAACCATAATCTTGTGTTATTGCTTTTTTCCATACGGTTCATAAACATTTCAAACATACCATGAGTTCCAACAATAGAAGTAATCATTGAAACTAAAATCCCAATACTCAAAGTCACCGCAAAACCTTTTACCGCACCTGTTCCATAAGCATAAAGCACCACTGAAGTAATAAGCGAAGTAATATTAGAATCTAAAATCGCGCTCATTGCATGCTTATAACCATTTTCAACACTTTGCCTTATGCTAGCACCTTCTCGTAACAATTCTCTAATTCTTTCATTAATAATAACATTAGAATCTACTGCCATACCCACGGTCAGCACAAGTCCTGCCATACCAGGTAAAGTCAAAGTTGCTCCAAACATAGCCATTACAGCAATAATCACTAAAATATTTGCCACTAAAGCAATATTAGCAAAAATTCCTGCTATACCATAATACATCACCATAAATGCAATAACTAATATAGAAGCACCTGCTAGGGCTATCATACTCATTTTAATACTATCAGCACCCAAAGATGGTCCAACACTTCTTTTTTCAAGCATTTTAACCGGTGCTAAAAGTGCCCCACTTCTTAAAGCAATGGCCACATCATGAGCTTCTTCTACAGTAAAGCTACCACTAATTTGACCACTACCCCCGCCTATTCTTTCATTAATTCTTGGAGCTGAATATACTTTATTATCTAAAACTATAGCTAAGCGTTTGCCTACATTATTTCCTGTATAGTCTCCAAATTTTTTAGCACCTTCTGAATTTAAGGTAAAATTAATCACAGGAAGATTATTACTTTGTGCAAAACCTACTTTTGCATCTGTTAACATAGAGCCATCAAGAATAGGTATAGATTTTACTAGATATTTAATTTGAGGATTTTTTGCATCTTCAAAAATCAAGTCTCCATATTCAGCAGCTTGAGCTGGAGTAAGATTATTTACCTGATCCATTCTAACATCATCTACTTCCATTAATTGCAAATGTGCAGCTTTTGCGATAAGCTCTCTAGCTCTAGCCTCATCTGCAGCAGTTTTAATACCTGGAAGTTCGACTAAAATTTTATCCTCACCTGATCTTGCTACATTTGGCTCTGCAAGGCCAAATTGATCAAGTCTGTTTCTAATGGTTTCCACGGCTTGTAAAATAGCTTGCTCATGAGTTAATTTAATTTCTTCTTGGGTTAAAGAAAGTGTGTAGTGTAAATTTTCATGTGTAATAGCCAAGCCTTTGATGTCTTTTAATAACAAATCAACCTTAGCTATATCATTTTCATCTAATAAACTAAATTCAATACTAGTATCATTTACTTTGATTTTATCAACAATAATATCTTCTTTATTGATAGAATAACTAAGAGAAGAGGCTATGGATTTAACCTTTGATTTAACCGCCTCTTCTACTTCTACACCTAATAACATATGCAAACCACCTTGCAAATCAAGTCCTAGGTTGATCTTAGCACCACTTTGGGTTTGCATAAAAGAAGGTATGGAAAAAATTAATCCTATAAGAAAAACTACAAAGAAAATGATACTTCTATAAGTAATTTTTCCACTACGCATCAATTTTCTTTGCTATGAAATCTCTAGAAATTTTTACAACTACATTTTCATCATTAAGCTTAACTTTGATAAAATCCTCTTCTGGTTTTACCACCTCGCAAATTATCCCACCATTTGTGATGATTTTATCTCCTTTTTCTAAAGATAAAACCATTAATTTGTGGTCTTTTGCTTGTTTTTGCTGTGGTCTGATAACCAAAAAATAAAAAATCGCAAAAAGCACAATGAGAGGCAACAATGAAGTCCAAATATTTCCGTTTTCTGCCATTTCTTCCCCTTTTTTTAAAGTTCATAAATTCTAATTCTACCACTTTTAAAATAATAAAAGCCTTTTTTTCTGCACTTTTATTGTCAAATTTTATTTATTTTTCTTTTTTTGAAAATTTACTTTTTGAATTTATTTCACCATTTTTAAGTATATATGGTTTGATTTTATTGCTAAGAAATAAAAGTAAAATAGGATATTTTTATACCGGATTTTTTGTAGGAATTTTATGGTTTTGGTGGATAGCTTTATCATCAATTTATTTTGATTTAGCTTATTTAATTCCTTTAGAAATTATCTTAATCGGATTAATTTATGGATTATTATTTTTAGTATGTTTTTTTCTTAAATATGATTTTTTAAGGCTTTGTGGGATTTTTTTACTTAGTTTTGTTCATCCTTTTGGATTTGATTGGCTAAATTGGGGTGTTTTAAGTGTATATGGAATCTTTGATGCAAGTTATCAAGGCATTATAGCTATGTTTTTGATTGCTTATTTTTATTATGAAAAATACATTTCAAGATATTATAAAATAGCAATCATTTTAATCCTTATTCTAATAGGAGCTCAATATAGTCAAAAACAACCACAAACACTAAATTTAGACTATAAATTAATTCAAACTAATATCTCCCAAGATCAAAAATTCATACAAGAAAATTTACAAACTCATTCTAAAGATATATTTTATCAAATCAATCAGGCCATAAAAGAAGGCAAAGAAGCAATTATTTTTCCTGAAACAGCTTTTGCCTTTGCTTTAAATAAAGCTCCAAGTTATTTACAAGCTTTAAAAGATTTATCAAAACAAATCATCATCATCACAGGTGCTATAAGTACCACACCTAATCATCTATACAATAGCACTTATGTATTTGACAATGGCAACATACAAGTTTTTAACAAACACTATCTTGTACCTTTTGGGGAAGAAATTCCTATATTTAAAAACTTTTTTAAAAAATATCTTTTAAATATTGATGAATTTTCAAAAGGAAAGGAATTAAATCAATACACTCTAAATAATCAACTCATCACTAATGCTATCTGCTTTGAAGCTACAAAAGAAAAACTTTATAAACACTCAAAAATCATCATCGCTATTTCAAACAATGCTTGGTTTAATTTTTCAAGTGAGTATAAATTACAAAATTTTCTAATGCGTTTTTATGCAAACAATTATAATGTAAGCATATATCATGCAGTTAATGGAAAAGAAAATGCTGTAATTAAGTCAAAAGAGATATTGATTTTAAAGATAAAAGAAAAACTTTTAAAGCAAAATGAAGCTTAAAAGCTTCATTATTATAATGCTTTAAATTCATCAAGAGCGTCCAATTTTTCCCAAGGATAATCAGCCTGACCTACTTGACCACGAGCAGCTACATCAGCATACATGAAAGTATCTTTACTTGGTTTATCAAGATTGAATTTATTTTTAATCCAATTTGGAGTTAATGGGAAAGTTTTCATCACAAAATCACTTAAAATATCATCATTTAATCTTGTGTTTGTTCCCATACAATCCACACTAACAGAAGTTGGTTTAGCTACACCTATAGCATAAGAAAGCTGCACTATGCATTTTTTAGCAAGACCTGCGGCTACGATATTTTTAGCAAGCCATCTTGCTGCATAAAGCCCACTTCTATCAACCTTAGTATAATCTTTAGAAGATTGCGCTCCTCCGCCTATTGGAGCATAGCCACCAAAGCTATCTACTATAAGTTTTCTTCCTGTTAAACCACTATCATGCAACGAGCTGTGATTTACATATTTTCCCGTTGGGTTGATTAAAATTCTTGTTTTTTCTGGGCAAAAAAGCTCTTTTGGTAAATTTGAATCTAAAATCAAATCCATCACCAAAGCTCTTAGATCTTCTATTTTCATACTTTCAACACAAGGAGCTGAAACTACAATAGTATGGATGCTTTGAGGTTTGCAATTTTCAAAATTTTCTTTATTTACATAATCAATTGTCACTTGAGTTTTAATATCCACTCCAAGTTTATCAGGATTGTTTTTTGCAAACTCATATACTTTATCACAAAGCATTCTAGCATAAGAAATAGCTGCTGGCATATATTCTTTTGCTTCATTACTTGCAAAACCAAACATTATCCCTTGATCACCCGCTCCAATTTCTCCATCTTCTTGATCAACACCTTGATTGATATCAGGACTTTGTTCATTTAAAAATACCATTACATCTAAATCATCAGGATGTAAACATTGTTTTTTGCTAAAATGTGGATGCCCATCATAACCAATATCTGCTAGAGCTTTTTTTACAATATTTTCATAATCTTGTTTTTCTAGTTTATGTTTTGATTTAATTTCACCACCAATTACTACTTTATTTCCTGCTACAAAAACCTCACTAGCAACCCTTGAATCTTTATCGTGAGTTAAAAAAGCATCCACTATAGAATCAGCTATAATATCAGCACATTTATCAGGATGTCCTGCACTAACAACTTCAGAAGTAAATAAATACATATTTTTAATATTCCTTATCATAAAAAATTCTAGCCTTATTTTAACACAAGCTAGCTTAAAAATCAAAAAGCTTATTTAAGCTTTACTTTGTTAGAATAAATTAAAAATTTATCACTACAAAAAAGGTAAAAAATGAGTTTATTCTCTTGTGCAATCAAACGCTATAAAGATGGAAATCTTATTTTACAAATTTGCATAGGTATTGTTTTAGGAATTTTAATAGGTGTACTTTCTAAAGATTTAGCTATTTTTGCAAATATTTTTGGTACTTTATTTACAGGAGCTTTAAAAGCTATAGCACCGATTTTAGTTTTTATTTTAATTTTAACAACCATTTGCACAAAAGAATTTAATCATGGAAGTGAAAAAATAAAACATATCATTTTCTTATATATATTTGGAACTTTTTTAGCTTCTTTAAGCGCGGTTAGTATAAGCTTTGTCTTTCCCGTAGAATTAGTATTAACCGATATTGAAAAAGCTTCTACTACAAGCCCTGCACATATAGGCGAAGTATTTAAAACCTTACTTTTTCAAATCGTAGATAATCCTATCCACGCTTTATCTTCAGGAAATTATTTAAGTATATTAGCTTGGGCTATAGGTGGGGGTTTTGCTCTAAGGCATTGTTCAAATGACGCAAAACAACTTTTTACTGATATCAACGAAGGTGTATTAAAAATTGTTAAATTTATAGTCAAGCTTGCTCCTTTTGGAATTTTTGGACTTGTAGCAAATTCAGTTGCTCAAACAGGAGCAGCAGGACTTTTAAGTTATGTTAAATTATTAATCATTTTAGTTTTAACCATGTTTTTTGTAGCCTTTGTGATTAATGCTTTAATTGTTTTTGCTTATACGAAGAAAAATCCTTATCCTTTGATTTTTATTTGCTTAAAACATAGTGCTGTTTTTGCATTTTTTACAAGAAGTTCTGCAGCAAACATCCCTGTAAATATGGCACTTTGCTCTAAATTAAATATCAATAATAATTTATATAGTATTTCTATTCCACTAGGCGCTACGATTAATATGGCAGGAGCAGCTGTAACCATTGCTATATTAAGTCTTGCAGCAGCTCACACAGTAGGCATTGAAATAAATTTTTTACAAGCTATGCTTTTGAGTGTTTTAGCCGCATTTGCAGCTTGTGGAGCTAGCGGGGTTGCTGGAGGTTCACTCTTACTTATACCACTTGCTTGTTCTTTATTTAATATTGATTATGACATAGCTATGCAAGTAGTTGCGGTTGGTTTTATCATAGGGGTTATTCAAGATAGCGTTGAAACAGCTTTAAATAGTTCAACAGATGTTTTATTTAGTGCCATTTGTTCAGATAATGAGCTTAATTTAAAAATTTAAGGAGGACTTATGAGGCATTTAATTACTACAAAAGATTTTAGCAATGATGAAATCTTGGCTTTATTTAAAGAAGCAAAAGAATTTTTAGATGAAAAACCGCGTACATTTTTAGAAGGAAAAAGTGTCACAACAATTTTCTTTGAAAATTCAACACGCACTCAATCAAGCTTTGAAACAGCTGCAAGAAGACTGGGTGCTAAAGTTTTAAAATTAGATGTTTCAAGAAGTAGCTCAAGTAAAGGTGAAACACTTTTTGATACTGCTGCAAATTTAGATGCAATGGCACCAAGTGCTATTGTAGTTAGACACAAAAACTCAGGTGTGCCTCATACTTTAGCAAATTATGCTCATTGTCCTATAGTTAATGGAGGCGATGGTAAACACGCTCATCCTACCCAAGCCTTACTTGATCTTTTTACTATAATGGAACATTTTGATTATAATGTAAAAGGTAAAAAAATAGCAATAGTAGGAGATATTAAAAACTCGCGCGTCGCTGCTTCAAATTTAGAATTATTACCTCGTTTTGGTATTGATATCACCCTAGTAGCCCCACCTCATTTTATGCCAAATTATCCCATTAAAAAAACAAATAAACTAAAAGAAGTTATTGATGATATTGATATTATCATGAGTCTTAGAACACAAACTGAAAGACACAATATTCCAACCTATGCATCGCTTAAAGATTATGCAAATGATTTTTGCATTAGCAAAGACTTAATAAAAGATAAAAATCTCATTATCCTACATCCTGGTCCTGTGCATAGAAACATTGATATTAGCGATGAAGTAATGGCTGATAAAAGATGTAAGGTTTTAACTCAAGTTAAAAATGGTGTTGCCATTAGAATGGCTGTATTAAAAAAACTCATTTTAGAAAGCTAAAATCATGCAAAATTGGAACTTAAGTACGTTATTTAAAGATGAGCAAGAATTAAATCTTTTTTTACAAAAAACCCAAGAAGAAGCTTGTGAATTTAAAAAACAATATGAAAATAATCTTCATAGTTTAGACAATGAGCAATTCTTACAGGCTTTAAAAAATTATGAAGAATTAATCTTAAAACTTTCTCACATACTAACCTATGTGTATTTAAATTTTGCTCAAAATACCACAAAAGGTGCTTTTTATGCAAAATATGAAAATTTAAGTAAAAAAATAGAAGAAAATCTTTTATTTTTTGAACTTGAATTTTGCGAATTAAAAGAAGAAAAAAGCAAAACTTTCATCACATTTTGCAAAGATTATGAGTTTTATTTAAACAATCTTATCAAACACAAAAAACACAATCTTTCTAAAAAAGAAGAAAGAATTATCCTGGCTCTATCAAGTACAGGCTCAGATGCATTTGCAAGATTATTTGATGAAACCTTTAGTGCTTTAAAATTTAATTTTGAAGGGCAAAAATTAAGCGAGGAAGAAATTCTAAGCAAGCTTTATGATAAAGATAGAAGCATTAGAAAAAAAGCTTCAAAATGCTTTAGTAAAACCTTAAAAAAGCAAAACAAACTTTTAGTATATATTTTTAATATAATTAAAAGTGAACTTGCTAGTATTTGCGAGTTAAGATCCTATGAAAGTCCTGAAACCCCAAGACATATAAGAAATCAAATTTCTAAGAAAAGTGTTGATGCGCTTATTAGTGCTAGCGAGAATAGCTTTGATATTGTTTCTAAATTTTATAATGCAAAGAAAAAAATTCTAGGATATAAAAAGCTAAAAGATTATGATCGTTATGCGCCTATTGGAAAGGAAATGCAAGTTGATTTTGATCAAGGAAAAGATATAGTTTTAAAAGCCTTTGAAAAATTTTCTAAAGATTTTTATATGATAGCAAAAGAAGCTTTTGAGAATAATTGGATCGATGTTTACCCTAAAGAATTTAAACAAAGCGGTGCTTTTTCCCACTCAAGTACACCACTAAGCCATCCTTTCATACTTTTAAACTATACCAACCAAAGACGTGATCTTTTCACCCTAGCACATGAGCTAGGTCACACTATACATCAAAAACTTTCTTATAAAGTAAGTTTTTTAAATCAAGATACACCTCTAACTACAGCAGAAACTGCTTCAGTGTTTGCAGAAATGTTGATTTTTGATTACATTAAAGAAAATTTAGACAAAGAAGAGCTTTTGTCCTTATATGCGGCAAAGATTGAAGATATTTTTGCTACTCTTTATAGACAGATTAATTTTACTACTTTTGAACGCAGATTTCATGCTAAAAAAGAAGAGCTAAGCGCTCAAGAACTAAGTGAAATTTGGCTTGAAGAATCAAGAAAAATGTTTCAAGATAGCGTAGTTTTAACCAAAAATTATGGCCTTTGGTATTCTTATATACCGCATTTTATACACTCTCCATTTTACTGCTATGCTTATGCTTATGCACAACTTTTAGTTTTAGCACTCTATGGTCTATATAAAAGTGGCAAATGTCCTAATTTTACCTCAATTTATATTGAGTTTTTAAGTAGTGGGGGAAGTAAAAGTCCAAAAGAACTTGTAGCTATGTTTGGCTTTGATATAGAAAGTGATGAATTTTGGAATATAGGCTTAGAGCAAGTTAGAATACTAGTAGATGAATTTTTAAGGCTAAGCGATGATTGATAAAATTTTAAATAATAAAAATTTTATAAGTTTAATGCAAAAAAGCATTTATGAATGTTTGCAAATTTTAATCCAAGAAGATATCGAGTTTAATATCATTGTAAATACTAAATTTGTTACACTCGAACCTCCTTTGCCACCAGAATTAGATGTAGTGAGTAAAAATCCTTATTGTCTTTTTGCACTTGGTGGTTATACTTTTAAATCTATAGTTTTAACAAATGAGCATATAGAATTTCATGCAGGTTTTGGACCTGATGATTTTGCAACCTTTGTGAAAGTGGATTTAGGGGCAATTACTCAAATTCAAGTTGAAGATAATATCATTTTTGTTAATTTTTCAAACTATTTCAAAAAGCAAAATGATCAAAAATTAAAAGAAAAATCCATGAATGCTTTTTTAAATAATCCCAACAATAAAGATTTATTTAAAAAATGAGTTTTTTTGAAGATTTAAATGATAGCCAAAAAGAAGCTATCATGCATATTGATGGAGCTATGCTGATACTAGCAGGTGCAGGTAGCGGAAAGACTAAAACCATTACCACTAGACTTGCTTATTTAATCGATCATGTAGGCATTCCTGCGCAAAATACCCTCACACTAACCTTTACAAATAAAGCTGCTAATGTAATGAAAACAAGAGCCTTAGCACTTTTACAAGATCAAAATTTACACAATCCCCTTTTATGTACTTTTCATAAATTTGGCTTGTTATTTTTAAGACTTTATAGCGAAAGAATTAATAGAGCAAATAATTTTGTCATTATTGATACAGATGATAAAAAGAAAATACTAAAAGATTTAGCTAGCGAAAATTTGCAAAGCTCTTTAGCAAGCATAGGTGCTTATATTTCAAATTTTAAAAATCAAAGCAAAAGTGCTCAAGAAATACGTAAAGAATTAGAATTTTTAAAAGATGAAAAAAACAAAAATTACGAAGAAATCATTCATTTATATGAGCAATATGAACATTTTTTAATCCAAAATAATTTTATGGATTTTGATGATTTACTCATGCTAACTAATAAAATTTTAGAAGATGAACAATTTGCAAAAGAGCAAAGTCAAAAATATACTTATATAACAGTAGATGAGTATCAAGATACTAATGCCTTGCAATATCAAATTCTAAAAAAACTTTGCACGTCTCATGAAAATATTTGCGTGGTGGGTGATGATGATCAAAGTATTTATGGTTGGCGTGGAGCTAAAATAGAAAATATCTTAAATTTCAAAGAGCAATTTAATAATGTAAAATTAGTCAAACTAGAGCAAAATTATCGCTCAACTAGCGCTATTTTGCAAGCTGCAAATGAGCTTATAGAGCATAATAGAAAAAGACTAGGAAAAACTTTGATTTGCACCAAAGATGAGGGCGAAGAAATCACAATTTTACAAAATGATGATGAGAAAATTGAAAGCTTTAAGGTTGCAAGAGAAGTTTCAAAACTTTTAAACTCAGGGATTAATCCTAGTGAAATAGCCATACTTTATAGAGTAAATGCCCTATCTCGTGCTCTTGAAGAAGCTTTTAGCAAAGAAAAAATTCCTTTTAAATTGCTAAGTGGAATTCGTTTTTATGAAAGAGCTGAAATTAAAGATATTATTTCTTATTTAAGATTGCTTTCAAATTTAAATGATGATTATTCTTTTAAACGCATTATCAACCGCCCTAAAAGAAACTTTGGTAATGCAAGTTTAGAAAAGCTAGAAAATTATGCCAAAGAAAATCATTTGTCTTTATTTGAAAGTCTATGTGCTTTGCAAGGAAGTGGATTTTTTAGCAAAAAAACAGACAAAGAATTAGAAAAATTCATACTAAGCATACACAAAATCAAAGAAAAAGATGATTTACTTGCAATGATTTTAGCCTTAGAAGAAGAATTTAAAATCAAAGAATTTTATAAAGATAACCCAGAAGGCGAAGATAAACTTTTAAACATAGATGAACTTTATGCTAACTTAAAAGATAAAATCACTCATGGAAATTATAATGGCTTAGATGATATTTTAAATGAAATTTCTTTACTTAATGAGCAAGATGGACTTGATAAAGAAAGTATTTGTATTATGAGTATTCATGCAAGCAAAGGACTTGAGTTTGATTATGTTTTTATTATAGGTTTAGAAGAAGGATTTTTCCCACTTACTAGCGAATCAAGCAATATAGAAGAAGAAAGAAGACTTGCTTATGTAGCAATCACTAGAGCCAAGAAAAAACTTTATCTAAGCTATGCTAATTCTAGATTTTACAAAGGAAGTCGCACAAGATTAGAAAAAAGTAGATTTTTTGGCGAGAGCAATGTAATCAAAAAAGAATTAACACTAGATCATCAAAAAAATTGCTACAAAAAAGGCGATTTAATCAAACATAAAATTTTTGGCATAGGTAGAGTCACTGGGGTAAGTAAAATAGGTGCTGAAGAAAAACTCACGATTAATTTTGGAGGCATAGAAAGAATGATAATGTCAAGTTTTGTGGAAAAAGTGATATGAATAAGCTTTTTGTAGCTTACAAACCAAGCGGAATGAGTTCTAATGCTTTTTTAGGCAAACTCAAGAAAAAATATAAAAATAAAAAAGCAGGTTTTTCAGGAACACTTGATCCTTTTGCAAAAGGTGTTTTACTCATAGCCTTTGATCAATATACAAAACTTTTTCGCTTTTTTGATAAAAATCCAAAAGTTTATAAAGCAACGCTTTGGCTAGGCGTGCATTCACTAAGCCTTGATAATCAAAATATCAAAGAGATCAATCTTATAAATGCTTTTAATGAGCAAATTTTAGAACAAATTAAAAATGAACTTTTAGGTAAAATCACCTACACCCCACCCGCATTTTGTGCAAAAAAAATAGATGGAGTGCGCTCTTATGAGCTTGCAAAAAGAGGTTTTGAAGTCAATTTAAAACCTTGCGTTATGGAAATTTTTTATACTAAAATTTTACACTATAACCACCCCTTTTTAACCATAGAAATAGCAGTTAGTGAGGGTTCTTATATACGCTCTTATTGTGAATTATTTGCTAGAAAACTTGGTATTAAAGCCACGCTAAGCTCATTAGAGCGTTTAAGTGAAGGAAGGTTTTTTTATGAAAATGAAAAAGAGTTAAATCCTTTAGCTTATTTAAATCTTAGAAAAAATACGATAAAATACCCCCAAAAATTACACAATGGACAAAAAATATTTTTGGACGATTTGGAAATTCAAGAAGAAGGTAGCTATATTTTAGAAGAAAAAGATTTTTTTTCTATCATTTCTATCCAAGATAATCAAGTGCAATATTATTTAAATAAGGTATTAAAATGTTAATTTTATCAAGAAAAGAAAATGAAAGTATAAAAATCGGAGATGATATAGAAATCAAAGTAGTTCAAACAGGCAAAGGCTATGCTAAAATAGGCATCGAAGCTCCAAAGTCTTTAATGATACTACGCAAAGAGCTTATCGAGCAAGTAAAAAGTGAAAATTTACATGCAATTAGTGATGAAACGATAAAACTTGATGATCTGAGTAAAAAGCTAAAAAAATGAAAGCTTACGCAAAAGCTAATATTTTTTTAAAAATCACAGGAATTGACTCAAGATCATATCATTTATTACAATCACGCTTTGTCTTGTTAAAAGATATTTTTGATGAATTAAGCTTTAGCGATGAAAAAACAAAAGAAGGATTTGAAATCACTGGAAATTTTACCCAAGATACCATCATACACAAAGCTTATAAAGAATTAGAAAATTTAGGATTTTCTAATGAATTAAATGAATTTTTTAAAGACAAAAGTTTAAAGCTTATCAAAAATATTCCCATAGGTGGAGGCCTTGGTGGAAGTAGCACTGACGCAGTGACATTTTTGCTTATGATTAACGAAGCTTTAAATTTAAAACTTAACCAACAACAACTTGAACAAATCTGCCAAAAACTCGGTTCTGATTTAATCTTTTTTTTAAGTAGATATGATAGTGCAAATGTTAGCGGGTGTGGCGAGATTGTAGAATATTTTGAAGATGATTTTACTCAACTTGATTTTACTTTTCCTACTATTGAATGCTCAAGTGCAAAAGTATATAAAGCATTTGATGAAAGCTTATATGATTTAACAGCAAATTTAAATTTGTCCAAAACACTTAAAACACTCAAAACAAGCGAAATTTTAGAGTATAAAAATACTGATTTAAATGACTTATTTGCTCCTTGTGTAAAAATTTATCCTAAAATGCAAACTTTTCTTAATGAAGCTTATTTTTTAAGTGGAAGTGGAAGTGGAGTTTTTAAGGCTAAATGATGAAAAAAACTATAGTAAAAAACAAAAAAGCTTTTTTTGATTATGAAATTTTGGAAAAATTTGAAGCAGGTATTGTTTTAAAAGGTTCTGAGGTAGTAGCATTAAGAGCTAGTAGAACAAATTTAAAAGATTCTTTTGTGCGTATTATCAAAGGTGAAATTTTCTTACTTAATGCTCATATTTCTCATCTTAGTACTACACATTCTTTTTATAAGCATGATGAAAAAGGTGCGCGAAAACTTTTAATGCATAAAAAGCAAATCGATAGGCTTTTTGGTAAAATTAGCACTCAAGGCTTTACTATAGTGCCATTAGAACTTTATTTTAATGAAAAAAATAAAGCAAAAGTCTTAATAGCCTTAGCCAAAGGAAAAAACTTACACGATAAAAGAGAAAGCTTAAAGAAAAAACAAGCAGATCTTGAGGCAAGAGCTGCTATGAAAAATCATTATTAAAAAAAGGATTTTGATGAAAAAATTTGCTTATTTATTTTTTACATTTGCTTTTGCATTTTTAATAAGTGCTTGCTCAAGTGAAGAAAAAATCGAAAACGAATTTGCATTTGCTGAGTATAAAATGGGTGATGAAATTCTTTTAAAAAGTGTCAATGGTGGTGAAAAAACCTTAGTAAGAACACAAAATGGTTTTATGGTAAAGGGTGAAGAGAATAAAATTTTAATGTTTGATTTTTTTGGAACCTTTTGCACACCTTGCCAAGAAGAAGCTACCCATCTAACAAGCTTATGGCAAAAAAATACAGATAATTTTATCATCATGGGGCTTAGTCATTTTGAAAATGTAAGCGATCAAACTGTAAAAGATTTTGCTATTAAATATGGGGCGTATTATTTTTTAAGCAATTCTAAAGAAAATGATAGAATTGTCGCACAAGCTTTAAAAGATATCAACTATCAAAGCATGGAGCAACTTCCTTTTAAAGTGGTTTTAAAAGATGGTATTTATCAAGATTTAACAGACTTTTGGAATAAAGACTCAAAAAATTATGTGAAATATTATCTTGGGAAAGTTTCTACTGAGATTATGCAAGAAGATATTACTAGGATATTAAATGGGTCTAAAAAGTGAAATTTTAGAGCAACAAAAACTAGCAGAACCTAAAATGTTTAAGGTTTTGCTTTTAAATGATGATGTTACCACTATGGATTTTGTAATTGAAATTTTAATGAATATTTTTCATCATGATTTTGAAAAAGCAAGTGCAATTATGCTTGAAATCCATCATCAAGGAAGCGGAGTTTGTGGCATATACACAGAAGAAATTGCACTTAGCAAAAAACAGCAAGTTGACATGGCAGCAAAAAACAATGATTTTCCACTCCAAACAAGGATAGAAGAACAATGAAATATAAAGAATTAATTGACTCATTTATACCAAATGCAAGACATTTAAGCTTTATCAATCATCATGAATTTATCACTTGTGAGCATTTACTTTTTGCTTTAGTTAAACTTAGTAATGACTTTAAAAATCTACTTGAAGAAATCGGAGATGGTGATTTACAAGGCTTTGAAAATGAGTTAAAAAACTACTTAGCTAAAAATAACGAAATTTTAAAAAAAGAAATAGAACCTATTTTTTCTGTGATCTTGGAAAATATATTACACAAGTTAAATGCAAAAAATCAAACAAGTGTGATTGATTTTATCATCGCACTTTGCAAAGAAGAAAAAGCTTATTCTTATAATATTTTAAAAAAACACCTAATAGAAGAAGAAAAAATAAAAGAATTGTTACAAAATGCTGAATTTGAAAATTTAAAAACCCATACCATAGAGTTAGTTGAGCTTGCAAAAAAAAGCAAAATAGATCCTGTTATAGGCAGGAAATTTGAACTTGAAAGAATGATGCAAATTCTAAGCCGTCGCAAAAAAAATAATCCTATTTTAGTTGGTGAGCCAGGTGTTGGTAAAAGTGCCATTATAGATGGACTAGCGTTAGCTATAGCTGAAGAAAAAGTGCCAAAACATTTAAAAAACTCAAAAATTTATAGTCTTGATATGGCAAGCTTGCTTTCAGGGACAAAATACAGAGGTGATTTTGAAAAAAGATTAAAAGATATCATTAAAGAATTAGAAAATATCCCTAATGCTATTTTATTTATAGATGAAATTCACACCATAGTAGGAACTGGCGCAAGCAATGAAAGTCATGCAGATATGTCAAATTTATTAAAACCTGCACTAAGTAATGGCAACATCAAATGCATAGGAGCAACTACTTTTATAGAATATAAAAACACCTTCGATAAAAACAAAGCTCTAAGTAGAAGATTTGCAAAAATTGATATAGATGAACCAAGCGAAGAAGAGTGTTTTTTAATCTTACAAGGCTTAAAAAGCAAATATGAAAATTTTCACAAAATCAAAATTAGTGATGAAATTTTACAAACAAGTATAAAATTAGCAAAACAATTTTTACATGATAAATTTTTACCCGATAGTGCGATTGATTTAATCGATGAGCTTGGTGCAAGCTTTGCTTTAGAAGATAAAAAAAGTAAAAAAATAGTAAAAATAAAAGATTTAGAAAATACTTTAGCAAGAATGACGCATTCTCATAAAATTTATGAAAGCGATCAAGGTAAAATTCTTAAGAACTTAGAGCATGATTTAAAACAAAACATCTTTGGACAAGATGAAGCTATTAAAGCTTTATGTTCTATTTTAAAACAAAGCTATGCAGGATTAAAAGGTAAAAACACCCCAAAAGGCGTGTTTTTATTTACCGGTTCAAGCGGGGTTGGTAAAACCGAACTTGCGAAAAATTTAGCACAAATTTTAAACCTTAACCTTGAAAGATTTGACATGAGCGAATACTCACAAAAACATGATGTGAGCAAACTCATAGGAACTTCAGCAGGTTATGTGGGCTATGAAGATGGTGGCTTGCTTAGTAATAATATTAGAAAAAATCCTTTTAGCGTAGTTTTATTTGATGAGATAGAAAAAGCTCATCCTGATTTAACTAATACTTTTTTACAAATTTTTGATAATGCAAGCTTGACGGATAATAGTGGATTAAAAGCTGATTTTAAAAACACTATTATCATTATGACTTCAAATTTAGGCTTAAAAGAAAGTAATGAGCTTGGTTTTTTAAGCAGTGATAAAGAAAAAAGCAATAAAGCCATAAAAGATTTTTTTGCACCTGAATTTATCAACCGTATTGATAAAATCATTCATTTTAATGACTTAAATCAAGAAATTTTAGAACAAATCGTTCAAAAAGAGCTAGATTTAATGGCGAAAAATTTAAATAATATCACCATAGAAGCTGATAAAAAAGTAAAAGAATTTCTTGCTAAAAAAACTAATAATAAGGAATTTGGGGTAAGATTGTTAAAACGCATTATTGCTGAAGAATTAGGAGAGAGATTAAGCGATGAGATTTTGTTTGGAAAATTAAAAAATGGTGGTAAATTAAAACTCAAACTTTCCAAAAATGAAAAAATCGAATTTGTATTCTAAACTTTTAAAAAGCCCTGATGATGCGCCTGTTTTTATTAGCGAAAAGCTAGAAGTAGATTTTATACCTCATGCTTATCGTCTAGGGCTTTTTCCATGGACTAGTAATCCTGTTACTTGGTGGTGCCCTTCTCCTAGAATGGTGCTTTTACCTGATGAAGTGCGTATACAAAAAAGCATAAAAAAAGCTTTAAAAACTTATGAAATAAGACTTGATTTTGATTTTAACTCGCTTATAAGCCATTGCGCAAAAAGAAAAAAAACTTGGATAAGTCAAGAATTTATACAAGTTTATACAAAGCTTTTTAAGCAAAATTTAGCTCATAGTGTTGAAGTTTATGAAAATGATGTTTTAATCGGTGGTTTATATGGACTTATCATAGGCAAAATATTTTTTGGCGAAAGCATGATAAGCCTTAAAAAAGATGCTTCAAAAGTAGCCCTAATAAGACTTTGTGAGCTTTTAAAACCATATGATTTTTTAATAGATTGTCAAGTGCCTAATGAGCATTTAAAATTTATGGGTGCTAAAGAAATGACAAAAAAAGATTTTTTAAAAACACTAGAAAAAAAAGTTTCGCTTGAAAGTGGCTTTAAAAATTTCAAAAATTTACTATAAAAAGATATACTTATAGATAAACAAAATTGCATAAATATTTTGGAATGATTTTTGCTTTTAGTCTATAAAAGCTTTATTTTAAAGGAAAAATTATGATAAGCCCTTTTAAATCAAAAGAACTTATTGTTGATGCTTTAGCAGGAAGAAACCTAAGAAGTCAAATGATTAATTCTAACCTTGCAAATGTTGATACTCCTTTTTATAAAGCAAGAGATATAGAATTTGAAACTGCTTTAGTTAATAGAGCAAATGAAATTTTTAAAAAGAAAGATACTAAAGAGCTTGAATTAGCAAGTACAAATGCAAATCATCAAAAACCTTGGAAATTTCCAGATCCTAATAAATCAACCATTTATTTAAGAGATGGACATTTAGCAAGAAATGACGCAAATACAGTAGATCTTGATGTAGAAACTACTGAAATGAGTAAAAATACTATGATGATTACTGCTTTAGATGGTGTTTTAAGAAGACAAAGTAATATTTTTTCAACCATCATAGAAACAAGCTCTAAATTAGGCTAGGAGAAAAACAATGGCTTATTTAAGTGATTTTGATATTAGCGGATACGGACTTAGTGCTCAACGCTTTAGAATGAATGTAATTAGCTCAAATATAGCTAATGCAAACACTACCAGAACAGCAGAAGGCGGACCGTATAGAAGAAGAGAAGTGATTTTTAAAGCGACTGATTTTAATGAATTACTAAATAAACAAATCGCTAAAGATAATAATTTTTTAGAATATGAAAATCCTTTAAACGACCCAGCTTCGCAAAAAGATGCAAAACCTGCTATAATGAGCGTAGTAGTTGATAAGGTTGTAAGAGATGATAAAGATTTTCGTATGAAATTTGATCCATCTCATCCAGATGCAAATGAACAAGGTTATGTTGCTTTTCCAAATATAAACCCTGTCATTGAAATGGCCGATTTAATAGAAGCAACAAGAGCTTACCAAGCAAATGTAAGCGCTTTTACAAGCACTAAAACTATAGCACAAAGTGCGATAGATTTACTAAGAGGTTAATAAATGAACACTATTAATGGTATAAATCAATTTAACAATGTTAACAATAAAAATAATAACAACTCAAATAATATAGGTGATGAATTTTCAAGCTTATTAAAAAATTCTATAAACAACCTTAATAAAACTCAAGAAACAGCTGAAGCTGCTATGGTAGATATCGCAACAGGTGAAGTAAAAGACTTACACCAAGCAGCAATTGCGATTAGCAAAGCTGAATCAAGTATGAAATTTATGCTTGAAGTTAGAAATAAGGCTATAAACGCATATAAAGAAATTTCAAGAACTCAAATTTAATATATGCTTTCAAACACCATTAGAAATAGAGTTTCAAAGGTAGCTTTTGCTTTTTGTATGGCTCTGTTTTTTATGGCCTTGTTTTTACTTTCTACTTTTTTTCTAACCTCAAAACGCCATATACCAAATACCCAAAAAGAACAATATTTTTCCGCTCTTAGAGGTAATATCATCACAAGCGATAATTTTACAGTAACCTCTAGTAGGCAAATTTATAGAGCAGAGATTGATCTAAGAAGTTTAAATCCTGATAAAAAAGAATTATTCTTAACGCTTTTTCAAATTTATAGTGGTGCAAGCGATGAACAAATGCAAGATATCAAAAAAAGAATGCTTGCAAAAAAAAGAAGAAGTTATAATTTTATTTTACTCCAAGATATTAACTCAAAAGATGCAAGTTATTTAAAAGAATTAGCTAAAAAGCTTTATACTCAAGGTTTTTTTAAGTCTTTTACAAATAACAACGGCAGAGTTGAAACAAGAGGACTTGATATCATAGAACACAAAGAAGATCGCGTGTATATGCCAAAAGACTCACTTACTCCTATCATAGGCTACACAAGAACTTATATGGATGAAAAAAGCGAAATTTTTAAAAATGTCGGCATAAAAGGTTTAGAAAAATACTACAATGAATGCTTAAGCCCTTTACAAAATGCAAAAATCCAAGGTTTAAGAGATATAGGTGGCAATATTATCTTAAATTTACACTCTTATGAAAAGCGTAAAATAGATGGATGTAATTTATACTTAAATATTTCACTAAAACTTCAAAAAGGCTTAGAAAAGGCTATTGATAAAAGAAATGAAGATCTAAAAGCTAATGAAATTATAGTTGCAATTATGGAAAGTAAAAGTGGAAAAATTTTAGCCCTTGCTAGCTCAAGAAGATACGATCCGCAAAATCGTGGAAAAGATCTATCTGTACTTAATGCAAGCGCGATAGAATATGGCTATGAAGCAGGTTCTGTTATAAAGCCTTTTATATTTACCACTGCTTTAATGCTTGATAAAATCAAAGTCAATGAAATCATCAACACTCAAGGCGGTCAATACAAGCTTGGTCGTTTTACCATACGCGATGATCATAGAAAAGATAAAATGAGCATGGAAGAAGTTATCACCTACTCTTCAAATGTCGGCATGATTAAAATCGCCCAAAGATTAAGCAATCTTGAAATCATCTCAGGGCTTAGAATTTTTCGTTTTGGAGAAAGAAGTGGTATTGATCTTCCTTATGAACAAAAAGGAGAAATACCAAATCCAAAAAGGTTAAGAGAAGTAGAAAAATCTGTATTAAGTTATGGTTATGGCTTAAAAACAACTTTTATGCAACTTCTAGCTGCTTATAATGTATTTAACAATGATGGAATTTATATCACACCACAAATTGCAAATAAAATTTATCAAGATGGACGCTTAATAAAACTTGATGATGAAGTTAAAAAAGAAAAAATTCTCTCAAGTAAAGCTGCCAAAGAAATGCAACAAATTTTAATCAATGTTATAGAAAAAGGAACGGGTAAAAAAGCACAAACTCAAGGCATTATCATAGGTGGTAAAACAGGTACAGCTAGGATTGCTGAGAGAAAAGGCTATACTTCAAATCGCTACAATGCTTCATTTTTTGGCTTTGCAAATGATGAGAAAAACAATTACACCATAGGGGTTTTGGTGAGAAATCCTACCAAGGCTTATAGTTATTATGCTGCACAAAGTGCTTTACCTATGTTTAAAGATACAGTAAATCTTATGATAAAAGAAAGTTATTTAAAGCCTATAGAAAACAAAACGATAAAAAACTAATCCAAACTAACTTTAAAATTTAGAGTTTTATTTGACTCTAAACTAAACAATTTAAAACAAACTCTATAAACTCATCGCTATCATTAGAACAAGGGATAAGCTCATAATCACTTTTTGCTAAGTGTCTATACTCAACTCCAAGTTCAAAAATCGTTTCAGAACAATCTATACAAAAAGATATAGGATAAATCAAAGCTTTTTGATCTAAATTTGCTAAAATATCACTTGTATTAGGTTCAAGCCATTTTACTGGACCTAGTTTTGATTGATATGATAAAATGATTTGTTCAAATTCATTTTTAAGTTTTTCTTTTAAGATACCCACATGCTCTTGCACATGTTTTTCATACAAATCGCCTTTTTTAATCACTGAAAGCGGTAAAGAATGCGCAGAAAAAATCAAAGTTTTATAATCACATTCTTTCTTTTTTTCTAAAATATGCTTTATAATCATTTCATTATAAAGTTCATCTTTATAAAAAACATCAATGATTTTTACATTAGCTTGATTTTGGATACTTCTTAGCTCATTTTGCACCACTTCTAAAGAACTAGTTACAGTAGTTTTAGAATGATGAGGATATAAAGGAAATAAAATGATTTCATCATTTTTTTGAAAATCATATTTTGAAAAAACCTCATTTGCAAAGGGTGGTACATAAAGACTAATAAAATCAAAGCTATATTCTCTAGTTTTAGAATTTAATCTATCACATAAACTTTGTGTGATTTGAGTAAGCGGGGACTTCCCACCCATTTTTTCATAGTTTTGCTTCATAGCTTTTAGTCTTGATTTTCTTATCATAAAGGCTACAAATTTTCTTAAAAAAACATTTTGTATCCCTAAAATATAAGGATCATTAAACATATTTTTTAAAAAAACTTCACATTCTTCAAGTTTATTAACCCCGCCCATATTTAAAAAAAATACATATTTCACTATCAAACACCTTCTAAAATTTCTTGTACTCTCAAAGCATCTTCAATGCTAGCTAAATTTTTACAAACCCCATTTTGCAAAAGCTCAAAAAAAGCTTCATGCTCCGCATATAAAGGAGAGTTTTCATATAAATTTGGAATTTTTTGCATATTGATAAAAAGTTCAAAATTTTTAAGATCAAGTTCATAAGTATGTTTTTTACCTAAAAGTGTGATTTTTCTTATAATGCATTGTCCATTCCAGCTATCATGAATACTTGCTAAGATATTTTCTAATTTTAAGCTTATCATTACCTCATCTTCAAATTTATCATGATGAAAGCTTTTATAAATATTTGCTTTTAAAATTTGCTCTTGACTTAAAAATCTAACTAAGTCAATATCATGCACACCAAGATCACTTAAAACACCTACATCGTTTATTCTTTGTGGATAAGGAGAAATTCTTTGTATGTTAATACTTATAATCTCATCTTCTAAAAGTTTTTCTTTTAAAGTTAAAATAGCAGGATTAAATCTCTCGCAAAAACCCACCCCTACTCTAACTTTATTTTCTCTAGCTTTTTGCTCTAAAATTAAAATTTCATCAATATTTAATGCCAAAGGCTTTTCTATCAAAATATTTTTTATTTTAGGAAAAACCTTTAAAGCTATGTCTAAATGCGTATGAGTAGGCGTGGCAATGATAACACCATCAAGATTTTGTGCTAAAAAATCATCAAAATTTTTATGAAAAAAGTGTTTAAATTCATCTTTGCAAAAAGGATCATAAAGATGAATTTCTTTTACTTTTAAATTACGCTCAAGTTCTCTTAAATGGTTTTTGCCCATTTTACCAAGGCCTATAAGCCCTATTTTCATTCAAAAGCCTCAATCACTCTAGCTTGGTGCTCTTCTTTTAAAAATGCACTCATAGGCAAAGATAAAATTTCATTACTCAAAAGCTCTGTATTTGGCAAATCACCCTTTTTATAAGCAAGATAATCAAAAGCTTCTTGCAAATGAAGCCCTAAAGGATAATGCACCGCAGTAGGTATGCCTTGCTCTTGTAATTTTTGCATGAAATTTTCTCTATTCTTCACACGTACGCTATATTGAGCCTGGGCACTCACAAAATCATCTTTTCTTGGCGGTAAAATACAATTTTTTAAATTTTCATCATAAATTTTTGCTATTGCTTCTCTTTTTTTAATCTCTTCATCTAAGTATTTTAATTTCACATTTAAAATAGCTGCTTGGATAGTATCAAGCCTTCCATTAATACCGATGTATTTATGCTTATATCTTTGCACTTGTCCATGATTTAAATAAATTTTTATTTTTTGTGCTAATTCATCATCTTGGGTAAAAATCGCCCCGCCATCTCCATAAGCACCTAAAGGCTTAGACGGGAAAAAGCTTGTGCAAGATATATCAGCTATAGCACATGATTTTATACCCTTTTGACTAGCTCCAAAACTTTGCGCGCTATCTTCTATCAAAGCAATATTTTGACTTTTACAAAGCTCTTTTAGAGCAAACATATCAGGCATAAGCCCAAAAATACTCACAGCAATTACAGCTTTAGTTTTAGGCGTGATAGCACTTTGAACTTTTTCTAAACTAAGATTATAATCTTTAAAATCAATATCTACAAAAACAGGTTTAGCGCCGATTAGAGCAACCATTTCAGCCGTAGCTATAAAGGTAAAACTTGGCACTATTACCTCATCATCTTTACCTACGCCCAAAGCCATCAAGGCTAAAAATAACGCACTTGTGCCACTTGAACAACCTATTGCGTGTTTAATACCTATATATTTAGCTAAATTGTTTTCAAATTCTTCTAATTTTGCACCACCTATGAAAGAAGTGCTTTGTAAAACTTCACTAATAGCCTCATCGATTTCATTTTTATAAGCATTATATTGAGCATTTAAGTCTATAAAAGGAATTTTCATTGTATTACCTTAGTAAATTTAAAATCGTGATTATAAGATAGTTTTACTTAATTTAAAGTATTTTTGGTATTATTTTAAGCAAAAAACTAGCTAGGAAAATCTATGGATATAAGAAAAGAATATTTAGAATTTTTTAAGTCAAAAGGACACGAAATCACTCCTTCAAGCCCTTTAGTTCCTGATGATGCGACTTTACTTTTTACTAATGCAGGTATGGTGCCTTTTAAAAGTATATTTACTGGAGAAGTACCACGCCCTAATCCTCCGCGTAAAACAAGCTGTCAAACTTGTATAAGGGCCGGTGGAAAACACAATGACTTAGACAATGTAGGCTACACAGCAAGACATCATACTTTCTTTGAAATGCTTGGAAATTTTAGTTTTGGGGATTATTTTAAAGAACAAGCTATTGCTTATGCTTGGGAATTTGTAACTGAAGTTTTAAAACTACCTAAAGAAAGATTATATGTAACTGTACATGAAAGCGATGATGAAGCATATGAGCTTTGGCAAAAACATATAGAAAAAGAAAGAATTTATAAATTTGGCGATAAAGATAATTTCTGGCAAATGGGTGATACTGGACCATGCGGGCCTTGTAGTGAAATTTTTTATGATCAAGGTGCTGAGCATTTTAATTCTAGTGAAGATTATATGGGTGGTGATGGAGATAGGTTCTTAGAAATTTGGAACCTCGTTTTCATGCAGTATGAAAGAAGTGCAGATGGAACGCTTACTCCATTACCAAAACCAAGTATTGATACAGGTATGGGACTTGAAAGAGTTAGTGCTATAAAAGAAGGAAAATTTAGCAATTTTGATAGTTCTTTGTTTATGCCTATTATTGAGAGTATTGCAAAACTTTGTGGCAAAACTTATACCTACGAAAATGGGGCTAGCTATAGAGTAATCGCTGATCATATTAGATCAAGTGTATTTTTACTTGCTCAAGGAGTTGGCTTTGATAAAGAAGGTAGGGGCTATGTTTTAAGAAGAATCATGCGCCGTGCCTTAAGACATGGATATTTACTAGGTCTTAAAAGAGCTTTTATGTATGAGCTTGTAGATGTAGTTTGCGAGTTAATGGGTGGGCATTATACTTACCTAAATGAAAAAAAAGAATTTATCAAAGAGCAGATTAAACTAGAAGAAGAAAGATTTTTAAGCACTATCGAAAATGGTATTGAAATTTTCAATGAAGAACTTAAAAAAACTAAAGATATTTTTAGCGGTGAAGTAGCTTTTAAACTTTATGATACTTATGGTTTTCCACTTGATTTAACCCAAGATATGCTAAGAGAAAAAAATCTTAGTGTAGATGAGGCTAAATTTAATGAGCTTATGCAAGAACAAAAAGATAGAGCCAAAGCTTCTTGGAAAGGAAGTGGGGATAAAGCAATTAGCGGGGACTTTAAAGTTTTATTAGAAAAATTTGGTAAAAATACTTTTAGTGGTTATGAAAATTATGAAGAAAAAACTAAAATCATGGCCATTTTAGATGAAAATTTTAAAATCATAACCGAAGCTAAGGCAGGAGATATAGCATGGTTAATGCTTGAAAAAACTCCATTTTATGCAACAAGTGGAGGGCAAAGCGCTGATATAGGTTTTATCAATGAAAATGAGGTTTTAGATACACAAAAATTCTTTGATATTAATCTTAGTCAAGTGAAATTAAAACAAGATCTTAAAACAAATGATGAAGTGTTAGCTTGCATAGATACTAAAAAAAGAGAACAAATCGCAAGACATCATAGTGCGACACATTTATTACACCATGCTTTAAGAGAAATTCTTGGCTCACACATTAGTCAAGCAGGTTCTTTAGTAGAGCATAATAAATTAAGGTTTGATTTTACTCATCCAAAAGCTCTAAACAAAGAAGAATTAAAGCAAATAGAAGCTTTAGTAAACACTTACATCATGCAAGCAAATGAAGCTAAAATTGAAATTTTGGCTTTAGATGAAGCTAAAAAAAGTGGCGCCATAGCTTTATTTAGTGAAAAATATCAAGAAAAAGTAAGAGTTTTAACCCTAGGAGCTAGTAAAGAACTTTGCGGTGGTACCCATGTGAAAAATAGCTCTGAAATAGGAAGTTTTTATATCATCAAAGAAAGCGGGGTTAGTGCTGGAGTTAGAAGGATAGAAGCAGTAGTAAGCAAAGCTGCACTTGATTATGTTAATGAAAATTTAAAAGAACTAAACCAAGCCAAAGAAGAGTTAAAAACTCATGATATTTTAAGCTATGTGGCAAAATTAAAAAATGAAATAGCTAGTTTAAAAAATGAATTAAAAAATTCAAACAAAGCAGAATTAAACTCTAAAGAACTAAATGGCATTCAATATTGCGTGCAAAAAATAGATAGTGGCGATATAAAAACCATGATAGATGAGTTTAAAAACAAATTTAACAAAGCTGTAATTTTACTTTTACAAGAAAAAGAAGGCAAAATCATCATAGCAGCAGGTGTTAAAGACGCTTCATTGAAAGCTGGTGTTTTGGTAAAAGAAATTGCGCAAATGCTTGGTGGAAACGGTGGCGGTAGGGATGATTTTGCAACAGCTGGCGGTAAAGATACAAGTAAAATAGAACAAGCGCTTGATCATGCTAAGAAAATCATAGAAGAAAGTCTTGCTTAATGCTTTATCTAGCTTCAAGTTCGCCTTCACGCGTTGCTTTATTAAAAGAAGCAAATATCGCTTTTGAACAAATTATTATCGATTATGATGAGAGCTTGGTAAAAAAAGATAATCCAAGCTCTTATGTGCAAAAAATTGTTTTAGAAAAAGAAAGGCAGTTTTTTGCAAAATATCCTGATTTAAAAAATGTTTTATTTGCTGATAGCATAGTTTGTGCTCAAAATATCATTCTAACTAAAGCTAAAAGCGATAATGAGGCTTTTAATATGCTCAATTTGCAAAGTGGCAAAAGCATTAGCGTTTTAAGCGCGATGATTTTAGTTTTAGAAGATAAAAAGATTTTTAATCTTAGCAAGTGTGATTTGATTTTGGATAAATTTGATTTAAAAGATATGCAAGAATACGTTGAGTCAAAACTTTATCAAGGCAAAGCCGGAGCTGTGATGTGCGAGGGATTTCATAAAAAATACATTAAAAAAATCATAGGCCATCAAAGTACAGCACTAGGGCTTAATATAGAACTTTTGAAAGCATTTTTATGATAAAAATTTTAAAAATATTTCTTTCTTTTTGTGTAGTGTGTGCGGTTGGAGTTTTTATATTTATTGCATATTTGTTTTCTGATTCTGATTTAAATCAATACACCTTTAAAGATTATAAACCGCCTCTTACAACACAAATTTTTGATAAAAATGGAAAATTAGTTGCAAATGTTTTCGAGCAACACCGCTTTTATGCTCCTTATGAAGAACTTCCACCAAGACTTATAGAAGCTTTGGTGGCCATTGAAGATACTAGCTTTTTTGAACATGGTGGTGTTAATATAGATGCGATTTTTAGAGCAGCTATTAAAATCATAAGAAGTGGTGGAAAAACCATGGAAGGAGCTTCCACTCTTACGCAACAATTCATAAAAAACACAGAATTAACCCCAGAGCGTACTTTAAGTAGAAAGCTAAAAGAAGCTTTACTTGCATACAAAATAGAAAGTACTTTAACTAAAGAGCAAATTTTAGAAAGATATTTAAATTTCATATTCTTTGGACATGGATATTATGGAGTAAAAACTGCTGCGCTTGGGTATTTTAGAAAAAATTTAGATGAGCTTAGTTTGAAAGAAATTGCCATTTTAGTAGGTATGCCAAAGGCTCCAAGTACTTATGATCCTACTAGACATTTAGATCTTTCTTTAGCTAGAGCAAATAGCGTAGTACAAAGAATGTATAATCTTGGTTGGATTTCTAAAGAAGAGTATGAAAATGCCTTAAAAGAAATTCCAAAAGTATATGATGATACTTTAACACAAAATGCAGCTCCTTATGTTACTCAAGAAGTTTTAAAACAACTAAGCGGAATTAAAGACTTAAAAAGTGGCGGTTATAAAATAGAGCTTGCTATAGATCTTGATGTGCAAAATATTGCAAGAGAAGCTTTAAAATTTGGCTATGATGAAATAGTTAAAAGAGATAAAGATGCCAATTTAAGCACACTTAATGGAGCTATGATAGTAGCAAATCACCAAAATGGAGATATATTAGCCTTAGTAGGTGGAGTAAATTATACAAAAAGTAATTTCAACCGCGCTACTCAAAGTTTAAGACAGCCTGGAAGTTCTTTTAAACCTTTTTTATACCAAATTGCTATTGACATGGGTTATTCTCCTATGAGCAAGGTTGCTGATATTTCAAGAATTTTTGAAAGCACCAAAGAAGATGAGAAAGACTGGAAACCTAAAAATTACGGTGGAAAATTTCTAGGGCTTATAAGCTTAAAAGAAGCATTAACTGGATCAAGAAACCTAGCTACCATAAATTTAGCTCTTGCCCTAGGACTTGATGTGATCCATGATAAACTTCAATTTATGGGCTTTGAGAATATACCGGTTGATTTATCTATAGTTTTGGGTAGCTTTGGAATTTCTATTTATGACTATGCTAAACTTTATACAGTATTTGGAAACTATGGCGTGCAAAAAGATTTGATACTCATTAAAAGAGTAATTGATAAAAATGGCAAAATAGTAGTAGAGTTTAACTCTGGAGAAAGAAAAATCAGCGAACCCGAACAAGCCTTTTTAGTTAATGATATGATGCAAAATGTTGTTGAAAAAGGCACTGGACGCAATGCTAGAGTAGAAGGGATTGAAATAGCTGGAAAAACAGGTACTTCAAATAAAAGCATAGATGCGTGGTTTTGTGGCTTGACTCCTGAAATAGAAGCTATCATTTGGTATGGTAATGATGATAATAAACCTATGAAACAAATCGAAGGTGGTGCAAGGACTGCTGCTCCAGTTTTTAAAGAATTTTTAACAAAATACTTAGAACTTTATCCTGATAGTGCCAGAAAATTTATCATTCCAAAAGGAGTTTACCAAGGAATTTATGAAAAACAAAGAGAATATTATACCAATACTTCTCCATTTCCAAAAAACAACCCTGCTCTATCTGAAAACAATGAGATAATTTTTTAAAATATTTTTTTATATAATAAAAATTATCCTTTTATTTTCCTTTATATGTTTTAATATCACAAAACTTATAAAGGAAAATTATGAATATCACAAACGAACAATTATATAAAAAAAGACGCCATTTTTTAAAACTAGGCGCTGGAGCTTTAGTTAGTTCAGCCTTAGTTCAATCTGAATTGATGGCATTAAATTTCTTTCCTGATCCTAATAATGAAAAATTAAAACTTAGCGATGAAAAAATTGCGACTAATTATGTAAATTTTTATGAATTTTCTACTGATAAAAAAAGAGCCGTAGAGCTTGCGAAAAATTTTAACACAAATGGTTGGAAAATAGAAGTTAGCGGGGAAGTTGAAGAGCCTTTGACTTTAACCATGCAAGATTTATTAGCCTTTCCTTTAGAAGAGAGAATTTATAGATTTCGTTGTGTTGAAACTTGGTCTATGGTAGTGCCTTGGGTTGGTTTTGAATTGCGTGCTTTAATAGAAAAATGCAAAGTCAAAAGTGAGGCTAAATTTATAAAATTTACCACTCTTTTTGATAAAAATCAATTTGCCGATCAAGCTTCATTTTTCCCAACTCTTGATTATCCTTATGTAGAGGGTTTAAGATTAGATGAGGCTATGCATCCACTAACGCTTATGGCTGTGGGTATGTATAAAAAGCCTTTATTAGGACAAAATGGAGCGCCGATTCGTCTTGTAGTTCCATGGAAGTATGGCTTTAAAAGTATAAAATCTATTGTAAAAATAGAATTTACCAAAGAACAACCTAAAACCACATGGGAGCTAGCAAACCCTAGAGAATATGGATTTTATGCTAATGTTAATCCAAATGTCTCTCATCCAAGATGGTCTCAAGCAAATGAGCGTCCTTTGGGAGATTTTTTCACCAAGCCTACACAAATGTTTAATGGCTATGAAAAAGAAGTAGCACATTTGTATAAAGATATGGACTTAAAGGTTAATTTTTAATGAGCAAAAAAGTTTATAATATCGGTGGATTTTTAGCCTTTGCTTTAAGTATTATTTTTAGTATTTATCAAATCATGCAAGAATTTGATATTGTAAAATCTGTATATTTTTATAGTGGTATATTCGGCTTAATCTTTTTTGGATTGAGCCTGTTTTTTTCACTTTTAAAGTATAAACACACAAAAGATTACCCTAAATTTTTAGGTTTTTATGCATTTTTTTGGGCTTTGATTCACTTTTTTAATTATTTTGCTTTTGGAAAAAATTTAGATTTAATACTTTTTTTCAAAGATACTTTTAGTAAAAATTTAGAATTTAGTGGTTTTGTAAGCTTTTTTATACTCACATTTATGTTTATAAGTTCATTTAAGTTTTTTAAAAAAATGAGTAAAATAAGAAAACTTGGATATTTTTGCTTTTTACTAGCAACTTGGCATTATTTTTTATCTGCAAAAATACCACAAATTCCACATTTTTTAGCTTTAAGTCTAGCCTTGATTTTTCTACTTATTAAACTATATAAAAATTATAAAAAGAGAAAAAAAGTAACTTTTTTATAAAAATTTGTATTCAAATGAAACACTTTTAAGAGTAAATATATAAATATATTCTTAAAATAAGACTTGATATATCTTATTTTAAGGACAATCATGCAAAGAAGAGATTTTTTAAATGGAATGGCTTTAACTATACTTGCAGGAATGACTCCTTTGCAAGTATTATATGGTAAAGAAGCCAAAATCGAAGATTTTACCAAAGAATACTATCCTCCAAAATGGCTTGGACTAAGGGGTAGCAATAATGCAAGTTATGAATTTGCACATATGCTAAGAGATGGTGAAAAATTTGACTTTAGCGCTATCAAACCTAAACAAGAATATGATTTGGTTGTAGTTGGAGCTGGAATTAGTGGTTTAGCAGCTGCCTGTTTTTATCAAAACAAATTTGGAAAAGATAAAAAAATTCTTATCCTTGATAATCATGATGATTTTGGTGGACATGCTAGAAGAAATGAAATAGATTTAGAAGATGGTACTATTTTAAGTTATGGTGGTAGTGAAACATT
Source organism: Campylobacter sp. CNRCH_2015_0814 (assembly GCF_025772765.1). Taxonomy (NCBI): domain Bacteria; kingdom Pseudomonadati; phylum Campylobacterota; class Epsilonproteobacteria; order Campylobacterales; family Campylobacteraceae; genus Campylobacter; species Campylobacter sp. CNRCH_2015_0814. The sequence continues at coordinate 11,983 of NZ_JAKMSR010000001.1, read as the reverse complement.
TCAATCACCAAAGGCGTTATATTCCAAAGAAGTAGTAGATTTATTATCATCTTTGGGTGTGGATATTGATGAGCTTGCTAAACGTTTTGATGTAAATTTTTATCCTGATTTAAATCTTAGCAGGGGTGTGTATTTTTCTAAGGCTGAATTTGGAGTAGATAAGGTCGTAAGTGGCAACCCTAGAAAAGTAATTTGTGATGATATTCCTGAGGGAAGACATAATGGTAGAAGCGTTGAAGCTTTTATAGGTGATTTTCCTCTTAATGAAAAAGATAAAAAAGATTTAATTGCTTTATTTAAAAGCGAAAAAGACTATTTAAAAGGCTTGACAAAAGAGCAAAGAGATGAGTATGTGGCTAAAACAAGCTATAAAAAATTCTTAGAAGAAAAAGTTAAGCTTTCACCACAAGCTGTAAAATTCTTTGAAGGTATGACAGATGACTTTTTGGCTTTAGGTATTGATGCTGTTTCTTGTGAAGATGCTAGAGCTTCATTTTTACCTGGTTTTGACAAACTTGGACTTGATCCAATCGAGGGAGAAGCATTAGCTGAAATGGAAGAACCATATATCCACCACTGTGCTGATGGTAATGCTACTGTTGCTAGATTAATGGTTAGAAGATTAATTCCTGATGTGTCTAAAAAAGGCAAAGATATGGATGAAGTTACTCTAGCTCATTTTGATTATTCTAAACTTGATCTTGCTAAAAACAAAGTGCGTTTAAGATTAAACAGCACTGTTATAAATGTAGAAAATACAAAAGATGGAGCTTTAGTAACTTACGTTAATAAAGGCAAAAATTACAGAGTAAAAGCTAAAAAAGTTGTAATGGCAAATTATAATAGTATGATTCCATACATAGTACCAAGCATGCCACAAGATCAAAAAGATGCTTTGAGTAAAAACGTAAAAACATCACTTTTACACACAAATGTTATTATAAGTAACTGGGAACCATTTATAAAACTTGGAGTACATGAAATTTATTCACCAAAAATGCCTTATGCTAGAACCAAGCTTGATTATCCTGTGGATATGGGAGGATACCATCACCCAAGAGATCCTAAAAAGCCTATTTGTGTTCATATGGTATGCTCGCCTTTAGTATTTGCTTCTATGCAAGGAATCGACCTTGAAGGAATGGATGCAAGAGATAGAGCTAGAGTGGGTAGAAATTTATTATTCACTATGAGTTTTGAAGAACATGAAAAAATCGTTCGCGATCAACTTCAAGGCATGTTAGGCTCGGCTGGATTTGACCATGAAAGAGACATTAAGGCTATAGTTGTAAATCGTTGGGGGCATTGTTATTCATATACAGAAAACAGTCTTTTTGATGATAGTGAAGAAGCGCAAAAAACTATAGAACTTGCAAGAAAACCTTTTGGTAATATCGTTATAGCAAATTCAGATGCTGATTGGGATGCTTATATGCACGCAGCAATTGATCAAGCATATCGTGCTGTTAATGAACTATAAAATCAAACTCCTTTTTAGGAGTTTGATGAATCAATCATCGTTTTTGATACTAATATAAATTAAAGCTAAAAGCATATAAGTTACTAATCTGGTAGCATCAGGTAAGCCATTCCAAGTTTTACTCATCCACATACCAAACCATTCTGCAGCCACTACTTGAAAGCCAAAAAACCAAAGTAAACAACAACAAGTTAAAGCAATGATTCCAAATTTTTTAGCTTCATGGAAAGTTTTTGCATCTGAATTTCTTGCGTTAAACATATCCAAGGCGCCTTTTAAAGCAGTTAACATAATAAAAGCTTCAAAACAAATAATAAAAATATAGGCAATATGATGGATAGTAGAATTTGTAATAGCTCTATAAACAATAGCATTACCTAAATAATCAGGTTTGGTATCCATGCTCATAACATGTTTTACAAATTGAAAATTTGAATTGTAATCAGTTACATTACCAAAAACAACAATAGCCGCTAAAGAGGCAACTGTAAGCAAGATAATCATTTTAGAATATCTTACTATATTCATCATAGAAAAACCGCAGTTGCAATTCATTCTAGTACTCCTTTTTGTTAAATTTATATTAATATAATATAGAAAATATTAAATAAACTTAAATACCTAACGTAATCTTAAAGAATTTAGTACAACTGTTACTGAACTAAAACACATTGCCAAAGCTGCCAAATGCGGACTAAGACTTATAAATGGCACAAAACCTGCTGCAATAGGAATGCACAAAGCATTGTAAATAAAAGCCCAAAAAAGATTGAGTTTGATGATATTTTTAGTTTTTTGAGAAAGCTCAAAACAATAAGCTATTAAAGATAAATCATCTTTTATTAAAATCAAATCTCCACTTTTTTTAGCAAGCTCACTTGCTTTGGAAAAACTTATGCTTGCACTAGCTAAATTTAAAGCAGGAGCATCATTGATACCATCTCCTATAAAAAGCACTTTTTCTTTTTTAATTTTTTCTTTTATAAAATCAAGCTTTTGCTCGGGTTTTAAGTCAGAATAATACTCATCGATATTAAGCTCATTTGCTATTTTGGCAACACTTTTTTTATTATCACCGCTTAAAATAATACTTTTTACACCTTTTTGCTTTAAATTTACTATCAAGTCTTTAGCTTCGTTTTTAAGTTCATTTTTCAGGCAAACCCCACCAAGACAAATATTATTTTTTGCAAAATACAAACATATAGGTGCTTGATCTTCAAATTCTTGCAAAAATTGCTTGCTTTTTTGTATATCAACACCATTTTCAAGCATTAATTTTTCATTGCCTATTAAATATTTATCTTCATTTTCCTCATAAAGCAAACCACTACCCACTAAAACACTTAATTTTCCTTGCAAATTTAAATTTACATTCAATTCTTTAGTAAAAGCCTTTGCGATTGGGTGTGAGCTTAAATTTTCAATTTGGGTGAGTTTTTGAAAATTTTCTTGAGTTAGATCATGCTTATAAACACTTAAATCATCTTGACTTAAAGTGCCAGTTTTATCAAAAATAGCAAGTTTTATACTAGCTAAATTCTCTAGCACTGCTGGATTTTTCACTAAGATAAAATTTCTTGCTCCATTTGCTAAAGCGCTAACTATGGCTATAGGGGTTGCTAAGCCCAAAGCACAAGGACAAGAGATTAAAAGCGTAGCACAAGCATGTAAAAACGCTGCATTAATTCCTTCTTTGAAATACCAAAAAGCAAACACAAAAAGTGATAAAATTATAATACAAGCTACAAAATAAGCTGAAATCTTATTAGCTAAATTTGCTAAAGGTGTTTTGACATTACCTGCTTTAAAAACAAGATCTTTGATTTGTTCTAATGAGCTTTCAATCGCCTTTTTACTAGCTTTAATCTTTAAGCTTCCATTAATCAACACAGTTCCTGCTAAAATCTCATCATCTTGCTTTTTTAAAAGTGGTAAAAACTCTCCTGTTAAAAAACTCACATCAACCTCAGCTTCACCTGCTATAATCACCCCATCAGCAACAACGCTTTCGCCCTCTTTTACTAAAATCACATCATTTTCTTTTACAAAAGCACTGGGTATGCTTTTTATACTTCCATCTTCTAAGATTATATTAGCTTTTTTAATATCTATGTTTTTTAATTTATTTTGATACTCTAAGGATTTAAATTTAGCCTTTTCTTCTAAGTATTTACCTAATAAAACAAAGCTTATAATCATCGCTCCGCCACTAAAATACAAATAACCATCTTTGCTAAATACCTCAAAATACACAAAAAAAGAATATACAAAAGAAGTAAAGGCACCTAAGGATATCAAAGTGTTCATATCTAAATTTTTATGTATTAATCCTTTAAGAGCGTGGATAAAAAAACCTTTTCCGCAATAAAAAATCGCTACCATAGATAAAAACATTTGAATTAAAGCAGAAACATTTCCTTGAACAAACATTTCAAAATACATCACAATAGAGCTTAAAATTATACTCATGATAAGCTTTGTTTTCATATTTTTAAGCTCTTTGAGTTTAAACTCGTATAAATTTTGCTCTTCTTGTAATATCTCAAAACCCAAAGCTTTGATTTTTTCTTTGATTTTTACTTCCAAAGATAAATCTTTAAGCAAAAACACCCCGCTAGAATTGACATAAGAAACACTTACATCTTCGACTCCATCAATTTTTGCACAAACTTTTTCTATAGCATTAGAGCAATTAACACAAGTCATATTACCTATTTTTAATTTTAACTCATGCTTCATCTATCTCAAAACCTAAATCTTGTAATTGTTTTTTGAACTCTTCAACTTGTTCTGCTTTTAAATCAATCTCAATACTTTTTGTTTCAACATTTATTTGCATGGTACCAAATTCATCTTCCAAAGAAGCCTTGATTAAATTTACACAACTTTGACAATTAATATTTTTAGTTTTTATAATCATTTATTCTCCTTTTTCTCTGTATTCATATTTATGAGAGTGAAAAATTTTATTTTTTATCAGTTTAAAACCCATTTTTTCATAAAGCATTTTTGCATTTATATTTTCATCTTCTACGATTAATGAAAGCTTTTTACCATTTTTCAAAGCTTCATTGAAAGCGCATTCAATCAATTTCTTAGCAATACCTTTCCCTCTTGCTTTTTCATCCACACAAATACTATCTAAATAAAACTCATTTTCACATTCTTTTAAAACTTTTTCTTTGATTCCTAAAAATTCTAAATGCTCATTTAAAGGCTTATCTAGCTCATCCGCCAAAGCCCCATCATAAAAACAAATCGCACCTAAAATTTCCCTATCTTCTTCATAAACATATATATTTTCATAGCTTAAACGATTATTTTCTTGAGTGAAGAAATTTTCTAAAACCTCTATGGCTTTTTGATGATCATTATAACCACTAAGTTTGTATATAAAATGATCCATTGCTAAAGCAAGCAATTGTATGCATTTTTTAACATCATCTTTTCTAGCTTTTCTGATCACTCTTTTACTCCTTTAAAATCAAATTTAGACTTCTTAGTTTATACTTTTAACTTTAAAACAATATAAGAAAGAGAGAATTTATGGGAAGAGCGTTTGAATATCGCAGAGCCTCTAAAGAAGCAAGATGGGATAAAATGAGCAAACTTTTTCCAAAACTTGCAAAGGCTATACAAGTAGCAGCAAAAGAAGGCGGAGCTGATCCTGATATGAATCCAAAGCTTCGTAGTGCCATAGCTACTGCAAAAGCTAATAATATGCCAAAAGACAATATCGATGCAGCTATTAAAAGAGCAAGTGGAAAAGATAGTGCTGATATTAAAAATATCCACTATGAAGGAAAAGCAGCACATGGAGCTTTAATCATTGTTGAGTGTATGAGTGATAATCCTACACGCACAGTGGCCAATGTAAAAGCGATTTTTAGCAAAAATGGTGGAGAAATTTTACAAAATGGCTCTTTAACTTTTATGTTTTCACATAAAGCTGTTTTTCATCTTGAAAAATATGATGGAGATTTAGAAGAACTTGAGCTTGAATTCATTGATGCAGGACTTGAAGAGCTTGAGCAAAATGAAGAGGAATTACTAATTATAGGTGATTACACTGCTTTTGGCGAGCTTAGCAATGCCATAGAAAAAAAAGGCTTAGTGCTAAAAAAAGCAGGACTTGAATATCTTGCAAACAATCCTGTAAATTTTAGCGAAGAACAACTTCTTGATATTGAAAAATTGCTTGATAAATTAGAAGATGATGATGATGTACAAGCAGTTTATACTAATATAGAATAGGATCAAAAAATGCTTAAAAAAATCGACACAAAAAATGCAAAAAAATACAATTTTGCTATCATTAGCACCGAAAAAGGTGATATGAAATTAGAATTATTTCCCGATGAAGCGCCACAAACTGTGTGTAATTTTGCCAACTTAGCCAATGATGGTTTTTATGATGAGCTTGTTTTTCACCGCGTGATTCCAAATTTTGTGATACAAGGTGGTTGTCCTTATGGTATAGGCTCAGGTGGCCCTGGATATGAGATAGAATGTGAATGTGACGATCAAAAACACAAGCACTTAAGAGGTAGCTTATCTATGGCTCACGCTGGCAGAGATACAGGCGGATCGCAATTTTTCATTTGTCACAGCCCACAGCCTCATTTAGACGGAGTGCATACTATCTTTGGGCAAATTAACCCTGAAGATAAAGAAAGTTTGGAAGTACTAGATAGCATTAGAGCAGGAGATAAAATCAAAACTATCCAAATTTTAGAAAAACTTTAATTTTACATCTCCTTAAAATTGTGCTATGATTTTTAAGGAGATTAATTATGCATTTTATTTTTATTTGTATTCATCTTATTTGCGCTGTATTTTTTATAGCCTATGTATTTTTTGATGTATGTGTTTATCGCTTTGCTTATCAACACGCAAACAAAGAAGATTGTGATAAAATCAAAAAAGCCTATACTAAATCAAGTATTTTTATTTTTGCTGGTATTTTTATCTTACTTTTACTAAGTGGATTTTATCTTTTGAGCTTTTATGAAATTAACTCTTTTTGGGATTTTTTTGCGAGTAATTTTGGCATATTTTTATTTATCAAGCTTTTATTATTAATAACAATGCTAGCTTTGACTTTTTATTCTTTATTTTTTATAAAAGTTTTAAAAAGAAAAGATCCTTTGAAATCTCACTTGATTGCATTGATTTTATGTATTTTAATAATCATTTGCGCAAAAGCCATGTTATATTTTTAAAACATTAAAACTAAACTTATATCATTAGCTTAAAAAATAAAGGTTATTTATGCTTGGTGATATTATAGATTTTTTACTCACTCTTGCAAAAGATTGGGGTTATTGGGGGATTATTTTTCTTATGTTTGTAGAAAGTTCCTTTTTTCCTTTTCCCAGTGAAGTAGTGATGATACCTGCTGGATATTTAGCCCATCAAAATGAACTTAACTTTTGGCTATGTCTATTTTGTGGGACTTTTGGAGCTCTTTTGGGTGCTTTATTAAATTATTACTTATGTTATTTTTTAGGGCGTAATGTTATTTTAAAAATATGTAAATATTTTGGAGTTAATGAAACAAAATTTGCTCAGTTTGAAGCCTTTTTCAATAAACATGGTGAAATATCAACATTTAGCGGTAGATTAATCCCTGGATTGCGTCAATACATTTCTTTACCTGCTGGACTTGCAAGAATGAATTTGAAAAAATTTATATTTTATACTAGTTTAGGAGCTGGAATTTGGTGTTTAATTTTACTTATATTAGGTTATATTTTAGGTAAAAATGAAGACTTACTTAAAGAATATTTGCATTTTGTTATTGTAGCTTGTATTATTTTTGCTACTATGATTGTGGCTATTTATATCTATATCCAAAAAAGAAAAAAGATATCTTAAAATTTCAATTTTAAATACCTAGTTTCATTAGCTAGGTATTTTATTATTTCCTTTAATTTAATATATATTGTCTAAAAACATTTAAATTTATATGATTTTATATTTGATTTTTGATAAAATCTTATAAAAATTATTTCAAAGAAAAATGTTATGCAAAAGCCATCTATTCAAAATTTAACAGATTTTTTAATCGAATACATCAGTGTTTTTCTAAGTGCTGGAACCTACACAGCAAGAGTGGCAAAGTGCGTTGGAAGAATAGCTAATGCATATGGTTATGAGATTAACATGAATTTTTTCTTTCATCATACCACACTAAATATTTTTGATAAAGATGATAATTCCATACAAAGAACCTATATCATACCTAATAAACACAATCATATTAATTTTAAACTGATTTTAGAACTTAGTACATTAAGCTGGCAAATTCATGATCATAAATACAACCTAGAAGAAGCTAAATTTTCTCTTTTAAAACTCAAACAAAGCACAAGAAATCCTTTTTTAGCGAATTTATTTTTAGTATCAGTGGCAAATTCCGCATTTTGCAAGCTATTTGGAGGAGATTTTTATGGTTGCTTATTTGTATTTTTAGCTACTTTAGTAGGTTTTAGCTTAAGAGTTTTACTCACTAAAATAAAAATTGATTTAAGAATTCAATACATTATTTGTTCTTTTTTATCTTCTTTTATTGTATTTTTTGGGGTGGATTTAAAACTCGTGCAAGAAGCTAATGTTGCTTTGGGTTCTAGTATATTATATTTAATTCCTGGGGTTTATTTTATAAACTCCGTTATAGACATTTTAAAAGATCATATACTTATGGGGCTTAGTCGTATTATTAGTGTGGCGATATTAGTATGCTGTATTGCCATTGGAATTTACACTACTCTTGGTATTAATGATTTTGGGATTTTAAGATGATTGATTATTCTTCTATACTTTGGGATATGTTTTTTGCAGCTTTAACAGGTTTTGGTTTTGCTTATGTGTGTAATCCACCCTTTAAAACACTCATACTCTCAGCCATATTAGCCGCTATAGCTCATGGCATGCGCTTTACCTTGATGGGATATTTTGGCTTTCAAACCTTGGCTATTGCAACCTTTATAGCTTCTTTTAGTATAGGCTGTCTTGGTTTATTTTTAGCTAAGATTTTTAAAACACCTGCTGAAATCATAGCTTTTCCCGCTCTCATTCCTATGATACCTGGAATTTATGCATATAAGGCCATATTGTATTTAATTTCTTTTATACGCTCAGAAGATATTAGCGAAAAGACTAATTTCTTGATTCAATTTTTTGATCATTTTTTTACAACACTTTCAGTAACACTAGCCTTAGCAGTAGGAGTAAGTGTGACTTTGCTTTTATTTTTTGAGCAAAGCTTTATGATGACAAGAAGTATTAAAAAAAGTAAAAATCACGATCAAAATTAATCGTGATTCATTTTATTTTTTGCTTCTATCCCCATAAGCGCAAAAGCTGTTTTAATACTTAAAGCACATACGGCAAAAAGTTTTAAAAGCTCATCTTCATTATCTGAACCAACTACTTTATTTTCATTATAAAATTTATGAAATAAAGATGCTAAATTTTTTAAATAATCAGGAATTTTTTGCAAGGCTCTTGACTCAAATGCGTCATTAAGCACTGCTTTTAAATTTAAACTTTCAAATAAAAGATTCATGCCATCTTCATTCAAACTCTCAAATTTAGCATGCATAACATCATCTACACTCTTACCGGCTTTAGCAAATATTTGATGAATTCTTGCATGAGCATAATTAATATAATACACGGGATTAGAACTATCTTCTTTTTTAAACTCATCTACATCAAACTCTAAATGTGTATCACATTTTTTACTAATAAAAATATATCTTAACACATCACTGCCAAGCTCTTCTAAAACATCACCCATTAAGATGAAATTTCCTGCTCTTTTGCTCATTTTATAAGGCTCACCATTTTTTAATAATGAAACCATTTGCGCTAAGATAATTTCAAGATTTTGACTATCATGACCTAAAAATTCCATAGCAGCTTTCATTCTAGCTATATAGCCATGATGATCAGCTCCCCATATATTAATACACTTATCATAACCGCGGCTCATTTTATCTTTATGATAAACTATATCAGCAGCTAGATAAGTTCCTTTTCCATCATCTTTAATAATCACACGATCTTTTTCATCGCCTTTAGCACTTGATGCAAGCCAGATTTTACCATCTTGTTCATAAGTACCACCATGCTCTTTTAAAGCTTTTAAGGTATTTTCTAATTCATTATAATAACTTGTTTCGCTCACATAAGTATCAATAAATATCTTAGCATCGGCCAAATTTTGCTTGATAATTTTAAGCATTTTATCCTTAGCCCAAAGTGCTAATTGCGGAATGTTTTCTTCTACAAAGAAATCTTTTTCAAAAACAATAAAAGCTTCTTTTGCTACATCTACGATATATTCGCCTTTATAATACTCATCAGGATATTGAACTTGCTCTTTTAAACAATGCTCTTTTACTGCAAGTAATATAGAAAGACCTAAAAGATAAATTTGATTACCCGCATCATTGACATAATATTCTGTATCAAATTTATATCCTAAATGCCTAGCAACCCTAGTTAAAGTATCGCCAAAAATAGCCCCTCTAGCATGTCCTATGTGTAAAGGCCCTGTCGGATTTGCACTCACATATTCAAGTAAAAAACTCTGCTCTTTTTTATCATCTTTTGCAAAATTTTCACTATCGCCCAAAGCTTGCGTAGCCAAAGAATTTAAAAAAGTTTTTGAAAGTTTAAAATTTACATAACCATTTAAAGCCTCTACACTTTCAAAACAATCACAATTTTTTAACTTAGCAACAATATCATTGGCAATTATCATAGGATTTTGCTTTAATTCTTTAGCCAAAGAAAAAGCCAAAGGCGTGGCAAAATGAGCTAGATTTTTATTCTTGGGATTTTCTAAGATAAAATCTCTTCCTAATTTTTCTTTAATTTCTTTATAAACTAAAGTTTTCAATGTATTGCCTTAAGCTTTTTTTACTTCTTCGTTATTTTCTTTTACAAGAACATCTTTTTCATTGATTTTTTCAATTTTTTGCGCGTCTTCTTGAACGATTTTTTTATTATCTTCTGTATTCATTTCATCTTTAAAAGTTTTAATACCTTTTCCTAAGCCTTTAGCAAGCTCTGGAATTTTTTTTGCACCAAAAAGTAACACTACAATAAGTAATATAATCAACCATTGAGTTCCGCTTGGCATATGCATTTTATTCTCCTTTATTCCATTGAATTTGAATTTGTTTTAAATCATGTTTTGTACTTTTTAATTTTGAAGCTTCAAAAACCGCCTCTAACTCCCTATAGCTTTTTTCAAGATCATCATTTATGATTAAAAAATCATATCGATCCAAATAAGCCATTTCATCACTAGCATTTTCCAATCTTTTGCTAATATCTTCTATTTTATCAGTATTTCGCTTAAGCAATCTTTTTTCAAGTTCTTTTTTATTTTTAGTTGTAATAAAAACAGAAGTAATATATTCAGGCATTTTTTCTTTAGCTATACAAAAACCTTGTACATCGATATCAAAAATGACACTTTTACCCTCTTGTAATGCTTTTTTCACAGGGATTAACGAAGTGCCATAATAATTTTTATGTACCAAAGCCCATTCTAAAAAATCACCTTTTTCTATACCTTGTTTAAATTCTTCTTCGCTAATAAAAAAATAATCTACTCCATTTTTTTCATTTTCTCTAGGAGCTCTTGTTGTACTTGAAATAGAAAAATAAATATTATCTTTTTCTTTAAAAAGCCTTTGAAGCAAGGTACTCTTACCTGCTCCACTTGGCCCTGAGATGATTAAAATTTGACCACTCAATGTTTATCCTCATCAAAGCTTATGTTAATGTTTATATTCATTTTCATGCCTTTTAAGGCTGCTTTTAAAGTATCATCGGTAATACTCGAAGTGATAGTTTGAGCTATACTTTTACTAAGCTCATTTACCATTTCATCTTCTTGTAAATTCTCTGCTTTTTCTTCAGTGTTTACCTTGCTTACTTCTTTCTTTTCTACAATAGCTGGAGCAAGTTCTTCTCCTAAAGCTAACATAATATCATTTTCGTTTAAATTTGCAAATTCATCTTGCGTTTTATCTAAAACTTCACTCATATTTTCCTCTATATTTTCCTCATTCACATCGGCTTGTGATTTCATTTGTAAATCTTCACCCTCACTTAAATCCTGCATATCAAAATCACTCATTAAATTCTCATCAATATCACCAAATTCTTCATCTAGTTCATCAATAGCAGCTAATTCTTCTTTTATTTTATCTTGAGTGCTTAACTCCTCTTCTGGTTGAAAATCATCTATACTTTCATCTTCAAAAACCTCTTCTACTAAAGGTTCATTTTCTTCTGCAACACTATCATCATCTTTTGCTTCACCAATAAATTGAGCATCTTCAGGTAAATCATCAAAACTCATCTCTTTTTCGCTCATTTCTTCAACCATAGGTAAATCATCAAGAGAATCAAATTCGGCGGGGTTTTCTTCTATATTTTCTTCTATATTTTCTTCTATATTTTCTTCTATATTTT